>DGEY01000015.1:15965-18639 GCA_002391385.1 Firmicutes bacterium UBA3914 | reverse complement strand
CCGGCTGCGGGTAATCACATCAAAGGCCACAGCCAGAACGAAGATAGCGTTCGTAATCCAGGGTGTACAGACCGTAGCTGCTCAGGCGCCTTCCGTTGGGGAAAATGATGGAAAGCTCCTCTACGTCGGGCTTGACCCGCTGCAGGTTATTCAGATCTTCCCAGATGCGGAACACGTATTTGCGGTTGTTGAAGTCGTTGTTTTCCACCAGCTTGATCAGCTGATCCAGGTAGAAATCCTGCTCCTTGGTGAGCAGAGCCTCGATGTCGAGGAAGTACTCATCCAGCTCCCTGGCCATGCGACCCACCACTTCCTGGGAGTATTCACTCACCCGGTGGAGCAGCCCGCCGAAATAGGTTTGATAGGAAAAGACGGTCATCAGGCCAAAGGGCAGGAGAGCCGTGACCAGAAAGGAGAGGATCAATTTGGTGCGGATCGTGTGGATCTCCGCCTTTTTAACCAGTTTAGACCAGAATCGCTCGAACCTTGTAATCTAAAACGCCCCCCTACTTCACCAGCCAGGGCTTGTGGATCTCCAGCAGCCGGTCGAGGTTGCTTTCATCTGCGTGTTCCAGCCCCACTTCCACAAACTCCGGGGGAGCCTCGCCGGTGCGGATGTACTTCACCAAAAGCTCCAAGCCCAACGCTCCCATGCTGGTCATGTCCTGGCCGATGAGGTATTGGATCAAGCCCTCCTTCTGCAGAAGCAGGGCATCGTAGAAGAGGTCAATGCCCACCGCAATGCCGCCCGCCTGGGCCCAGCGCTGGAAGTTGGGCAAAGCCTCGCTGGGTACATAAAAGGGCCAGCCGCCCACGAAGTAGATTACCTCAATGTCTGGATTGTGCTTCACGTAGTCCTCCAGCAGGATAATGGACTTCTCCACCGTGTCCTCGTTTTCCACGATATCCCTGATCCTGAGGTTCACCCGGCCCTCGGTGGCCGCGAGAAAGCCGCGGATGCGCTCTTCATGGTGGAAGGCCTCCCTGAGCCCGGTCATGATCATGGTATCCAGTTCCTGCTGGGCTAGGCCCCGGGAGCTGAGCACATCCACCAGGGCTTCACCGATGGCAAAGCCCGCCCGGAAGTTGTCGATGCCGATGTGGAACAGCCGTCCGCTCCCTGGACTGTCTCCGTCAAAGGTGGCCACGGCAATGCCCTGATCCAGGGCCTTCCTAAACACCCGGTGGATCTCCTCATCGTCATTGACGCTGGCCAGAATGCCGTCCACGCCCCGGCGGATCAGGTTTTCAATCATCTCCACCTGGGCCTCGGAGGAAAAGTCAAAAGGTGCCACCCATTCCAGGCGCACACCAAGCTCGTGGGCTTTTTTCTGCGTCGCCTCAAAGGCATCGAGGAAAATGGGGTTCCCCAAAGCCCGAGGCAGAACTGCTATGGTCAGCGGTTCCTCCCCAGCCGCCAGGGCGGCCGCGGGAATCACGAACACCGCAAGGAGTAAGAAGGCAACCGCTTGCAGCACAGGCGGGTTCTTGAGCATTAGGATTCACCTCAGCACGTTTACTTCGGCACTATAGCCCCGTTTTCCTGTACAAGCACCCTGGAGATGCATGGGTCTTCTGGCTCCCCGATCCTAACCTGCCAGCCGCCTTAGACTCGGCCCACCGCTTCCAGCATACCCTGTGGGTCTGCTCCTCCATATCCCGACACCTTCGCTGCACCCAGGCGCCCATTTCCTGTATAAAACTCCATGATTTGGGAAACATAGAAATGCCTAGCTTCGCGAAGCGGAAAAAGATTAGAGGAGGCAGAGAACATGAGAAAATTGCTTACTTTGCTGCTGGCTACTGCATTGCTGGCGGGAGTGGCGGCAACGGGCCTAGCGCAGGGCAGCACACAGTCCATCAGCCAAACAAAGTACATCCTGGTTGGGCTTGAGGTTTCCCCCTTCGTGAAGATCACCTTTCCAACAGTGGACCAGACAATGCACTTTGGTATTGCCAACCGGCCCGGTGTGTACAACACCAGTGGTTACCTGAAGGATGTAGAGGACCTCTTCAACGCCACTTTCATCAAAGATCCAGAGGACGAGGACTTCAGGGGACTGGAGTTCAGGCTGGAGTCCAACGTTGATGTCCGGGTTGATTTCGCTTTCGAAACAACGCTGTCGCCCACTTTCCCCTTCAGTTGGCCGCAGATTCCCACGCTGTTTGAAGTCCGTCGGGGAGGGGAGGAGGCGGTCTGTTTCTACGGCTACATGTTTGACATAGAGGACAGGCCAGACTCCTTCATCCACTCCAGTGACGACGGAGAACAGGCGTTCTTCATTGACGGAGCCATCCGAGTCGACTCCAACGCTGCACCCTATAGGTACACGGCGGGGTTAGTGATGACTGTCTCGAGCGTTAACTAACCTGACCGATGGGCTGTCCAAGTGACAGCCCATCTCTTTGATCCGGGCCCAACTGGTGATTTGTGAATTTCGTCCGGCCAAGTCCCATCTCGGGCATAGAACTTGGACAAGTGCATAGCATGACAGTGACCAAACACCACACAAGAAATTCCATCCCGTGCATAAACTGTCAGCATTGGGGAATGATCGCGATGGAAGCACATATGCTATTACCGCGTTTCCCGGAAACCGCACGAGGTCATCACCCCCCAAATGGGGTGCATGATAGATTTCACTGAGCAAAAAGCAACTTGACCAAAGGGGGG
>DGEY01000015.1:9215-15772 GCA_002391385.1 Firmicutes bacterium UBA3914 | reverse complement strand
TGTTGCTGGTAATGGTTCTTTCTGCCGGAGCACTGGCGGCTGACCCGGAAAAGCCGGTTAATGGTTATTACGACATCGGCTCTCTCCAGGACGAAGACGACAATATCGGGTTCGAGTTCCCGTTCACCGTCACAATCGAGAAATATGCCAGAGTATGGCTCGTAGAGAACAAACTGTTCAAGAATCCCCTGATGGGGGCAGCCGGTCTGTACACTTCGGATGAGTGGCAAGTGATCAGGGACGCACAAGCTTACTTCGCAGCCAAGCTGGGCGAAACATACTGGCCTGGAACAGAAGTCGATTGGGTTGGAAAAGGAGACAAAGACAGCGAAGCCCCGGAGTTTGACAGGGACGGCGGTGCCTTGTTCCGGGTGGAGAGCAACTGCGACGCCATCGTCGAGGTGGCATTTGATTGGGGCGAGAATCCACTGACCTCCGAATTGGTCTTGTGGGTCTACAGGCATCAGGATGTGGCTCCGTACATCGGATGGCCACCGGTAAATGGGGACGCCGCCCTTTCGAGGATTTCGTCCGAAGACCCCGATGACGAGCGCATAGTCTCCTTCGAGCACCTGTTCGAAAATCAGCTGCCGGCGAAACAAGGTGAAGACACGAAGTACATGTTCAGTGAGTACAAAATCGGCGGAGCCGTGTTCATCGACTACATCGCCCAGCAACTGGCCGACACATATGATGGGTTGATCACGATCACTGTATCAGCCAAGTAAGGTTCACGCCAAACCGCAAGCATCACTGGCAAGGGGCTGCGGGCATCTCGCCCGCAGCCCCTTGTTGTGACTATGCCCCGTGACATGTTGTCCTCTGGTTGGCAACCGCCTGTCCCAGGCTTGCACACCCTAAGAAAAGACCTCGGCCATCTTTCCATACGGACTGGCCGAGGTTCTTGTTTTGCCGCAAAACGACTACTTAGTGAAGAGGAAGGAGCAACGATCGTGGGCTGTCTAGGGCTCCACGACCACTTCATCCATCATCTTAAGAATCTGAACTCCGCCATGCGTCACTTCGATCTCCACACGATACGTTCCCGGTTCAAGAGCATCGGCTATGGCCATCAGACGCTTGGCTTGCCGGGGCAACATCCATTTCTCGTCTTGCTGAAGCTCGAACATGACCCGCTCCACAAAATCGTTTTCCCCATCGTACACCACGGCGCTCACCTGAGGTAGAAACGCCACATTGCCGCTATTCACCAAATCCAGGGACAGATAGGTGCCGTCCTCAATGGTCTCGACCACGAGGCTGCGCACCTGCACCTCCCGCCTGTGCTCTGTTCCCACCAGGACATCGATGGGGATCACCGCTTCACTGAGCAGGTCCCCCGATGTTGCACTGTAAGCCCTGAAAACAGCTTTTCCATGGTAACTTCCGTCCAGGGCATCCCTGGGTACAGCGATGGTCATGGCCAGGCGGGTTCTAGCCCTTGCTGGAAGCATAAATTCAGGCTGACTGCGCACATCCAGCCAGTCCACTAACGAGTACTCATAGCCGGCCATGACTTCGCCAAGGGCCACCTCTATTCTTACAGGTTCAGGGGACAGGCTCTCGAACTCGAAGACTTGGCTTTTCCTTTCCCCTGCCCGGAGTTCATGGATGACAGTTGCGGGCTCAACGATAATCGCGGCGGACTCGTCAAAGCCTGGGTAGACAAACTGGCCGGGCTCCACCACGATGGTTTCATTGCGGATGATCTGTCCGCTGTCCCCATAGCGCAAAAATGCCTGGAGCCAATACTCCCCTGGTGCAAGGGGACGAGTGACGCGACCGACAAATTCGACTCCAGCACCGGGATAGACCCTTGTGGAATCCATTCCCGCAGATGATCCCGCCGGGGAGCGGAGGGTAACCCGTTCCACCAAGCGTCTGGCCTCATCGCGGATGGTGGCCTCGCCAGATACCAGATAATCAAGGGCAGATGTATTGTGAAACCTGGCGGCAATCAGGGGTGCCCCCTGGGCATCCGGGCGCACCTCGAGAGAAGTGAGCTCGGCGGTGGGCCTCAGGCCTGCCCTTTCCACCATGATCCGCAATCGCACGGCATAGCGGACCCTGAAGGTGAAGCCGGAAGGGTCTTCTGGCGGCCTGGTTTCCACCATTACCACCACGGTGTGCGACCCGCCGGCCGAAAAGGGCACCCGCACCGTACCCCTCACGCTGGTTTCCTGCCCCGGCAGCACTCGAACTAAACTCTCTTCAAACGTGACCCAGCTCGTGGGGGAGAATCCTGGTTGCTCCGGCAGTTGGTACATCAATCCGCCGCTCAGCTGCTGCACCGGTTCGTATAGAACAAGCTCCACCAGCTCTTCCACCGCTTCCGGGATCAAATCGATCACGAACTCCCTTTCATCCCCAGGATTGACGTTCATCTCGATGACCAAAGGCCGCACACCTACCGCCAGCGCTGACTCCCCGCCTGTAAGTAGGCCCACGCCCATGAGCAAAACGACAAGGCCCAATGCTAGTTTCCTCAAAGACATGAGACATCTCCTCCTTGTTTGGTTCCTTTACCAGGCAACGTAGACAAAAACCGTCCCTTTGTAGGTCCCAGCAGCGTGGCTCCAAGTGGACTCCGTTTGCAGGTTCACGCTGAAGGTGGTCCCCCATCCATAGACACTCCGGGCGATTTCCTGCGGACCCTCGGACAAAGGGACAAGTTCTTCAGCTTCTTTCACCGACTTTACAAGAAACAGTTCCAAGGGGGGAACGTTTTCGTACCTGTCCCCCTGATAGTGCAAACCATCGGAGGCAAGGGCCACAACCCAATTGCCGTGGTTGGCCTCCACCTGGATTTCCAGCGGAGGAATAGCATACCAGCCCGGACCTTGATCCAGGCTCAGCTGTATTTCCTGCGTACCGCTGGTCACCACTGTATAGGGCAGGACCGTGATCTCAATGGGAATGTCCGGCCCGTTGCTCGCGGACAGCACTGCGCTGTACGTTCCCGCCCGCAGGGTAACATCACCGCGCAAAGCGATCTGCACTTGGGACTGCCTGTCCCCGGCAGCCAGCAAGCAGATCTGGGCATCAGAGGACCATCGCCAGCGGTCGCTGCCCTCAGCGAACGCCTGCCAATTTGAATCGTAGGGCGTTTTGACCACGACCATGTCCCGGGGAAACCCCTCCGATAGGTCCGTTAAGGAATAGTAGAGCGCCGTGCCATCATCCTCGGCTGTGCGGGTCAAAGTGAGCCAGTGTATGGGCATTTGCTCGACCGACTCCTGGAGATCCGCAAAGCCCCTCACGGTAAAGGACACAGGGCCGCCGTCCACCACGACATCCAGCTGTTCCTCGGCCATCACGTTCCCCGCCAGAACCAGCGTACCGGCTGCCAGCAGGAGCCACAGACCACAGCGTATAAACTTCATCTGCATCAACACCCCCTCTTAGTTATCAGAAACTGAGCCAGATACCAGCGGCAAAGACGTGTCCGTGCCGCTCGCTCCACATCCAGGAGAACCTGGCCTGGGCAGGTTTGGTGCGGAACATGGTTACACCTATCTGGTGTGCCACTTTCCCGGTGTCGTTCTGAGCTTGGTAGGAAAAGCTGTAATCTCCCAGCAGAACCTCGGCCCGGAGCCGCCAGTGGAAGACCAAGCCAACCCCAGGTTCCTGCAGGGAAACCCTGATCGGCAAAGCGGCAGCCGACAGCTTAAGGCCATCGCCATACTGCAGTTCATCGCGGAGGCCCAGGTGCACAGATGCACCATCGCCGGAGCCGTTACCCAGCTCGGCCACGAAAAACAGCTCTTCGTTCAAGCCGCCTTCCACGCCCACTGCATACAGCATTTCCGGTACAGATTGAACATGGCCGTACGCGGCCAAGCAGTCGGCAATGGGGATGTACCCGTCCAGGACAACTCCCCATCTGCCTTCGCTGTAGCCTGCCCCCAGGCCGATCTCCACAGGGCGCACATCCCCCGGTTCGGCCATGACCTCCTGCATCCCCGCAATCGTACCCATGGGTATAAGCTGGGCATCTTGGGGAATCATTTCATCCGGGATTACCGCCCCCGCCACATACACAGCGAAGTATTGGTATTCCGTTCTCCTCCCCACATCCACCTCTCGGGTTACCACGGCGATGGGACGCTCCGCTGCGGCCCCTATCCAAGCTGTGGTGTGCAGCTGGGATACGCTTCCGCTCAGGGTCTCATAGACCAGTGCGATCTCAGTCTCGATTCTCCTTGTCTCACCATCTATCCGGCGGGGCACAATGGTCACGGCCAGTCTTTCTTCTCTGTGTGTACTAGAGGCAGTAGGTAGGCGGACAGTGGAAATGTCCACCCGCAGCGGCTCACCGCTGGTGGTAATCAACCAGGAGTCATGGCTGGCAGAATGGGCAGCCTGTCCCACCTGTCCGTACAGTTGACCGGTAAAGCGGAATGGCGTATCCAGCAGAACCCCGATCTGGAAATCATCTACGCTAACCGCCCACAGACTCGTGTCCTGCCCCTTCTCCAGCTCAAAGCCAAACCCTAAGCGCCGTACTATCTCCCTGTCCAACTCCAGGAAATGAAGACTGTAGCCCACCACGGGCTCCGTCCCTGGGGCGGGCACCTCCTCCCAACCTTCCGCCAGCAGCTGCTTGGCTATGTCCACACTCCACTCCAACGGTTGCTCCTGAGCCTGCGCGGAAAAGGCCAAAGCAGTCCAGAGGACTGCCACCGCGAAGAGGACCAGCATAATCCGTGCTCTGCTTTTTTCCATGGTCGACCCCCTTTCACTGGATTACGGGAGTGACGAAGATCAGCAGTTCCTTTTCGGCTGCCCTCTCGGCATCGCTTCTGAACAACCAACGAATAATGGGAATATCGCCCAAGATGGGCACTTTCCTAGTCTGGTCCCCTTCTTCTTGCAGAGTCATGCCCGCGAGCACAGCGGTCTGACCGTCCTTCAACCGCACGGTGGTGGAAACAGATGACTGCTTCACCACTAAGCTGCTCTTGGATTCACTCACGAAATGACTCATCTCCGGTGCAATCGCCAGGACGATTTCATCGCCGATGATGCGAGGAGTCACTTTCAGATGCATGCCCACTTCCACCCGTTCCAGGCGCGTCGCCTTGTCGTTGGAGTCCGCCAACAGGAGGATCTGGCGGTCCCCCACAAAGAGTTCAGCGGATTGTCCATCGCTCACCAACACCCTGGGGTCAGCATGGATGCTGGCCGCCTGGGCCTCCTCCAAGGCCTTGAGGTTTAAGAGGATGTTCCCCAGGATGTTGGTCTCCAGCGAAAAGATGTTGTTCTGGAGGCCCAACTTGGCGGTCCAGTTCTCGTTGAACGTCTCGCCCGCACCAAAGACGGCCTCGAACAGGTTGAGCCCCAGCTCCTTGAGGGCCTTGGTGGAGATCTCCGTGACGATAACCTGGATCTCCACCTGCCGCTGCGCCACGTCCAGCGTTTCAACGAGCTCCAGAATGCGTTCCAGCTCCCCAGGGGGTGCTGTAATGGTCAGCACACTGCCCTCGCGCTCCCCTTTGACATAGCTGGCCAAAAACGATGGCAGAGCGGACATGATCTCCCCCGCGGTGACATGCTGGAGAACCACTATTTGCGTATCGGCCAATTCCCTGAAGGTGATACTGCGGGGATCGGGCAGGCCTACGAAATAGAAATCATCGATCTTCCGGAAAGAATAGCCGCCGCCGATAAGGATGATGCGCAGGGCCTGCTCCAGCGGCACATCCTGCAGGTCTACGGTCACCCGGCCGCTCACCGTGGAATCGGGAATGATGTTCACTCCCGTCTGCAGCGAAATTTCACTTAAGGCATCGCGAATACTGGACTCAAAGAGAAACAAATTCACCAGAGGCTGTTCCTGCACTTCCTGGGCTAAGGCTGCACCGCCCAAGGCCAGTGCCAAAACAATGATTACCACTGCCCCGATGCGTTTACTCACGTTTAACCCCTCCATTGTTGGACTCTGTCTTGCCCCGAGAGTCAGGACTCATCGGGAATCACCGTAAAGAGGATGTCGCCCGTATAGGTCTGGGCGGGATTCTCCCAATAGGCTGTCAGTTGAAAATCCAGCTTGATTTCTAGTTTTCCTGGCGGGCCGCTCTGTACTGGCACTCTCTCCAGGGTCAGGGCCCGCATTTCTCCCCCTTCCCCTTGTCCATCAGCCTCTCCCCGAGACAGTCCCCAGGTCAACTGGGAGATATGGAGCAGATCCCCATTGGCCCCGAAGAGATACTCTTCCGGTGCCGAGATGTACAAGGTATAGGGAATGTTGCCCTCAATTGTCACGGTTACCGCTTCCCTTTTTGTGGCTATGACGCCAACCTTGGTTAGGCGTGCTGTGCCCAAAACGTAGTCGAAGTCCACCTTGTCAAAAACCAGCTCGGTGGCATCCAGTGTCATGATGATGATCTGTGGTATGTGGATAATCACCGGTATCTGCACTTGATTTTGGGCCTGCACTACCCCTGCACCAATCAATGTCAAGACAAGGACTGCCGTGATACAGATCAGCCGTTTCACCCCACCACCTCCTTTGTCCCTAATTATTCCCCAGATCTTTCCTCCTATTCAGAAATCTG
>DGEY01000015.1:0-9010 GCA_002391385.1 Firmicutes bacterium UBA3914 | reverse complement strand
CTGCCTGCGCCTCTGGGGATGCAAGCAGGCAAAAAAAGAGAGCCCCCAGCTTTTCTGCTGGAAGCTCTCCCAGTCCAGATGGACCTATGCTAGCTTGATTGGGTGGCGACTATGCGCCCTTTTATCTGCCCGGCACCTTTTCTCTACCCACCATGGGCTGGTCAAAGCCCTCAGGGAGGTCTTGGTTGGGAAAACCGTTCACCAGGTGACAGGCCACGAAGTGGTCTTCCTCCACCTCTAAGAAGGCAGGGGGAACCGTTTTGCAGCCCCGCATGGCTTTGGGGCAGCGCTGCCAGAAGCGGCAGCCGGGAGGCGGGTTAATGGGACTGGGCGTATCGCCAGGCAGGACAACGATCTCCCGCTCCTCACTGAAGTAGATGTCCAGAACGGCGGCAATGAGGGCCTGGGTGTAGGGATGGAGGGGTCTGGCGAAGATCTTGTCCGCATCCCCCGCTTCCATGAGCTTGCCCAGGTACATCACGGCCAGGCGGTCGCACATCTTTTTCACATCCGCCAGGTTGTGGGAGATGAAAACGTAGGTCAAATTGAGCCTTTCCTGCAGCTCCAAGAGGAGATTCAGGATCTGGGCGTGGATGCTCACATCCAGGGCGGAAACAGGCTCATCACACACTAGGAATGTGGGGTTGAGGCTGATGGCCCGGGCAATTCCGATGCGCTGGCGCTGGCCGCCGGAAAAATCAGAGGGGTAGCGGTAGAGATCCTGGGCAGAAAGACCCACCATTTCCAGAAGCTCCACTACCCTTGCTTTCATCGTCTCTTCATCATCTTCCCCCCGGATCACCATCGGTTCCGAGACCAGCTGGTACACGTTGAAGCGGGGATTGAGGGATGAAAAGGGGTCTTGAAAGATCATCTGCATGCGCCGCCTGGTCTTTTTGAACTCCTCCCGGGGCAGGCTGTGCAGGTCCACCCCCTCAAAGAGCACCTGACCTGCCGTGGGCTTCACTAAGCCCACCATGGTGTTGGCCAGGGTGGTTTTCCCGCAGCCCGATTCGCCCACCAGGCCGAAGATCTCGCCGCGCCTGACGCCTAAAGACACATCGCTTACCGCCTGGATTTCGCCCTTCTTGAGGAAGGGCAGAAAGCCCCGGACGGGGAAATGCACCGATACGTTTCTCAGGGTCATGATCTCAGTCACTGCTCTTCCCCCCTACTCCCAGCGGATGGAAGCACCGCACCTGCCGGTCCCGCCCCATCGGTTCGAGTCTAGGCATCTCCCTGCGGCAGCGTTCAGTTGCGTATTCACACCTGGGGTGGAAATAGCAGCCGCTGGGCTTGTGCACCGGAGAAGGCACCGTGCCGGGGATCTGGGTGAACTTCTTCTTCTCATCGGTCAGTCTCGGCACCGCCGCCATCAGCCCGACGGTGTAGGGGTGGTGGGGATTGGTGAAAAGCTCTTTCACCGGCGCCTTTTCCACGATCTTCCCCGCGTACATCACATACACCCGGTCTGCCATCTTGGCCACAACGCTGAGGTCATGGGTAACCAGCAGGAGACTGGTGCCGCAGCCCCGCTGCATGCCCCTTAAGGTTTTCAACACCTGGGCTTGGATGGTCACATCCAGAGCAGTTGTGGGTTCGTCCGCGATGATGAGTTTGGGCATGCAGGCAAAGGCCATGGCCAAGAGAACCCGTTGGCGCATGCCCCCGCTCAGCTGATGGGGAAAGCTGTTGGCCCGCTCCTTGGGCTCAGGAATACCGATGAGCTCCAGGGCGTGCACGGTCTTTTCCCGAGCTGCCTGCTTGGAATCGCCGTAGTGACGCCGGTACATCTCATCGATCTGGTTTCCCACGGTCATTACGGGGTTGAGGGAGGTCATGGCATCCTGAAAAATCATGGCCAGCTCTTTACCCCGGATCTCCTGCATTTCTGCTTCTGTGCACTGGGTGAGGTCCCGCCCGTCAAACTCCAAAACGTCCATGCGGATCAGAGCCGGGGGCGAGTCTAAAAGGCGCATCACCGCCTGGCTGGTTACACTTTTTCCGCAGCCCGATTCACCCACCAGGGCCACGCATTCCCGGTGGTAGATGTCCAGATCCACGCCTTCAACGGCCCGGATCAGACCGTAATCCGTGGGGAAGACCACCTTGAGGTTTCTAAGCTTCAAGACCTGTTCCACGGCTCTGCCCTCCCCCACTGGAAACTCCCTCAACTCCGATCCTTTGGTAATCATCCATGGAACGGAAGACTTCTTCCACATAGCTGGAATCCAGGCTCCTAAAGAGCTTATACACACTGCTGGTGCGTTTCATGCGGGGGTTGGCGATCTCTTCTAAGACCAGCCCCACCCGCATAAACCCAAACACCGCGAGGAAGATGCCCAAGCCCGGGGCGAAGATCCACCACCAGGCGCCAAAGAGCAGCGCTCCGCCGGACTGGGCTTCCGCCAGCATTTTGCCCCAGCTGATGGCCGTGGGATCACCTAGGCCCAAAAAGCTCAGGCCCGCTTCGGCCACCATGATCCCCGCACTGCTTAAAGCGGTGCTCATAATAACCAGGTGGCTGGTGCCGGGGAGGATGTGGCGGATCATAATGTGCCAGCGGCTCGCTCCCGCGAGTTCCGCGGCCTTGACGTAGTTGGTATTCTTCAACACCAAAACCAAGGAACGGATGGTGCGGGCCAGTCCCGTCCAGCCCAGGGCCACAAAGATCAGGATAATGATCCAAAAATCCCGGCCCAAGACGTTGGTGAGCACGATGACCAAAGGCAGCGTGGGGATCACCAGCATGATATCAACAATGCGCATGATCAGAGTATCAACCGCCCCGCCCAAGTAGCCTGCGGCCACTCCTAAAATGGAGCCCACAATGGCGATGCACACCCCCGAGGTCACCCCCACGATCAGGGAAACCCTGGTGCCGTACACCAGCATGCTGAAAATGTCCTGCCCGGTGTTGATGGTGGTGCCCAGGGGATGCTGCCAGCTGGGGGGAAGTCCCTTGGTGGTGCGCTGGGACACATCGTAAGGGTTATAGGGGGCAATATACGGGGCGAAGATGGCCACCAAAACCAACAAGGTGACCATGATCAGGCCCACCTTCCCCTGCCTATGGGCCCAGATCTTCGCCAGGAGCTCCCCGGCGCCGCGCAGACGCTTTCTAACTCCCATCCAGAGCCGCTTCATCGTTTATCACCCACCGTCACCCTGGGATCCAAAAGAACATAAACCAGGTCCGTGAGCAAGATGCTCAAAATGGTGAAGCCGGAAAGGAGGAGCATAATGCCCATCATCAGGGGGTAATCGTTGGTCTGGTTCGCCTCCAGGAACAAAGTACCCATGCCGTTCCAGTTGAAGACCTGCTCGATCACCACCTGCCCCCCGATGAGGCCGCTGATGCTCATGCCCAAAGAAGTGACGATGGGCAGGAGCGAGTTGCGCAGGATGTGCTTGTAACGGATCGTGCTGCGCTTTAGGCCTTTGGCCCTGGCGGTGAGCACGAAGTCCTCATTGGTCACGGCGATCACGGCATTTCTGGTCCCCTGGGCGTAGCTGATGATGCTGCCCACCATCATGCTCATCACCGGCAGGGCGGCGTTGCGGGCCACTCGGCTGATTCCCTCCCAGGTCCAGGCAAACTCTGAGACCATGGTGGAATCGGTGTAGGCCGGGAAGATCTCCCACTCAAAGCCGAGATAGAACGAAAGAACTAAGGCGATAAAAAAGGAAGGCAGGGCCACCATGACCGTGGAGGCGTTGAGCAGCAGCGTATCCTGCCAGCGCCCCCGCTTCACCGCGGCCACCACTCCAAACAAAACGCCAACTATAAGGCCGATGAGCATCGTACTCACCGATAAGACCAGCGTCCAGGGGAGCCTTTCTTTGATCAGGTCCAAGACCTTGGGAGAGCCGGGGCGAAAAGAGGTGCCCAGATCGCCTTGGGCTAGGCCCTTGAGGTAATTGAGGAACTGCTGCCAGGTGGAAACGTGGAAGCCGTACTGCTCCCTGGTAAGCTGCTTGACAATCTCGTATTCGATCTCGCTCATATTCCCCTGGGGCGGGTAGTAGCGCTCCGCGGGGTCCTCCACCCCAATGCGGGGGATGAAAAAGTTGAGGGTGATCACCACCGCAAACACAAAGAGGGAGTACAGAACCCGCTTGATCACGTAGCTCAGTTTCATGCCTTCACCTGCCTTCTACCCTGCGCAGATTCTGCAGCGACTCGGAGTTGAACACCGTGGACCCCTCCACCACCTGAAAGCCCGTAAAGCGGTCCGTTCTGGCCACGGAGATCACATTGGCCGTATAAAGCGGCACCTTGTAGAACTCCTGGGCGATCATGGGCTGGATCTCCTTGAGGAGCTCATACTTCCTGTTCAGATTGAGGGTGTAGCGCATCTCCTCAATGGCCGCGTTCAGCCCTTCGTTCACCAACCGGCCGTAGTTGGAGGTGCGGCCCAGGGTGGAGAAGTGGGCAGGGTACATAATGTCCACGTTGGACAGGGAGAAGATCACACCCTGCAGCACCAGATCGAACTTGCTGGTATACAGATAGGTGGATTCAGGCTGGGCACCCTTGGGCGCATACTGCACATCGATGCCGATCTTCTTGAACTGGATCTGGAGGAAAGATACCACATCCTGCTCCCCGGGCGTACCCAGGATCTTAAAACTGATGCGCTCGCCGCCCAGCAGCCGGTAACCGTCTTTGTCCTTGTCGGGCACGATCCCATCCAGGATCTCGTTGGCCAAGGCCAGGCGCTGGGCGTAGTCCCGGGGTACTATGCTATCTGCCTCCGGGTTGTAGAAATCGGTGAGGCTCGGGCGCATCAGGCCCGCACTGGCGGGCACCCCCGCGCCATCCAGCACATTTTTAATCAGTTCATCTTGATTGACGGCCAAGGCCAGGGCCTTCCGGAACTCCCTGTTGGCCAGCAGATCCCGCAGGGGATTGCGTTCGCTGGCCACGGGGTTGAGGTTGAAGACCAGGGTCTGGGTGAAGGTGCCCGGGGCGTTGGAGACAAAGAGATCCTTTTCCTTGGCAAAGAGCAGCAGGTAGTTGGAGCTTACCGAGCTGTCCAGCACATCGATGTGGCCCTTGAGCAGCGCGTACAGGGCCACGTTCTGCTCTTTGTAGAGGATGAACTTGATGGTGTCCACCCCGTAGAGGGGACTGCCGTCGGGTTTTTTCAGGTGGTAGTCTTGGCGGCGGTGCAGCACGATCTGCTGGCTGCCGGACTGTTCCGTATCCAAAACCCAGGGGCCACAGCCCACAGGGTGGGTGTAGCGGTAGAGCAGCTCTGCACTTGGGGAGCTGCTGTTCAGCTGGTTCTCCCGGCTCACCACCGGCTCCCACACGTGCTTGGGCAGAATCAAGACGGAGGTGAACAGGGGCGTAACCGCCCCCAGAACCTTGTTCACATGGAGGTAGATCACATAGTCCTTTTCCGCTGGATCGATATGGTAGCCCTGCTCCAGGGCTCCCCGTTCGTAGGTGAACAGGCCCTTTTCCACCAAAACTCCGTTGTTGTACTTGTGCTTCAGGTCGCTGGTCCAGGCCAAGGCCCCCGCGTGGTTGGAGAGGGCATGGTTGGTGGCCAGATCGAAGGAATAATAGATGTCCTCCACGGTGAGGGGCACACCATCGCTCCAGGTGATGTCCTGGTGAATGATCACCTTCACCGCCAGGTAGTCATATTGGGGATCGCTGTAGATCTCTTCCAGGCGCGCGTAGTCGATGGAGCCATCCTCAGTGAGGATCGGCTCCCCGTTTTCATCCACGTAGTACCATTCCCGGCCGATGGAAGGAAGGTAGCGATCCGTTTCTTCATCATAGGAAAACAAGGAGCTGTACAGCATGTTGGCGATGGTGGGGGCAATCCCTTCCCGGCTCAGCCAGGGCATGTAGGCGGAAGGGAAGGAAGACTGCACCGCGCCCACGTAGAGCGTGTTGGGATCCGGCCTGTGGCTGCCCCGCCCCGTTTGGCAGCCCGCCAAGGGCAGGGCAAGCGCGCCCACCAGCACAAGCAGCAGGAGCCTTTTGGTCACAACGTTCACCTCGCAAGGGCTTACCGTAAACCTTTCAGCGGAGCACGTTGATCAGTTCTTGGTGAGTAAGAAGCGGTAATCGGTGCTGTCAATGTTGATGGTCGTAACCAAACCGGTGGGCCAGATATCCACGACCCGGACAGCCCCCTCCGCTTCCAGAGCCAGCTGGTAGTTCATGGGACCGGCGACCACCTGGAATGAACCTGCCTCGTTCAGCAGCTCCACGCCGTTTTCTTCATCTACGATGAGCAGGGTAAACTCCCCACTGACCGTGATCTCAAGCTGGGCTGTGTATGCTTCGCTGGCCATGGTGGCGCCGGCAAACGGGCCGATAATCTGTTCGCTGTACAGGAGCACCTCGTCGGAGCCGAAGACGGCCTCCAGAGTATAGGGCGTTTTACTATATTCCCTGTACTCACCCAGCACTGGCCAAAGTCTAATCAAGCTGCTTCTGGCCGAAAAGGTTCCCTCTTCACTGTACTCTCCCGCCGCATACACATAGTCGCCAAAGGCATCCAGCTCCAGGACCGCCAGCTCCCCACCTGCGGTTTGGCCATACCACTTACCCGCCTGATCCGCGGAGGTGGCGTGTTTAAACGTGGTGGCGATCCGCTCCTTACCGGCCGCGGGCCTAAACTCCAGCAGCCATTCCCCATCCTGGTTCACAGAACCGGCTGTCTCCTCGCCGTCGTCGGAAATGCACACCAAAAGCGCTCCATCCGCCCTGAAGGTACCAGTTTCGTGGTAAACCTCTACTCCATCTAGGTAGCTGTGGAAGGAATAGCGGGCGCCGGCCGCGAGGTTGAGCTCATAGTCGTACTGCACCCCATCCACTTCCACAGAGGCTAAGAAGGGGCCCCAGTACTCCTCATAGATGAGTTTTAGCGCCATCAAGCGGTGGACTACCTCCGGGTTTTCCTCATCCTGCAGCTCATACATGATGTTGGCGGAGCCATAGGGCAGGGTGGAACGGAACACCAGATTGTGCCCTTCCCGCTCAAAGGTGGCGGTCTTGGGGTTTTCAGGCGTGGAATCGGAGTAGATCATCACGTAAGTGCCTTCCAGCTCCCCGATCTTGCCGCTACCCCGGTCGGACATGAACTCCCGGCTGGGCGAGAGCACAAAGGTATTATCCTCGTCGATGCGCAGGTAGAACTGGAGGCCCATGCCCAAATTGGTGATATCAATCATGTATTCCCCCGCCAAAGGAATCTCTGCTGCCGCTGGAACCTCCTCAGCCCCGGTCTCCGTGGAGCTGGAGCTGAATTGCTCTTCCCCTTTCGGTTTGCCGCAGGCGCTGAGCAGCAGCAGCACGCCGATGAGCAGGGTCAAGACCGCTATCTGCCATGCTTTGCGCTTCATCATCAGACCACTCCTAATTGCAGACAAGGGAGGGGGCTGGAGACCTCTCCCTTGACTGTGCAGTTTTCTGGTTAAAACGGGAACTGGAGCTTCGTACCGAAGCCTTCCCGGGTGGAGGAGTTGTCGTAGATCTCCTCAATCTCAAAGATGTACGCGGGATACTTCAGCCAGCGGCTCGGGTCAGGCCGGTGATAGACATCGTGCTGGGCGTTGATGAACTGCTGGTAGAGTTCCCGCTGGCCCGATTGGGCTTCATCGAAGATGCGTACCCGACCCCGCACTTCGTAGGAGATCATGGGCGGTTGGTAGTAAATGAGGGTGGCTTCCGGATTCACCTGGAGGTTCTGCCAAGTGTGCTTTTTGGCCATCTCCAGACTGCCAATCTTGGTAAAATCAACCCGGTGGTGCTGGTCAGGATGGTAGATCTGTTCCACCAAGACCTGCAATCCCCTCCGGCTGTGGGCTTGGTCATCTCCATCATAGGCCTCGATATGTTTCATATAGGCTTCCAGCACCTCTTCCAGGTATTCTTCTTTGGGCAGGAAGCCAAAGCCTTTGATGCTGGCATTCAAACCCGCGGGGCCGTGGGAGATCAGTGCTGGATTATGGGAACAAAAACTCAAAAAGACCTTTTCCCGGGACATCTCCTTCCCTTCATAGAGGGCCAGCACCGTGTTGGCCCTGGTGTTAAAGGCCCAGCGGAAAAAGGCCTCTGCCGTTCTGCTCTTGTTCTCTGTCATCAAACAACCCTCCAAAACTGTGCTCTTTAGAAAAAAGGCCTAGAAAGGCAGGCCCCCGGGGCCACCCCTTCTAAGTCCTTTTGAACCTCAATCCTACCTAGCCAGCTCGATCTCCACCCGCATACCCATCACTTTGGAGACTAGAAAGGGAGCGCTGACCGTGTTTTCTCCGGCTTTACCGGTGAAGGTTTGGCCATCACGGGTTGTAAAGACGATCTCGCCAGCCTGGGCAGTGTAAGAGCCCTCTTCATAGACATGCTCTGCATCGTTACCGGGCACAGCCAGGTAGAAGTAGTCGCCCCGGTGGCTGAGGTATAAAGTGGCCTCCACCGTCACAGGCCCTTGAAGCGTGGCCCGGTAGACGCCCGCCACGGGATTGTCCGTCAGCACCAAAGTGGACTCGGTACGCTCCCGAGCCATTTGCGAAGGCTTGACCGGGACAGTGATGGAACCGTCACTGATCACACCTTCCAGCGCCTCTTCCCCTTCGGGAACAATGGTCAGTTGGGAGCCAGCAACTTGGTAAGTTCCCGTCTCCACAAAGTCGTAAAGGGTATCGCCTAGGACAAAATAGCTTTTCAGTTCATAGCTGCCATCGGCCTTAAGCTCTAAGGAGTATGTATAGTTGATCATGCCGCCCATGCCTGTGGTGGTGTGCCCACCGGCGTAAACTCCCGTCTCGGCAGCGCTCACCAGGCCTAAGGAAGCAAAAAAGACCGCCGCAGCCAGAACCATACCCAACAACGCCAGTTTGGACCCTCTTTGCCAGTGACGCATCGTCGCTTTTCACCCTCCACCAGTTATTTCCTATAAGTATATTCCAGGCCCTTCCTGCTGTCAACAAACTTCACTGTATTCGACCCCTCAGTTCGATCTTTTTACTTATTGCGGACAGTTAC
>DGEY01000046.1:17291-24380 GCA_002391385.1 Firmicutes bacterium UBA3914 | reverse complement strand
ATAAGAGACAGGGGCTCCTTCGCGAGCCCGTATTCTCATTATTAGACAAAAAAGGGCCGTGCAGGATGATCTAATCAACGTTCATTCTGCAACAGCCCCTTCCTTATTGGTATCAGCTTTCTTTGTAGCGCAGCCAGCGCAGGATCTCCTTGGGAGTGGCGCTTTTGCCGTACATGAGCATGCCCACCCTGAAGATTTTGGCAGCGGCGCGCATGGCGGCGTAGGAGGTCACCAAAAGCAGGGCTCCCGAGGTGAGCAGCTGCCAGAGGGGAACGACCGTAAGCCCGCTGCGCAGCATCATAATGGTCGAGCTGGTCAGGGGAAAGATGCTGGCAAAGACCGCCATGGAGCCGTCGGGATTGTTGAACACCGGCCCGATGAAGAGGAAGGCCAGCATGGGCAGCATCACCACCAGTCCCTGGGCGTTGCCCGCGCTCCGCACATCTTCCATGGTGGCCCCCAGGCCCACAAAGAGGGCGCTGTAGAGGAGGTAGCCGCCTAAGCCAAAGAAAAGGATGGCCGCCAGGTTTACCCCCCGCAGGGCTTCCAGCAGGGAAAAGTCGAGGAAATAGATGGCGAGGGGCAGACCCAGTACCAGCCAAAAGCCCAGCTGGATCAGGCCCAAAATGAAGTGCCCGATGATCTTGCCCTGCATCAAGGCACTGGGGCGGATGGAGGAGAGCACCACCTCCGCCATGCGGTCCCGCTTCTCCTGCAGGGCGCTCTGCATGAGCATGGCCGCGGAAGAGAAGATCAGGAAGAAGATCAGCATGGCAAACACGCTGGAGACCACAAGGTGCATGGCCTCAGGTTCCAGTTCTTCCTCCAGGGGAACCTGCCTAACCTGGGCGGGTGCGGTAACAAAGGCCAGCTGCTCAGGGCTCACCTCCGAGAGTTCCAGGCGCAGGTGCTGCAGGAGCGCGCTGAGTGCCTGGCGCAGGGTATTCATGCTTTGGGTGTTGCGGTCGCTGTAGAATAGGTCCAGCTGGCCGCTTAGCGGGAAGCTCTCATCCAGGATAAAGTAGCCGCGGGCCTTACCCTCCTTCACCAGCTGGGCGAGGTCCGCACTGGCACTCTGCTTTTCCAGCACGATGTTTTCAGGCAGAAAGGCCTGGAGCGCCTCGGCGGCCCCCAGCTCGTCCACCACATAGTAGGTGGTTGTAGCCGGCTGATTCCAGCGCTCCAGAAGCACAGGCACCACGATGAACAGCGCCATGATCAAGGGCGTGATCAAAAGGCCGATGATGAACTGCTTGTTGGTGAGGTTGCGCAGAATCTCCCACTGGGCAACTTTCCAGCTATTCTTCATGGCCGGCACCTCCTTGGGCTACCCGCACGAAAATGTCGTGCAGGGTGGGGCGGTTGATGGTCAGCTCATGGATGGGCAGATCCGCGGGCAGGCTCTGCACAAACTGCAGGGGCTGCACTCCTTCCCGGAGGATATAGCGGTAGCTGCCCTGGTTCAGTTCCTGCCAGGTTTCCACCAGCTCTTCCCGGACCTTTGGCTTTAGACCGGGGGGCAGCTCCACATCCACCCGGAAGCTGCCGTAGCGTTCCCTGATGGATTGGAGGTCGCCCTTGACCACTTCCCGGCCCCTATGGATGAGGAAGATCTCATCGCAGAGCTCCTCCACGATGTTCATCTGGTGGCTGGAAAGCAGCACCACCGCCCCGGCATTGGCCAGCTCCCTGATTTCCGCCTTAAACAGGTCCTGGCTCACGGGATCCAGGCCGGAAAAGGGTTCGTCCAGCACTACGAACCTGGGTTCGTGGAGCACCGCGGCGGCAAACTGCACCTTTTGGGCCATACCCTTGGAAAGCTGCTCCACTGTTTTGTGAGCGTATTCCTCCAGGCCAAACTTGCGCAGCCAGTGCAGGGCCCGCCTTTTTGCTTCCGGCCTGGGCACATTTTTCAGGCCGGCCAAAAACACCAGGACGCTTAGGACCTTGGCCTCCCTGTACAGGCCCCGCTCCTCCGGCAGGTACCCAATGGCGGACCGGGGGATACCCTGGGTTTGGGAACTTCCCTGCCGGAAAAACACCCCGCCGCGGTCCGGAGCGGTGATGCCCATAATCATGCGGAGAATTGTGGTTTTGCCTGCCCCGTTGGGGCCTAAAAGGCCCAGGATCTTGCCCTGGGAAGCGTGAAAGGAGACATCATTCACCACGGCAACGGAACCATAGGTTTTGCTAATCCCTTCTACATAAAGACCGTCCATGCTTGTCCTCCCCTTGGCAGCGTTACCAGTTATTATAGCACAGAACCAGGGGAATTCGTGAAAAATTTCCAGATCGCGATCGAGAACCGGAGATAGGCCTCCGGCTCTCGGTTTGCAAACTGCTTAGGATCAGCTGCCCTCGGCAGCCGCAACCACAATGCTCTTTTCCCCGTAGATCTCCAACAGCTGGCCTTGCTCTTCCACCGTTCCCCGCACCACCAGGCGGTAGGAACCGGGCTCCTCCGGCGCCTGGACGGTAAGCAGCCTGGTCTCCACGAGCTCGCCGCCGCTGAGGCCCCGTTCCATTACGAGCACTTCTTCCGCATCGCCCTCCTGCCAGATTTCCAGCCGGGGAGGGGCCGGTGTGCCCTGGCTCGAAAGGTGGGCATCCAAAGTGAGTTCCACCACTTCCCCCGGCTGCACCAGCTGCGGCCCGGAAGGGGGCAGCACGGCGGTGAGCATGCGCATGGGCACCGCTTCCTCAGCCTCAGGGAGTGGGGGCGGCTGGGGGTTCCAGACCGCTTGGAATACGAACACCAAAACCAGCACCGCAGCCGCTGCAGTTCCCAGCCACAGGGGCTGTCTGCTGCGCTTGGGTTTGGGCTGCAGCTGGGAGGAAATCCTCTGCCAGAGTTCATCGGGGGAACCGGGCCACTGGCTGTTGGCCCTGAGCGCTTCTCTGATCCGCTCATCTAAATTCATCTCTGCCACCTCCTTCGGATTCCGTCAGGTAGCCTTTGAGCCGCTGCCGCGCGGTGTAAAGGCGGGACTTCACTGTGGTTTGGGGAAGGCGCAGTGTCTGCGCGATTTCCGCCTCTGTCAGCTCAGCCACATACTTGAGCAGCAGGGGCAGGCGGTGCTTGTCGTCGAGTTTGTTGATGGCGGTAAAGAGCTCATCGAGGCCTTCCCGTTCCAGGGCGCTGCCCTCGGGGTTGAGGGAAGCATGGGGGTTTTCCTCCTCAAACTCATAGGGCAGATGGCCCCGATCAAGTTTGCTTTTGGTGCGCTTCGCCTTGTTGATCACGATCCTGGTGAACCAGGGTTTAAAGGGCCGATGCTCCTGGAAGCTGGGTAGGGAGCGGAAGGCCTGCACAAACGCTTCCTGCACGGCATCTTCAGCCGTGGCCCAGTTGCGGGTGACCAGATAGGCCAGGCGGATGGCGCTGTCCAGGTGCAGCCGGAAAATCTCTTCCAAGGCTGCGTGTTCTCCTCTTTTGGCACGCTTTATGAGTTCCCGCTCAGCCAAGTCCACGGCAATCCTCCTCTCCTCTTTCACCTTATATATCCCGCCAGAGTAAAAAAAGTTTATCGCTAAGTTTGCTATTTTTCCGGGGAAAGCCTTTATTCATCGGCCTTGGGAAGAATTTGGCGGTTCTGTGCCAGAATTAGGCTAAATAGCAGGGTTTATCGTGGGTCCGTCGAATCTTACCATTGTGTATATTTTCACCCAATTGGATATCGGCCCTAAGGGGGTGGCGGCTGTTACTAGGCATGAACCGTTCATACTAGGACTTCAGACCCCTCAGTTTGAACTAGAAGACCGAGTAATCAATGCACTGATGCATGTCCTTTACCAAAAAAGCCCGCGCGAAGAGGGGCATGCCCGCCGAGTGAGTAAGATCTGCTTCGCCATCGGTGAGCAGATGGGCCTAGAGCACGAGCAGAAGATCGAGTTAGCCAAAGTTGGTCTGCTGCACGATCTCGGCAAAATTTCCATCCCCAGCGACATTCTCAACAAGGCGCAGCCGCTCCTGCCTTGGGAGTGGAAGGAAATCCACGCACATCCAGTGAACGGGCATCGCTTTTTGAGCGCTGTGGTTGGCATGGCGGAGATCGCCGAAGCGACTTTGGCCCACCACGAGCGCATGGATGGGAGCGGCTACCCGTACGGACTGCGGGGGGGACAGATTCCCCTCATGGCCAGGATTGTGGCGGTGGCCGACGCCTACGATGCCATGGTCAGTGCCCGCCCCTACCGGCAGGCCTACAGCCACGAACAGGCCATGCAGGAGCTGATGCGGGGTGCAGGCAAGCAGTTTGATGCCCGTGTAGTTGAGGCCTTTTGCGGACTCTTATGTAAAGGTATAGCGTGATCAGGTCTTATAGATCGTGAAACGGCGACCGTCTGGCCGCCGTTTTTGTGATCAATACCCCATTTCCTCGAGGATGCGGGCCAGGGTGCGCAGGCGCTCGGCGATGAGCTCCCCGTCCCGGGCTAAGGCATCCACGAAGAGCCGGATATCCTCCGCGATCATCTCGTTTTCCGTGCACACCGCCACAGTCATGGCATCGCCCTGCAGGCCCACCCTGTCGATCTGGGGGTTTTCCGGATCGTAGAAGTTCGGATAGCGGTAGGCCTCATCAAAGTACAGCTTGGCCCGGCACACCAAAATGGCCAGATCCAGCACCCTGTGCAGGGGAAGCTCCTCCGACTGCCGAGACCACCGCTGACCCGTGTGGCGCCAGACCTTGGCGGAAATGTCCACCCGGCCCCGCTCGTTCCACTGGGCGAGCCCTAAGGATAGGCCTTTGGCATCTGAATGGTAGGCGTTGCGGCCGTCTACGTTGCTGTAATCCTCAACTACAATCACCGGCTTGTGCTTGAGATCCGTTGGTATCTTCATCTCCATTCTCCTTTGTCTGGGTAGTAAGGTAGTAAAGCACTGAAGTAGTAAAGCAGTAAAGTACTAGATCAAGTATAGCCCAAAAGCGCATCGCTGTCAAGAAGGGTCGGCGGGGCAGGAAGAACTGCCGGGGAGGAGAAGTTAGATAGAAAATGATGATGGGAGTGATAACAGCTTGAAAAAAATCGCGATCGTCAGCTTCCAGGGTGAGATGCCCTGCTTTATCCACGCGCTGCTCAACACCTGGAACTACCATTCCAGGGGGTATGAAGTGGCCCTGATTATCGAAGGGGCCTCCACCGCCCGCCTGGCCGAGATCACCAAATCGCCCCAGGCGGGACTGTGGGAAAAGATCAAGGAACAGGGCTTGATCCGCTCCGTATGCAAAGCCTGCGCCGCCCAGATGGGCACGCTGCAGGAGGCCGAGGCCCAGGGACTGCCCATCGATGCCGCCCTGTCAGGCCATTCTGATCTAGAGGTGTTCACCGCCCAGGGGTTCGAGATCATTCTTTTCTAGAAGGAGGGTCTGCATGTACCTGCACTGCTTCGACGATGTGAAAAGGCTCACTGTAGAACTGGTCAAGATTCCCAGCATGGTGAAAACCAGCGGTGAAGCGGAGTGCGCCCGCAGGATCCATGAGTTCTACCAAAGCCTCCCCTATTTCCAAAAGCACCCCGAGCATCTTGTGCTTCAGCGGACCGAAGACGATGAAATAGAGCGCTACAATGTCCTGGCCATGGTCAAGGGAACGGGGGGCGATGCCAAACGCACCGTGATCCTCATGGGGCACATCGATACGGTGGGAGTTGATGATTTTGGCAGCCTCAAGGAGTACGCCTTCGATCCTGAGCGGCTGCCGGAGGTTCTGCGCCAGATGGATTTGGGGGAAGATGTGCGGCGGGACCTGGACTCCGGTGAGTACATGTTCGGCCGGGGGGCTTTGGATATGAAAGCGGGCGTGGCGGGCCAGATGTGGCTCATCCGCTATTTCTCCCAGCATCCCGAAGAGCTCAACGGCAATCTCATCGCCATCGCGGAATGCGATGAAGAAGATAACTCCCACGGCATCATCTCCGCGCTGAAGGTGCTGAAGCAGTGGAAAGCAGAGCACGGTTTGGAGTATGTCGCGGCCATCAACGCGGATTACTCCACGCCCTACCACGAGCTGGATGAAAACCGCTACGTCTATTTCGGCACCATCGGCAAGCTCCTGCCCACGTTCTACGTGGTGGGCAAGGAAACCCATGTGGGCCAGGCCTTCGGCGGGCTCAACCCCAATTTGCTGGTGGCGGAGCTCACCAGGCTGATCGAGCTCAATCCGGAGCTGTGCGACGAGGCCCAGGGGGAGGTGACCGTGCCGCCCACTTCCCTTAAGCAGGCCGACTGCAAAGATGCCTATACTGTCCAGACACCCCTGGCCGCCTACGCTTACTACAACGTGTTCACCCACAGCCTGAGCCCCAGGGAAATCATGGCCAAGATGAAGGAGAAGGCCCGGGAAGCCTTCGACAACGTGATCACCTACCTTGATGAGGCTTACAGGACTTTCTGCCAGCGCAGCGGGCACACCTACACCAGGCTTCCCTGGAAAACCCGGGTGTACACCTGGGAGGAGTTCTACAGCGAACTGGTTGCGCAGCACGGTGAGGGTTTCGTTCAGCATCTGCGGGAATTCGCCCGGGAGCTGCAGCAAAGGGACCCTGCCTTGGATCTGAGGGACTTCAATGTGCGCCTGGTGGCGGAGGCCTGGCAGTGGGCCCGGGATAAGAGCCCGGCCATCATTGTCTTCAATTCCTCCACCTATTTTGCTAGGATAGAGATGACCGGCAGGACGGAGGCGGAACGGAGGCTGCTGGAGAGCGTCAAAGCGGCGGTCTCGGAGGTGCAGCCCCATTCGGATCGGCCCATTGTCACCAAGATGTTCTACCCGTACATCTCCGACTCCAGCTTTATGGCTTTGGGGGATGAGCGGGAAGAGCTGGACGCCTTGGAGAAGAACACGCCGGCCTGGGGCGTTAAGTACACCCATCCCATCGAGGATATTGCCGCGGTCAATGTGCCCGTGGTGAACATCGGCACCTTCGGGAAGGACGGCCACAAGCTCACCGAGCGGGTGCACATGCGGCACACCTTTGAGCTGATTCCCAACATCACCTTCCGGACGATCAAAAAGCTTTTAGGTTGAGCCTAGGGCCCCAGGCGGCAGCGCCACTGCAGAGTGGCAGTATCGATCATGGAGCAAAGG
>DGEY01000046.1:14961-17053 GCA_002391385.1 Firmicutes bacterium UBA3914 | reverse complement strand
ATCTGCAGGCGCCGGTGAGCCTGGTGGGGTATCTATCCATGGCCGTCAGCGCGGGGACGGTGATCTCCAGCCTGGCGAGCAGTAAAGTGGTCTCCCGCTTCGGGACGGCTAAGGTAACTATCGTCAGCGTACTGATGACCGCCGCAGCTCTGTTGGGCTTCAGCCTGGCGGGGCATGCGGCCTGGCTTTTTCTTCTGGCCATACCCCTGGGACTGGGCGCCGGGAGTGTGGATGCGGCCCTGAACAACTTCGTGGCGCTGCACTACAAGTCCATGCACATGAACTGGCTGCACTGCTTCTGGGGAGTGGGCCACCGCGGGACCGATGATCATGTCCTTCTTTCTGGCTGGCGGCGGCTGGCGCAGAGGCTACGGAACCATTGCTGCGCTGCAGTTTGCCCTGGTGGCGGTCCTGTGGCTGTCCCGGAGGCTCTGGCAGGGGAGGGACGTGACCAGCCAGGGTGGGGACGGTGGGCAGAACACCCTCTCCAACCGGGACGCGCTGCGGCTGCCCCATGCCAAGCTGGCCTTGGTGGCTTTTGTGGGTTTTAGCGTTACCGAGATCACCGCGGGGCTTTGGAGCAGCAGCTACCTGGTGGGCGTGGAAGGGATGGCCCCCGCGGTCGCGGCCCGCTGGAGCGCGGCCTTTTACGGCGGCATCACCGTGGGGCGCCTGCTTTCGGGCTTTTTGTTCATCAAGTTGAAAAACGAAAGCTTGATCCGGGGGGGCCAGGTGATCTGCGCCCTGGGGGCGCTCCTGCTCATGCTGCCCCTGCCCGCGAGCCTCTCCGCCTTGGGTTTTGTGCTCCTGGGTCTGGGCACCGCTCCCATTTTTCCGGCCATGCTCCATGAAACCCCCCGGCGCTTCGGGGAAGCTGCCTCGGGGGCGGTTATGGGCCTGCAGATGGCGGTGGCCTACACAGGGGGGACCCTGGGCCCGCCCCTTTTTGGGGCTCTAGCCTCGCTCACTTCCCTGAAGCTCCTGCCCTATTACCTCCTGGCAGCCATCTGCACCATGCTGGTGGCTTCGGAGCTTCTGGCCAGGCGCCTGGCCCGCGGGGAAGGGGCGGCCAATTAGGAAGCAGAAACGAAAAGGAGAGCCGCGGGGCTCTCCTGGCTGCTTGCTAAAAGGCGAATTCCATCTGCACTGTGGCGCTGACTTCCACATCACCGGGGCTGATGGTGGTCCCGGCTTGGGCATCGGCCCGGAAGGCCACTGCGCTCACCATGGGAGCGTAGGAGCTGTAGCTCTCGCCCATGGTGATCAGCTCGCCCAGGGTCACGCCGGCCGCTTCCGCCATGGCCTCAGCCTTGGCTCGGCCCTGGCGCACCGCGAGCTTGAGTGCTTCCAGCTGCAGGGACTGTTTGTCCTGGACATCGAAGCGGATGCCCTGTACCTGGTTGGCGCCGGCCTTCACCGCTGCATCGATGATCTCCCCTAGTCCCTCCAGGTCAGTTGTGGTGATGTTGATCCTGTTCTGCACCCAATAGGTGACCACTGTTTCTTCCTGGTTGGTGCCGCGGTTGAGGATCTGCGTGGAACCGTAGATGTTGTAGCCGCTGGTGGACACTTCTTTTTCCGTCAGGCCCAGATCCCGCAGGGCCGCCATGACCCGGGCCATGATGTTGGCGTTGTCCTGGGCGGCCTTTTCTGCTGAAGGATCCTGCGTCTCCACTCCCAGGGTGATGTAGGCGATATCAGGGCTGGCGGTAACCACGGCTGTGCCGCTAACCTGCAGGCGCTTCTGGTCAGAGCTGGCCAGGGCCGCAGGAGAAACCGCCCCGCTGAGGAGGACCACAAGCAGCGTGACAATTCCGGTTTTGAGCAGAGTTCTGCGCATTATCATCTTCCTTTCTCGGTTTAGGCTTGCTTTCACTTTATATATCCTTCGAGGTGCCAAGAAGTTTATTGATCCGGCGAGAATTTTCCCCGACCAGGATCCAAGGGGCAGAAGGGCCNNGCGGCCTTTTCTGCTGAAGGATCCGGAGAGGCGCCTTTCTCAACGGCCGGCGCCTGGCTGTTTCCCGGACGGAGACCGTGCTTGCCAGTCTCCTGGCCACGGGGTTCCCCTATGATGTGGCCACCAGCCGCC
>DGEY01000046.1:10279-14913 GCA_002391385.1 Firmicutes bacterium UBA3914 | reverse complement strand
GGCAGAAGGGCCCGTGAAAAAAGGATTGTAACCGCCTTAGCATCTTGATAAACTAGATGAAAGAGGTGAGCCCATGTCCACCGAGAACCGCAGTCAGTTCGTTATCAACACCGCCTATTTTGCGATTATCATCGGCATAGCCTACATAGTTATTAAGTACCTGTTGGGCCTTGTCGCTCCCTTTCTAGTGGGTTTTGCCGTGGCCTTTATGCTGCAGAAGACCATCACTTTCTTCGCCGCCAAGCTCAGGCTGCCCAAAAAGCTAGCCGCGGTCCTTTTCGTGCTGGTCTTTTACCTTGTCTTGGGCGTCCTCATGTTCTGGCTGGCCATGAGCGTCTTTGCCGGGGTGAAGGACTGGGTGGAACGGCTGCCCGCCGTGTATTCCCGGGATATTGAGCCGGTGCTTATGGGCTTATTTGCCGCCGTGGAAAGGATCATGGTGCGGTTTGACCTAACGCTGGCCCAGTTCCTGGAGGACTTCCACGTAACCTTGTCCCAGTCCCTGGGTAAGGTGGTCTCGGAGGTTTCGTCCCTGGCCATCGCCACCATCACCTCCGCGGTGTCCTTGGTTCCCAGGATGTTTTTGGGGATCGTGCTGGCGGTGATTTCCTCGGTGTTCTTCGCCATGGATTTTGACCTGATCACCGATTTCCTCCCGGATCTGCTGCCGGAAAGGTGGCGGGGACTCACCGGCGAGCTGCGCACCTTTTCCACCAATATTCTGGGGAAGTACATCAAGTCCTACACTCTGATCATGCTGATCACCTTTACGGAAGTGGCCATTGGCCTTTCCATCCTGCGGGTGAACAACGCCCTGCCCATCGCCGCCGTCACCGCGGTGGTGGATATTCTGCCGGTGTTGGGCACCGGGGCGATCCTCATCCCCTGGGGTATTTTCAATCTGCTGCAGGGCAATTTGTACTTGGGATTAGGCCTTTTGGTGCTCTATGTGGTGATCACCGTGATCCGCAACGTGGTGGAACCGAGACTTGTGGGTCAGCAGATCGGGCTGCACCCCATAGTGATGCTGCTATGCATGTATGTCGGCGTGAAGCTCTTTGGGGTGGTGGGGCTGTTTGCCCTGCCCATCACCATCTTGGTCATGAAGTATTTCTACGATCACGGCAGAATTGACCCTGCCCCTTGAGGCAAGGAGGTGCCGTATGGAGAAGGCGATCGAAGTGCGGGGGCTGGTCAAGTCTTACGGCCAGATCCAGGCGGTGAGGGGGCTTGACTTCTATGTGGAAAGGGGCAAGCTCTTTGCCTTTTTAGGGCCCAATGGAGCAGGTAAATCCACAACCGTGGAGATCCTGAGCACCGCGCTGAAAAAGGATCAGGGGGAAGTGACCATCGGCGGCTTCACCCTGGGGCGGGAGGATGAGCAGATCCGGGCCTCCATCGGGGTGGTGTTCCAGGACCGCGTCCTGGATGACCGGCTCACCGTCCGGGAGAATCTGCTCTTCCGGGGACGCTTTTACGGCCTCAAGGGTGCGAAGCTCCGCCAGGCGGTGGAGCAGGCGGCCCGGGATGCCGCGGCCTTGGATTTTCTCGATCAGCGCTACGGCACCCTCTCCGGCGGCCAGCGCCGGCGGGCTGATCTGGCCAGGGCCTTGGTTAACCGGCCGAAGATTCTGTTCCTCGACGAGCCCACAACGGGATTGGATGCCCAGACCAGGCGGGATGTCTGGGAATTCATCCGCCGCATGCAGCTGGAAACCGGGATGACCGTTTTCCTCACCACCCACTACATGGAGGAGGCGGCCCAAGCCGATTATGTGGTCGTGATCAACCAAGGGCGTATCGCGGCCAGGGGCACCCCTGCCCAGCTCAAGGAGGCCTACGCCGCGGATCAGCTCAGGCTCTACACAGACAGCCCGCAGGCGCTGGAGGGGATCCTGCGGGAGGCGGGGGTGAGCTGGCAGCGGCGGGCCGACAGTTACACCATCACCCTGGGCCGCACCCTGGATGCCCTGCCCGTCGTGGAGCGCTGCCGGGAGCACATCTTCAGCTTTGAGGTGCTCCAGGGCACCATGGACGCGGCTTTTCTGGAGATCATCGGGAAGGAGCAGGACCAGTGATCGCCTTTGCCCAGCGCAACCTGAAGGTCTTTTTCCGGGATCGGGCCTCCGTCTTTTTCTCCCTGCTGGCGGTGTTCATCGTGCTGGGCCTCTACGCCGCGTTCCTGCGCAGCACCCTCACTAGGGGCCTGGAGCATATTCCCGGAGCGGAGTTCTTAATGGACAGCTGGACCATGGCGGGCCTTCTGGCCGTCACTTCCCTCACCACAACTCTGGGGGCCGCGGGTGTGCTGGTGGATGACAAAGTCAAGGGGATTGCCAAGGATTTCCGCTGCGCCCCCTTGAAGCGGAGCACCATCGTGGGCGGCTACCTCTTGGCCTCGGTGGCGGTGGGAATAGTCCTGACCACGTTGGCCTTTGTCCTCTCCCAGGTCTTCATCTGGGCCAATGGCGGCAAGCTCTTGACCTTGGCGGCGGTGCTGAAAACTCTGGGCCTGATCGTGCTTTCTTCTGTCACAAGTGGGGCTTTCATCTCCTTTCTTGTTTCTTTCATCAAAACGCCCAACGCCTTTGCGGTGGCCAGCACCGTCATCGGCACGCTCTCCGGCTTTCTTACCGGCATCTACGTGCCCATCAGCATGCTCCCCAGCGGGATCCAAACAGCGGTCAAGCTGTTTCCCATCTCCCACGCCGCGGTCCTCTTTAGGCAGGTGATGATGGAAGTCCCCCTGGCGGAAACCTTTGCCGGCGCCCCCGAGGCGGTGCTCACTAGCTTCCAGGAGGACTTCGGAATCATGTTCAGATTCGGCGATGCCATCTTCAGCGCCGCGGGCAGCGTTGCGGTACTTGTGGGTACCACCTTTGTGTTTTTCCTGCTGGCGGTCTGGCGCATGCTCAAGGAAGGGAAATAGGAGGTTTGTTTTGTTGGTCAAGCTCGAGGTAGTGGAGGAAATAGCTCGCCAGGCGGGAGAGATTCTCCTGCAGAAGATGCGGGAAGGTGTATCTGTGCAGGCCAAAGGGGCCATTGACCTGGTTACCGACGCCGATCTGGCAGCAGAGGAATTTGTCGTGGGGGAGCTCAGCCGCAGGTTCCCCCAGCACGGGATTTTAGCCGAAGAAGGGGGCCGCAGGGAGGGTACCGGCGACTATCTGTGGGTGATCGACCCCGTGGATGGCACCACCAACTTCGCCCACGGCTTTCCTTACTTCTGCACCTCCCTGGCCCTGGTGGAGGGGGGCGAGGTGATCTTGGGAGTGGTTTACGATCCCATCCGGGGGGAATGCTTTGCCGCGGAGAAGGGGAGAGGCGCCTTTCTCAACGGCCGGCGCCTGGCTGTTTCCCGGACGGAGACCGTGCTTGCCAGTCTCCTGGCCACGGGGTTCCCCTATGATGTGGCCACCAGCCGCCGGGACAACGGAGCCCAGTTCCAGCGGGTGAACAAGGCTTCCCAGGGGGTGCGCTCCCTGGGGGCGGCGGCGCTGGATCTCTGTCAGGTGGCCGCCGGGCGGCTGGACGGCTTTTGGGAGCTCTCCCTGCAGCCCTGGGATCTGGCCGCAGGCGGGCTGATGGTTCTGGAAGCGGGGGGTGCAGTCACGGGCTGCGCTGGAGAGAAGTTCGATCCCCTGGGCCGCAGCGTCTGTGCCACGAACGGCCTGATCCACAGGGAGCTGCTGCAGCTCATTGCTGCCCGGGGGGAGGAAGCGGGTGAATGAGATGGGTGGTGGAGGCAGAGAGACGGTGCATCCGGGGGTGCGCCACCAGGTGGGCAGTTCCGCCAGCCGCCTGGGTGTGGGCATCAATCTGCTGCTGGTGGCTTTGAAGCTGGCCGCCGGCGTGCTGTCGGGCAGCGTCTCCGCGGTGGCCGATGGACTGAACAACCTCATGGACGCGGCGGCGTCCATCATCACCTGGGCGGGGTTTAAGATGGCCGCGAAGAAGGCCGATGCGGAGCATCCCTTCGGCCACGGCCGCTACGAGTACCTGGCGGGCCTGGGTGCCGCGGTGTTGATCATGGTGGTCGGCGTGGAGCTGGCCCGCAGCGGTGTTGGGGAGATCCTCAGGCCCACACCCCTGAAGCTCAGTCCGCTGCTCTTTGGGGTCTTGGGCCTGTCCATCCTGGTCAAGGCTTGGATGGCCTATTATTACGGCCGTCTAGGCCGGCGGATGGGTTCTTCGGCCTTTAAGGCAGTGGCCGCGGACAGCAGGAACGATGCCCTGGCCACCGGGGCGGTGCTCCTCAGCGCCCTGCTCTTCCGCTGGACGGGGCTGCAGCTCGATGGCTGGGCCGCCGTGATCGTGGCCCTCTTTATCGTGCATAGCGGCTGGGGACTGGTGAAGGAGACCGTGAGCCAGCTGGTGGGGGAGGCCCCCGCGCCTGAGCTGGTGGACTACATCTCGGAGAAAATCGGCCGCCACCACCAGGTGCTGGGCATCCACGATCTGATCGTCCACGACTACGGGCCCGGGCGGCGCTATGTGAGCGCCCATGTGGAGATGCCAGGGGATGAAGACCCCTTGGTTACCCATGAGATCATCGACTCCATCGAAAGGCGCTTTCTAGAAGAGGATCACATCCACCTGATCATCCACTACGACCCCGTGCCCCGGGAGTGATC
>DGEY01000046.1:2568-10018 GCA_002391385.1 Firmicutes bacterium UBA3914 | reverse complement strand
GAGACTGTAGGGAGGTTAGGACAGTGCAGGGAACTGAAGTGCGGACAAACATCAAGTTTGCCCAGACAGTAAACAAGGTGCTCAAGGCGTTTTACTGGGCGGGGATCGCGGCCCTCCTTTTGGTTGTGCTCCTGGGGCTGTTTGCGCTTTTCGGGCCCGACCGCTACTTCGCCGCCGAGCGCTACGCCCGCTACACGTTCACCTTTGAGCTCAACGGGATCATCCGCTACCACCCGGATCCGGAGCAGGTGGCAGGGGGCAGCTTGCGGGGCCTCTTCCGGAGCATCGCCTTGGGGGCGGCGGTCTACGTCCTCTTTTTCCTCTACCTGCTGCGGCGCCTGAGGCAGGTGATGGATACGGTGGCGGCCCAAAAACCCTTTTACCGGGGTAACTCTAAGCGGATCCACGAGATCGGCCGAGCGGTGCTTGCCTCCGCCTTTCTCATCCCCGGGGCCAACAGCTTCGTGGCCTGGAAGATGATCAGGACGTTTAACCTTTCGGAGCTTTCCATTCTCTACACGCCCGATCTGAAGCTGGCGTTCACAGGCCTGCTCCTCCTCATCCTGGCCTGGGTGTTCGACTACGGCGGCTATTTGCAGGAAGAAATGGATCAGACGGTGTAGGAGGTTGCCATGCCCATCATAGTGAGACTTGACCGCGTGCTCGCGGACCGGAAGATGTCCCTCACGGCCCTGTCGGAAGCGGTGGGGGTTTCCGTAGTGAACCTATCCAACCTGAAGACCGGCAAGGTCAAGGCTATCCGCTTCAGCACCCTGGAGGCCATCTGCAGGGCGCTGGAGTGCCAGCCCGGGGACCTGTTGGAATATGCGGAGGAGGAAGTGTCAGGCAGCTAGCACTGCGTGACCGCAGCTTCAGCTTGGGGAATTGAGCATTGCCACCGGGGTGGTCAGCTGATACCATTAGAAGAAAGGAACGTGTGAGTTGCTGAAGCGAGGTTTGGGCAATGCGGAGAATCGTCGTGGGCATCTTGGCCCACGTGGATGCGGGGAAAACCACTCTATCTGAAAGCATGCTTTACTTGAGCGGCCGGATTCAGCGGCTGGGCCGGGTGGATAAGGGGGATGCCTATCTGGACACCCACGATCTGGAGCGGGAGCGGGGCATCACCATCTTTTCCAAGCAGGCCATCTTCGAGTTCGGGGGTACCCAGTTTACGCTGCTGGATACCCCGGGCCACGTGGATTTTTCCACCGAGATGGAAAGGACGCTGCAGGTTTTAGACTGCGCGATTTTGGTAATCAGCGGCGCGGATGGGGTGCAGGGCCACACTGCCACCATCTGGCGCCTCTTGTCTATGTACAGGATCCCGGTGTTTTTGTTTGTGAACAAGATGGATCAGCCCCACTCTGACCGCCAGGCGCTCCTGGGGGAGCTGCGGGATGCTTTGGATCCCTGCTGTGTGGACTTCGGCGCCCCCGATGTCCTGGAGCAGGTGGCCCTCTGCGATGAGGGGCTCATGGAGGAGTACCTGGCCGCGGGCAGCATTGCCCCGGGCAGCATCCGGGAAGCAGTGGCCAGGCGCAGGGTGTTCCCGGTGTTCTTCGGCTCCGCCCTCAAGCTCCAGGGCGTGCAGGAGTTTTTGGAGGGCCTGGCCCGCTACTCCCAGGCGCCGGACTACCCAGCCCAGTTTGGGGCCCGGGTGTTTAAGATCTCCCGGGATGAGCAGGGGACCCGCCTGACGCACCTGAAGATCACCGGAGGAAGCCTTAAGGTGCGGGATGTGGTTGCCCCCCACGGCGGCGGCCGGGAGGAGAAGGTGCACCAGATCCGCCTCTACTCGGGGGAGAAATACGAGGTGGTGAGTGAAATCGGGGCCGGGGCGGTCTGCGCGGTAACGGGCCCCACCCTCACTAGGCCCGGCGACGGCTTGGGCCTGGAGAGCGGAGCTGGGCCCCCGGTGCTGGAACCGGTCCTTTCCTACCGCCTGATCCTGCCCCCGGGCTGCGAGGCCGCTACCATGCTTCCCAAGCTCAAGGAGCTGGAGGAAGAAGAGCCGGCCCTGCGCATCGTGTGGGCTGAACAGCTCCGGGAAATCCAGGTGCAGCTCATGGGGGAAGTGCAGACCGAGATCCTCCAGAGCTTGATTTTGGAGCGCTTCGGCGTGGAGGTGCACTTCGACGAGGGGCGCATTTTGTACAAGGAAACCATTGCCGACGTGGTGGAGGGCGTGGGCCACTTTGAACCCATGGGGCACTATGCAGAGGTGCAGCTGCTTTTGGAGCCCGGTGAGCGGGGCAGCGGCCTTCAGTTCGCCCTCGACTGCAGTGAAGACATTCTGGCCAAGAACTGGCAGCGACTGATCCTCACCCATCTCCAGGAGAAGACCCATCTGGGCGTCTTGACCGGCTCCCCCCTGACCGATCTGAAGATCACGGTGGTGGGGGGCAGGGCCCACAAGACCCACACCGAAGGGGGAGACTTCCGTGAGGCCACCTACCGGGCGGTGCGCCAGGGCCTTATGCAGGCCAAGAGTGTCCTTTTGGAGCCGTACTATTCCTTCCGGCTAGAGGTCCCCGATAAGCAGGTGGGTCGGGCCATGAGCGATCTCGAGAAAATGCAGGGCGTGTGGGAACTGGCACCGCCCCGGGGGGAGATGGCTGTGCTGGTGGGCAGAGCGCCCGTGGTCACCATGCGCAACTACCACAGGGAAGTGGCCGCCTATACCAGGGGCTTGGGCCGCCTGGCCCTAAGCGTGGAGGGCTACCGGCCCTGCCACAACGGGGAGGAAGTGATCGCCGCCTTGGGCTATGACCCGGAGCGGGACGTGGAAAACCCCACCGGTTCCATCTTTTTCCTGGGCGGCAGCGGTGTGTATGTGCCCTGGCAGGAAGTGAAGCGCCGCATGCACGGCGCACCCTTCCTGGAGGAAGAAAAGCCCGCCCCTGAGGTAGATGCCGGGAAAAAGCCAGCTCCGACCCGGGCCCCGGAGGACGACTATGTGGACTGGGGTTACTGGGATACAGCCGCCAACCGGGGGAAAAAGAAGGGCTGGAAGCGGGGCAGGGCAGCCGGAGGCAGAAGGGGGCGGATCGCCCCGGTGCCGCAGGCGGAACCCCGGGAGCAGTACCTCTTGGTGGACGGCTACAACGTGATCCACGCCTGGCCGGAGCTGCAGGAGCTGGCCCAGGAGAATATGGATCTGGCCCGCATCCGGCTCTTGGATGCCCTCAGCAGCTATCAGGCTTTGAAGAAGAACAGGATTATCGTGGTCTTCGATGCCTACCAGGTGGAGCACCGCACTGTGGCTGAGGTGGTGGATTACCACAACATCCATGTGGTGTTCACCAAGGGGGCCCAGACCGCGGATGAATACATCGAGAAGTTCGCCCACGAACACAAGGGTGAACACGACATTGTGGTGGCCACCAGCGATGCCCTGCAGCAGGTGATCATCAGGAGCGCAGGCTGCGCCCTCCTTTCCGCCCGGGAACTGAAGGAAGAGCTGGAAACGGTGCGGGCCAAGGCGGAGGGGGCCTACCGCAGCCGGCAGCGGATCCGCCGGGCTTCGTTGGAAGACGAGCTCCCGCCTGAGGTCAGGGAGCGGATGGCCGGGATCAAGGAGCTGAAAGCAGATGATGATTGATGCCATCAAACGCGAGCTTGAGCAGTACATCGACCCCGAAAAGGCAGAGTTTATGCCCAGGTTCTTTCAGACAGGGCCAGGAGGCTATGCCGAAGGGGACCGCTTTTTGGGGATCACCGTGCCCCACCTGCGCCGGGCAGCCAGGAAGTTCTACCGCCAGATCTCCCTGGAGGAGCTGGAAGCGCTGCTTCAGGACGAGATCCACGAATACCGCTTCACTGCCCTGGCCATGCTGGTCTACAAGTTCGAAAAGGCCGAGACGCCGGAGGAGCGCCGGGAAATCGTCCACTTCTACCTGGCCAACGCTGACTTCGTCAACAACTGGGACCTGGTGGATGCCTCCGCGGACAAGATCCTCGGGGCGTACCTCTACCATCGGGACCGCAGTGTCCTCTGGGAGCTGGCCCGTTCGGGACACCTCTGGCGCCAGCGCCTTGCGGTAATCGCCACCTTCTATTTCATCCGCCGGGGCGACTTCGCCGAGACGCTGCAGCTGGCCGAGTTCTTCTTAGATCATGAGCACGATCTCATCCACAAGGCCGTGGGTTGGATGCTCAGGGAAATCGGCAAACGGGACTTCCAGGTGGAATATGCATTTCTGCGGGAGCACTACCGGCGCATGCCCCGCACCATGCTGCGCTACGCCATCGAGAAATTCGACCCCGAGCTGCGCCGGGCCTTTCTGCAGGGCTTGATTTAAGCCAGGCTGAACTTTCAGCCTGGCCGCTAGTTATGCCTTACGTCCGTACTAGGCGAATGTGGCAGATCTGGGCGCATTGGATGATGGTGAGATCCAGTCTGGGATCCGTTTCTTCGACTTCTATAAAGCTCTCCCCGAAGGCTCTGAGGAAGCCTGTAATCTCCCCGCACTTGGTGTACACGGTCACTTTGCGATCCAGAAAGGGCACCAATCCTTCCGGACAGCGGCAGCATTCCTGGCCCATGGCTACTCCTCCCTCGGTCCGTATCTGGGAATCCTGACAAAGCAGATTTCCCGGCAGCGCACCACAATGGGATGATCCGTTTTGCCCTCCTGGAGGGTGATGGAGCTCTCACCTACGAAAACCAGTTTGCCGGACACCACTCCGCAGGGTGTGGTCACCTCTACAAAGCGGTTGATGAAGTCTTTGAGCGAAACGGGGCAGGGGCAGGGATCCCTTTGCGGTGGCGGAGGCGGCGGGGACTGTGGGGGAACGCAGAGCACATCCCCTGGGAAGATCAGGCTCGGATTGGGGATGTGGGGGTTGGCGGCGATGAGGGCGTTGAGGGAAACGCCAAAGCGCTGGGCGATGAAAAACATGGTGTCCCCCTGCACTACCGTGTATCTTCCTGTGAACCCTGGTGGACACTGTTTCGGTACCCGGGGAAAGCCTTGGTGGGTGGGATACATAGAGGTTTACCTCCTCTCTGATAACTAGCACTGGTAGTATATTCCCCGGGCTGCGCGGGTGAGCTAGGAATGGAGAACCGGATTGCGGCAGGATCACTTAAGCCCCAGGGAATACTCCCTGATGCGCTGGTAGACCGCCTCTCTATGCGCACCTTCCAGGATCCGGGGCCGCACACCGGCGATGTAGGCGGGGACAATGGTCAGATCCCGCACTCCCTGGGCCGACAGGGTAAACTCCAGCAGCATGGTTTCCCAGGTGGCGGGCCGGTTGAGATCGAAGACGAAATTGCCCAGACTGTAGGCGATCACTCCCCCTTGGTAAAACTCCAGCCCCTGGAGGACGTGGGGATGGTGGCCCAGGACCAGATCCGCGCCGGCATCCACCGCTGCCCTGGCCAGGCGCTTCTGCTCCTCGGTGGGTTCGTGCACATACTCCTTCCCCCAGTGCATGCTGACCACCACCACATCCACCTGGGAGCGGAGTCTCTGCACGTCTTCCACTATGAGATCTATTTCCGCCGGGGCCACGCCGGGCTCATCTGCGGTGGCCCTCCAGCTGATGGGCTCCCGGGCATAGACAAACCACATCTCTGTATAGGCCAAAAAGCCGATTTTGACACCTGCCGCTTCCCTGATCAGGGGAGCGCGGGCCTCTTCCAGGCTGCGGCCCGCCCCCACCCAGTCGATTCCGTATTCCCTCAAAAGCCGCATGGTCTCCAAGAGGCCCTCGTGGTGGTAGTCCAGGGCATGGTTGTTGGCCAGGGACACCACATCCAGGCCCGCAAAAGCCAGCCCTTCCACTGCCTCCGGGGGGGCCTGGAACATGTTGATGAAGCGTCCCCGATCCCCCAGGGGCGATTCCAGGTTGGCGAAGCTCAAGTCAGCTTCCCGCAGGGCGGGGGCCGCTTCGGCGAAGATGTACTCCCAGCCCCTTTCCAGCCCCACCTTTTTCACATCCCGATCGAGCATGATATCACCTGCCGCCACCAAGCTGATTTCCCCTGCCCAAGGATGGGCGTGCCCGGAACGCTGCGCGGCCAGGCGCAGGGCATCTAAGGGGTTTTTCAACCGGCTCTGCACCCAGTCCCGCAGCTGGCCGGCGAAGCCCTTGGGGGGCCGGCTCAGGTAGAGGGCGCGGGTCAAGGGGTAAGCGAGAGGGTCGGCCCGGCACTGCCTGGGGTCTACGCCGTTTAGCGGCACAATTCGCACCGCGGGTTTTCTCTCCTGGAGGAGGATCACCCCCAGGCGGCCCCGTCCCTCCTGCAGCTCCTGGATCACCTGGGGGGATGGCAGATAGCGCACCGGTTGGTCCCACCAGGGAAAACCCGGCAGGGCCAGGGCCTGGGAGACCAGGATCTTTTCGGGGCTGGACTGGATCAGATGGGTGAAAGCGGTCAGATCCAGCGCTTCCAGGGGATCAAAAAAGGGCACAACCACCGCGGGAACCAGGCAGCCCAGCTGCCAGCTGACCAAAGCCGGATCCGGCTTTTCCAATTCCACCAGGTAGTCCAGCTCGCCCCGTTTCAGCCTTTCCCGGAGCTGCTCCGGCTGACCTAAAACAACCTGGGCCAAGGGCTGCCCGGGAAAAAGACTCCAGGCCAAGTCCGGGGCAGCAGCGGGCAGTCCCAGCCTTGGCAAAGGGTACGGCCCGGTCAGCCAGGCCAGGCCGGTGAACAGGGCCCCCAGGAGCAGAAAGAAGGCCACCGGCAGCCAAAACAGCCACTGCCTGCGCAGGATCACCACATACACAGCCACCGCCTCCTGGTAATATATACTGGAGCGGGGCGAACCGCATACCCGGAGGGGGCGGGAGCAGCTGCCAGAAAGTTACAGCATATTCCGCTGGAGGCGGGGCAGGCTATTGGCACGGGACGGACTTGGCAGGAGTGTCAGAACACTCATGACGAGTGTCATGCAAAGCGCTTTGCCTGCCTTTTCCGTCCCTCCCTGCGCGGGTAGGGCACTTGGGCGCCGGCCCGCTATTTTTTTGTAAAATGGGTTGTGTCTATGCAAACGTTGGTATACAATGTAGGCAGGAGATAGGGAAGATGTTTTTCATAGGCATTTTCGGAGTGCAGACCAAGGATGAGACCATCAAGACGGTGTCAGGTGTGACCTGCCCGGTGTGTGGGGCCTACGATCGCTATGAAGTTTTGCGGACGTACACCTACTTCCATGTTTTTTTCATCCCGGTTTGGAAGTGGAACAAGCGTTATTTCCTCCGCACCCGCTGCTGCCAGCGGGCGTGTGCTTTGGCAGAAGAGGTGGGGCGCCGCATCGAGCAGGGGCAGGATGTGACCATCACCTCCGCGGATCTCAGGTGCGCGGAGCCCGCGGAGAGGTTCTGCTCCCACTGCGGGGTGCAGCTGCACAGGTCGTACAGCTACTGTCCCTACTGCGGGCAGCGCCTCTGAGGGCTCGTTTCCTTCTTTACATATTGATTGCACTAGTTACCT
>DGEY01000046.1:1587-2331 GCA_002391385.1 Firmicutes bacterium UBA3914 | reverse complement strand
GGTGGCGTATAATCTGCCCTTGGTGGTAAATGTTCGATTGTGCCTCCAGTCACGAACAGGTGCCGCTGCGGGCTGGGGCAGAAACATCTGAATATTTGGCAAACCATGAGAAATCATGGGACGCAAAGCTATAGGGGCTAAGCACAAGTCTGTGTATGCCAGCCAGTTGCGCCTGAGAATGCTGATCACGCTTTCGAGTCGCCTGGCTGGAAAGCGTTTTTTTNNATGGGGGGCAGGCTTTTGATGCGGGAACCGCGGGGCAGGGGAGCCTGGCCCGTCTTGGTGCCCGGCCCCGGCGTGGAGGTGCGCCAGGGTGAGAGGCTCCTCACCAAGCCCACGGTGCTGGAAAGCGTGGAGGACATCTCCATCACCGTGGGGTATCAACCGCCAGTAAGTGAGTACCAGCTTACCGTTTCCCGGGACAAAATGAAAGTGATCCTGAAAACCAAGTTCCGTCCGGGAACGGTGTTCAAACTGTGCGATGCGGATTTCCAGCAGCGCCTGGTGATCAAGTCCAAACCGGCAGGAACCCTGCCCGCCAAGCCCATCGATCCCCGGCTGGTTCTGGCGGAGCTGCAGCGGGCGGGGGTTAAGGCCGAGTTCATCGATACTCAGCAGGTGATCAAAGCCTGCTTGGGGTGCTGTGATGCGGAAGTAGTGGTGGCCCAGGGCATACGGCCGCTTCCTCCCGTGGACGGCCGGGTGGAGCTGGTGTGCCAGCTCCAGTCCAGGGTGCCCAGTGTC
>DGEY01000046.1:790-1425 GCA_002391385.1 Firmicutes bacterium UBA3914 | reverse complement strand
TCGGGTGGACGTTTTGGACCGGGGCCGTTTCAACGCAGTGAATGCCGGGGATGTCCTGGCTTATATCCACCCTCCCGTTCCCGGGAAACCCGGGATGAACGTCTACGGCAGGGAAGTGCAGCCCCGGGCACCCCGGCCGCCGCGCTTTAGCGCCGGTCCCGGCGTGAAGCTGATCCGGGACGGAAGTGTGGCTGTTGCCGAAATCACCGGCCGGCCCATCTTCAGGGGAGGCCAGCTGCAGGTCAACCCGCAGCTGGTGGTGGACGGCAACGTAGATGTCTCCACCGGCCATGTGGAGTTCCGGGGGGATGTGGTGGTCTTCGGCGATGTGCAGGAGTCCCTCACCGTTAAGGCAGGCGGGATGGTGGAGATCAACGGCAGCGTCTACCACGCCACTGTCCTTTCCGATACCGGTGTGAAGATTGCCGGCAAGCTGATCGGCGGCACCGTGGCCGCGGGGACTAAGCAGCCCGGGCTGGCCAAGGCGGTCAAGCTTCTGCGCCGGCTGGATCGTGATTTGGAGCAGCTGCTGGCGGCCTTTGGGCAGCTGAAGGGGCAGCTGAAGGCAGAGGCCGGCGCCGTGCACGGCCGGGGGGATGGCTATCTTTTCAAGCTGCTCCTGGAGACACGCCTGG
>DGEY01000046.1:0-617 GCA_002391385.1 Firmicutes bacterium UBA3914 | reverse complement strand
TGCGGGGAGGACTTCCTGGAATCCCTGGCGGTCCTGCGCTTTCTGGCGGACAGATTCCTGGGGGCAGCGCCCCTGGAAATCAAGGGTGCCTCCGAAGTGGAACGCTACCGCGAGCTTATGGAGGATCTCACCTCCAGGCTGGAAGAGTGCCTGGAATCAGAGGCTGATATCAGCGTGCATTACTGCCAGAACGCCAAAATCGAAGCTACAGGAAGCGTCGCCATCACCGGGCCCCTGGCCTACGACTGCGAGGTGGTGGCGGGGAACACCCTGAGGATGGCCGGGCAGTGCCGCAGCGGATCCTATACAGCCCAGTCCGCCATTTACGCCAAAACGGTGGGCTCCCAGGGGATGGGGGTGGCCACCTTGGTTGTGGGCGAAGAAGGGGTAATCGGCGCCCGCACCTTTTACCCCGGGGTGAAGCTGCGCATTGGACCCCACGAAACCACCATTGAAGAGGAATGCCGCAACCGGCAGTTCTATGTGCGGGATGGCAAGCTTATGAGCAGAACCTATCAGCCCAGGGAAACGGTGGGCTGAACACAGCTGCGGTGGGTCAAAAGGTCCGCCGCAGTTTGTTTCGCGGGAAAAATCACATCTGTCTCTTATACACATCT
>DGEY01000095.1:17027-18303 GCA_002391385.1 Firmicutes bacterium UBA3914 | reverse complement strand
GACGAGGGGAACATCGTGGAGCAAGCTCCCCCGGAGAAGTTCTTCACCGCGCCGGAACATGAGCGCACTCAGCGCTTCTTGGCACAGATCCTCTAGGATCTAGATCCATGCCCTAGCTGGGACAAGGTCGAAGACAAGAAGTGGTCTTGAGGCCAGATCATCACGAATGGAGGATACTCTTGAAAGTTGCATCAGGAATACTATCGCTGGTCTTGAGTTTGGTGATCTTCCTGCAGTCCTGCACGGTGAGCATGGGCGGCGCCATTTTGGCGGAGGAAGGTACTCAACAGGGAGGTGCTGTGGGGCTCCTTGTTGCTTTCTTGTTTTTAGTCGGAGGAGCATTCGCCTTTGGGGTGCCCAAGGTTTCCCTTGTGGTCATGGCCCTAGCTGGATTGCTGGGCATGGCCGCCGGAGCCACTACTCCCTACAAAGACTTGACCATTTGGGGTGGAGTTGCCCTGGCCTTGGCCGTTTTGAACCTCTTTGCTGGGAGAAAGCGTAAGGACTCGCCGTCACAAACTTAAACCACTTTACTGGATGCAGAAGCAGCCAAGCCTACCGGTGTAAGACACCGGAAAGGCTTGGCTTTTTCGCTTTTCGTAAGCAAAATGGGTGGGGTGTAAAATCTGAAACAATCCGCAAGACAAAATGACACAAAATGAAAACATTGTTGTTCAGTTGTAAGGTAACATAAAGATAGAAGCCATGGCACTTAGCCATGTGCATGGGTGCTCTGCACTCTTTACATCCTGTTTGGGCTGGGTTTTCGGCCGCCTGGCTTCTTTGTGAATACCATCCCGATAATTGGGCGTGGAACCCCGGGGCCATGTCTAACCATCGTTGAGATAAGGGGAACGTAGGTCGCTGAATACGGGAACAAAAGAAAGGAGAAAGGAGCAGAAGTATGAAACGGTTGTCTATTTGTTTGTTGTTGGTCTTTTTGCTCAGTGCCAGCGCGCTGGCAGCGGATTACAAAATCGGGTTTAACAACGCCCTGTCCGGCGTTTACTGCCTGGACATCTTGGAGAACTTCGCTGTTTACGCCGCTGATGCCCTGGGTGCTGAACTTATGGTGGTAAATGACGAGGGCACAATCGAGAAATCCATTTCCAACGTGGAGAACTTGATTGCCTCGGGAGTAGATGGGATCATCTACTTTGGCTTGTCCGATGCTACCTTTGCCATCGTTGGTAAAATGTGTGCCGACGCCCGGGTACCCTTTGTGCTGTATGATCACTTGCCCACTCCGGACACCCTGGCCCATCTGCGCAACAAC
>DGEY01000095.1:14133-16929 GCA_002391385.1 Firmicutes bacterium UBA3914 | reverse complement strand
TCTGCGCAACAACCCCTATTTCGTGGGAGCAGTTGGTGAAGATGACTACGACGCAGGTTTCCCCATCGGAGAGTTCGCGGCAGCCACGGGTGCCAAAACCGCGGTGCTGGTCACAGGTAACCGGGGCGACACAACCCACGAAGCACGGGTGAAAGGCTTTACCGATGCGTTTGAAGGCGCAGGCGGTAAGGTTTTGGACATCGCCTGGGCGGCAACTGGCGGCCGCGCCGAGGCTCTGAAGAAGAGCGAAGACCTGTTGGTAGCCTATCCAGACGTTGAGGTTGTCTACACCACCTCTGGCGAGCCGGCAGTGGCCACCATGGAAGTGCTCCAGAAGTATGCGGATCTGGACATCCAGTACTACGTTACCGACCTGGATCCCCCCATCCTGGAAGGCCTGCAAGGGGGCAAGATCAACGCAGCCAACGGCGCACACTGGATCAACTCCGGCTTAGCCGTGGCCCTGCTGCACAATTTCCTGGAAGGCAATGCCATCAAGGACGCCAACGGGCAGGCACCTGTGTTCCATGTACCCATTATCGTGTTGGAGGCTGGGCAGTACAAGGCATACGAAGAGCAATGGCTGGACAACATGCCCTTCAGCCCAGAAGAGATCAGGAACCTGAGCGTAAAGTACAATCCAGCAGCATCTGCCGAATCATTTGAGACACTGCTTGCAAATTACTCTGTTGAACAGCGCGTTAGGGATAAGTTCGAAGCTGGCATCATCACAGAAGAGGATCTGCAACGCTACGGCTTCTAGCACGACAGCTGGGCTGCCAAATACACTTTGTTTTTGGCAGCCCCCTTTCAAAAGGGGTTGAAGTTCATGGATAGGAAAGCACATGCAGTGGGGGACGCAAACCCTATGTTCCAGCGTTTTGGAAAACGGAGAACACAGCAAATACTGGTTTTAGCCGGGCTGCTGCTGGTTTTTGTGATCATTCATCTGGCCACGGGCTCGCGGTTTCTCACCAGGAGGAACCTGGGTATCATCGTTTCGCATGCTGTCATTCCCACTTTTATCACCTGGGGCTTGATTTTCTCCTTTACCAGCGGAATGATCGACCTCTCCATCGGCGCCATTGTTGTTTTGGCATCCAACTTGGCGGGTATTTTAGGCCTGAAATTTGGCTACGCGGGGCTGATTGTGGGCGGCCTGGCCGCTGGCGTGGCCCTGCAGGCGCTCAATGGTTTTGTTTTCCTCAAGACTAAGATTCCGCCCTGGGTCGCCGGGCTGGGCATGGCCATGATCTATGAGTCCATTGGAGCGTTTTATTCCAATATGGCGGTGAGAAGCGGGGGCATGGTGGTAAGCCTAGGCTCTCAGCTGCGGAGTTTAGGGCAGCTGCCCTATAACGTGCTCATGCTTGTGCCAGGCCTGATCGCTGTTTACATCCTGTTCTGCCGCACCAGCATCGGCCTGAATGTCCGTGCCGTAGGCAGTGATATTCGGGTTACTAAAGAGATGGGCATTGACCCCAACCGCGCCAAGTTTTTGGGCATGCTGGTCTGCGGTCTCTTCATAGGTTTAGGCTCCGCAATCAACCAAAGCTACGTGGGGCAGCTGCTGCCCCGGACCGGGCTGACCACCGTGAGCACCATCTTCCAGCCGCTCACCGCTGTGCTTATCGCCAGTTCCATGGCGGCCATTTTCAACGTGGTGGTGGGTGTAGTTATTGGGACCATCTCCCTGTCGGCCCTGTTTAACGCCTTGACCCTGCTGGGCGTACCTTCCGGAACCTGGCAGGAAGTGGTGCTGGGCATGTTGGTAATCGCGGTAACCATTGTTTCCATGCGGGGCGAGGAGGGTGTCGTAAAATGACCAAGGCAAAGGCGGCAAAGAACTCGGTTGTCTTAAGAGTAGAGGATCTCTCGAAAAGCTTCGGGCCCACCCGCGCCGTAGTGGACGTCTCCCTGGACTTCCGCGCCGGTGAAATCCACGGTTTGATCGGTGAAAACGGTTCCGGTAAATCGACACTTATGTCCATGGTCGCGGGCATCCATACCCGGGACAAAGGGAGGATGTTCAAAGATAACCAGGCTTACGACCCCGTAAGTCCAGCCCACGCCAATGAGCAGGGCGTGAGCATGGTGGTGCAGGAACTGGGGCTCATTGATGATCTCACAGTCACAGAGAACATCTTCTTAGGAAAAACGGACCGCTTTTCCAGCCGCGGCGTGATGAACTTGGGGAAAATGCGGGCGGCTGCCGAAAAGGCCTTTGCGGATTGGGGAATCGCCCAGGTGCCCCTGGATGTGTTTGCCAAGAGCCTCACGGTGGAAGAGAAGAAACTGGTGGAACTGGTGAGAGCCCTCTCCAGCAATCCAGATGTCCTCATCCTCGATGAAATCACCGCGGCCTTTTCCCACAACAACCGCACCGTTTTGTATGAACTTCTCGCCAAGCTCAAGGCCCAGGGCAAGCTGATCTTGTTTGTCTCCCATAACTTGTCGGAGATCCTGTCCCTGTGCGACCGGATTACCGTTCTCAAAGATGGTGAGAAGGTCACCACCTTAGATGCGGAAGGGGCCACGGAGGACGAACTGAAACGTCTCATGGTGGGACGGGAAGTGAAGGAAACCTACTTCTACACACCGGCCAAGCTGGACAAAGCAGAGCCCGTGCTGAAGGTGGATGGCATCACTCTCGACGGCGTCCTGCGCAATGTCTCCTTTGAGCTGCGCCGCGGCGAGGTGCTGGGGCTGGGCGGCCTTAGCGACTCCGGTATCCATGAGCTGGGCAAGGTTTTGTTCGGGCTGACCAAGCCTGACCAGGGGCAGATCATCTTTGCC
>DGEY01000095.1:12996-13892 GCA_002391385.1 Firmicutes bacterium UBA3914 | reverse complement strand
GGACTCACCCACGCGGGGAGTGGACGTGGGCATCACGGCCAACATTTACAAACTGATTGCCCAGGTGAAACAGGAGGGGATCGGGATCATCCTCATTTCCGACGAACTGCCGGAGCTGATTGGCTGCTCCGACCGGATTTTGATCATGAAAAACGGTGAGGTCGCCAAAATCTTCGAGCGAGCGGAAGGGTTTAGCGAACATCGCATAGTGCAGGTGATGATCTGATGAAAAAAAGGAAACTCTCTTTAGAGCACATCATACCGTTTGCCGGGCTGGTTTGCCTGATTCTCCTCTTCTCAGTTCTGGTGGGAGGAAAGTTTTGGCGGCCGTATAATCTACGATCCATATTGAACCAAACGGTGCTGTATATGTTTGGCGGCCTGGGGCTGATCTTCGTCATCGCCCAGGGCAGTATTGACCTGTCGCAAGGCGCGGTGCTGGCCCTCTCGGCCACCATTAGTGCCATCTTGGTGAACAAATACGGTCTATGGCTGATTTTCCCCTCAGCTATCCTCCTCGGGGCGCTGTTTGGCTTGCTCAACGGCGTGATCATCAGCAAACTCAAGGTTCCTTCGGTAACCTGTACCCTAGCATTTTCCATTGCTTACCGGGGGCTTTTGCCCGTGTTTACCCGGGGCGGCCCCATCTACGTTCCCTTTAAGCTGTTTGATCTGTACAACTTCGAGAACATGTTCCCCGTTCTTGTCTTGTTGACCCTGATCTTCGGCTACCTCTTTGAGTACACAAAACTAGGGTACTACTCCAAGGCCATCGGCGAAAACGAAGTCAAAGCCCGCAACAGCGGGGTACCGGTGGAGAAGATGAAGATCCTTGCTTACGTCCTCTGCGGTGTGATGGCCGGTATAGCCGGGGTATTCACCCTCAGCCGCGTGGG
>DGEY01000095.1:12407-12763 GCA_002391385.1 Firmicutes bacterium UBA3914 | reverse complement strand
GGAGGCGTTCCCGTCACGGGCGGCATGCCCACCAGGATCTTCCGCCTCTTCGTCGGTGCCTTGACCATCGGAGTACTGGTGAACGGGCTCACCCTCTATGGGGTCAGCGCAGCCCTGGCTGAAGGGCTGAAGGGCCTCATGCTCATTGGACTGGTTTTCTTGACCGCCCGCTTCACCAGGGGCAGGGAAGCAGCGATCGCTTGAGGGTAGTAAGGAAGCAACTGCAAAATCATAAAGGAAGGGAGAATTGGTTTTATGAAGTGCACAAAGGAGCACAGGCTCAGCTACGATCAAAGGGCTAGAGAGATTGTCAAGGGACTCACTTTGGAAGAAAAGGTTTACTTAATGAGCGGCCA
>DGEY01000095.1:6473-12215 GCA_002391385.1 Firmicutes bacterium UBA3914 | reverse complement strand
TACAACTACATCCCCTATCCCGCGGGGGGCATTGACGAGAAGGGCGTTCCCGCCATGAAGTTCTGCGACGGCCCCAGGGGGGTTGTCTGCGGTGTGGGCAAGAGCACCTGCTTCCCCGTGACCATGCTCCGGGGCGCCACCTTCGATGTGGAGCTGGAGGAACGGGTGGGCCGGGCCATCGGTAAGGAAATCAGAGCTTGGGGCGGCAACCTCTTCGGAGGCGTGTGCATCAACCTGCCCTACAACCCCGGCTGGGGAAGAAGCCAGGAGACCTACGGCGAAGAGTCATTCCACTTGGGCCAGATGGGTGCTGCGCTGGTGCGGGGAGTCCAGGCAGAGAACGTCATTGCCTGCGTGAAGCACTACGCGTTTAACTCCATGGAGATCTCCCGCTTCAAAGTGAATGTGGAGTGCGATAAGCGCACCGAGCGGGAAGTATACCTCCCCCACTTTAAGGACTGCATCGACGCAGGCGCAGCCAGCGTCATGAGCGCCTATAACCTCTACAAGGGAGTTCACTGCGGCCACCACGACTATCTGCTCAACCAGGTCTTGAAAGATGAGTGGGGCTTCGATGGTTTCGTAATCAGCGACTTTATCTGGGGCATCCGCGACACTGTGGAGGCAGCCATCGGCGGTATGGACATTGAAATGTGCTGCACCATCCACTTCGGCGAGAAGCTGGTCAAGGCTGTTCAGGACGGCAAGGTTCCGGAAGAGAAGATCGATGAGGCGGCTGTCCGCATCGTCCGCACCCTGCTGGCCTTTACGGAAGCCGATGACAAAGAGTACGACATGAGCCTGGTGGGCTGCGCGGAGCACATCGCCCTGGCTCGGGAAGTTGCCGAGAAGGGTATCACCCTGCTGCAGAACGAAGGCCGCGTCCTGCCCCTGAACAAGAACAACCTGAAGAAGCTCTTGGTCTTGGGCGAATTGGCGGATAAGGGCGTCATTGGCGACTACGGTTCCAGCCGCGTATTCCCCGAATACGTGATCACCCCACTCCAGGGCATCACCGAAGCTGTGCCCGAGAACGTGGAAGTTGTCTACTACAGCGGCGAGGATCTGGACCATGCCCGCAAGCTGGCTAAGGAAGCGGATGCCGTGGTGTTCGTAGTGGGCTATGACCACGATGACGAAGGTGAGTACGTCACCGAAGACCAGGTAGATGCCTACACCGGCGGCATCGGAGGCGACCGGGTCAAGTCCCTGGGTCTGCACCAGCCGGAGATCGATTTGATTAAGGCTGTGGGGCCGGAGAACAAGAACTCTGTGGCGGTCATGATCGGCGGCAACATGATTATGATGACCGAGTGGAAAGACGACGTGAGCGCCATCCTCATGGCCTTCTATCCTGGCATGGAAGGCGGACGGGCCCTGGCCAACATCATCTTCGGCGATGTAAACCCCAGCGGTAAGCTGCCCTACGTGGTTCCTTACAAAGAAGAGCATCTGCCGCAGGTAGAGTGGGACACCACCGAGCAGTTCTACGATTACTATCACGGCTACGTAAAGCTGGAGAGGGAAGGCATTGAGCCCCTACTTCCATACGGTTTCGGCCTCTCCTACACCACCTTCGAGGTGAAGGATGCCAAGTTCAGCACCGACGGCCAGAACGTCATTGCCGAGTGCACCGTAACCAACACGGGCGATCGTGCCGGTGCTGAAGTTGTCCAGATGTATGTGGGCTTCAGCAACTCCAAGGTCCACAGGCCCAAGAAGATCCTGCGCGGTTTTGCCCGGGTGGAACTGGAGCCTGGCGAGAGCAAAACGGTCACCATCTCCTGCCCCTTCGAGAAGCTGCGTTGGTACAACGAGGAAACCAATGCTTGGGAACTGGAGAAGATGGACTACGAGGTCTACATCGGCACCAGCAGCGCAGACAAGGATCTGCTGCAGGGCAAAATTACCATTGCTTAATGCAGGTGAAGGAAACGGACTAGGCGAATAGCGGTTGTAGGGAAACGGGAGACTGCTGCTCCCGTTTCCCTGCACCAACTGCCCTGTGGTTTGGCTAGTGCACCCGGCTGAGACTCTGAAAAAGGAGGTGAGCACTCCAGTGGCAGAGTCCTTCAGTCTTTATGAAGAGATCGAATATCCGTTTTCCATTGGGTTCAAGTGCTTCACCGCTTCCATCGAGAGCTCCTGTCCTCACTGGCATGACGCCTACGAGATCGTAATCCCCGTGCAGGGAGAAGTGAGGGTGAGGTACAAGGGTGTGGCCTACACTTTGGCCAAAGGAAGCATCATGCTCATCAACAGCCGGGAGATCCATTCCTTTGCCTCCCGTCCCAGTCCCAACATCTGCCTTTTCCTGCAGTTCAGCCCCGGCATATTCAGACTAGATCGCAACCAGGATTCCAGAATTTACAACTTCTACCTAAACACCGCCGACCCCAATACCAGGCTGAGGATACCGCCCAGGCAGCTCATCGCCTCCGTGGCCAGGATCTGGATGTGTTCCTATGAGAAACAGAAGGGCTATCAATTCCGCATGCACGCGGAGTTTTTCCGTTTCATTGCCGATCTGTTTGCCCACACCATCTACGACGAGCGTTTCCTCAGCGATGCCCACACGGCAGACAGCGACACTTTCATACTGGATCAGCTGAGCAGTTTTGTGCATGAAAACTATGCCCAAGACATCTGCATGGACGATATCTGCAGGACGCTGGGAATGAGCCGCAGCACTTTGTATAGGTTCGGCAAGAACGTGCTGGGCTGTTCCATCAACGACTACATCCATCAGGTGCGGATCAAAGCCGCGAAAGAACTGCTGCGGCGCACAGACCAATCCATCTCCGCCATTGCTCAAGCCTGTGGATACAGCAATGACACTTCCTTTTACCGCGCCTTTAAGAGTCAAGTTGGCAAGACCCCCAATGAATTCAGGAAAGAGGGGGCTGCCCCTGCCTCCGATGGCAGAATTCAAGGCTACATCACCCACGACACCGGAGCGGTGTACCGGCTGCTCAAAGAAGCGCCCCTCTGGGCGCAGTAAAGCAAAAGGAGATAATAAAACCGCTAGACTGAGAGAGCCTAGCGGTTGTTGGCGCGCTTACAGCTTGGTGCCTGCTAGCGGACGATGGTCATGTAGTACCCCTGCAGCTGGGTCTGGATTTCCCCGAAGTAGAGGCCTGTGTTCTCGAAGGTGCCGATGTAATCTTCACCCAGCATCCTAAAGAGGTTGGAGCGTACTGCGAACTCCGGCAGCTTGCCCACGAGGCGTTCCCCGTCGAAGAGGAAGCTCACCTGCACGGGGGTGGCGAAGCTGCCATCGGCTGTGAAGTCGCCGCCAGAGCAGAGCAGGGCGAATACAGCTGGGCGGCCCTGCAGCACCGCCGCGATGTCTTCGCTGTCCGTCTTAAAGGACAGGGAACCGCCGTGGGCTCCATCAATGGTGGGTGGGTCATCGTAGTCCCCCGTGGCTGCCCCGGTATGGGCCAGGCCATATGTGTCCGCCGTCTTCTTGTCCGCGAGCACCGCGGTAAGCCTGCCATTTTCCACGAGGGCCAGGCGGTCGTTGGGGATCACGACCCCTTCCGTGTCGAAGAAGGGTTTGATCCTCGTGGCCGGATCCCGGTTGAGCTCGATGGTGACCTTCTCGGCAAAGAGCTGTTCCCCCAGCTTGCCGCTGAACAGGGAACTACCCCGGGCAAAACGTTCGCCGTGGAGCGCCCGGCCCAGGAAACTCTGGAGTACGCTCAGATCCCACATGAACACCGGCAGCACATCCCCCTCCGGCAGCTCTACCTTGTTGCGGTAGGCTTCCAGGAAGGAGCGGTTGAAGTCCCAAAACTTGTCCGGGTCGAAATTCCGGGTAAGGCAGAACAGCGCCCCGTCGAACAGATTGGCGGTGGCCCTTTCTTTGAGGATCAGGCTCAAAGCGAAGACAGCGTCCTTGTACTCTAAGTCCAACCCTTCGCTGTTTCTCATCTGCACTATCTGCTCTATGCTGGAAATGGATTCACTGAAGGCGAAGTCGGGGTAGTCCTTCTGCAGGATCTGCAGTACACCCTCTGCCTGCTCCAAAAGTTCCTGGGAGCTCATGGGCTGCTCATTGTAGCAGCGGTGGTCCTTGAGGTTCTGCGTTAAGGGATAGGGGTAGGCAATGCCTGCGTTCAGGTTCTGCATGGCACCCTGCAGCAGGACGTCCTCGGGAGCGTCGCCCACTACACCGGCGATGCCGATTTTACCGTCTTGGTAAACCCGCACTCCCTTTCTGGTAATATCTTTGACGCGCACTGCGGTCACTTCGCTGTTCTGGACGCGGGCCGCGGATTCCTTGATGCGCATGGTGATGAATTCCTTTTTCACGTCTATCCCCCCTTATTGAACCTGCAGTTTTCTTACTCTGGTGTAGGGCCCGCCAAAGCCCACTGGCAGGGGATACTGCTCCATCTTGCCGCAGCCTCCGCCCACAAAGCTCTCCAGTTTGAACTCCTGGCTCACCGCATCCACTTCTTCCAGAGTGGTAAACACGTTGCCCGTGATCACCGATATTTTCACAGGCTTGGTGATCTGTCCGTTTTCGATTTTATAGGCCCGGGCGGGAGCGAGGGTAAAGGTGGACATGCCCGATCCGTGCTTGATGGTGTCCACGAAAATCCCCTCGTCCATTTCGGCAATAATATCCTTGAGGGGCCGATCGCCCTTGGCGATGTAGGTGGTTGTCATGCGCACGATGGGCTCGTACTCGAAACTAACTGCCCGGGCGTTGCCTGTGGGCTTCTCCCCAAGGGCCAGGGCTGTGGCGGTGCTGTGCAGCCGTCCCGTGAGGATCCCCTGGGAGATGATCTCCGTTTTCCTGCCCCGGGTTCCTTCATCGTCAAAGGGGGTGTAACCGCTCCCCAACTCGGTGCTGTCATCGATGATGGTGAGCAGGTCGCGGCCGATGCGCTTACCCAGAGCCCATTCGGCCTTCATGGCTTCGTCGCCCACCATGAAGTCTGACTCACTCTTGTGTCCAAAACTCTCGTGGGTAAACACGCCCGTGGCGATGGGGCTGAGCAGGACCTGGTACTCCCCGGGTATCACCGGCTGGGCATCGCGGACAAAGGCGATGTCCTTGGCCATCTCCTCCAGGATAAACTCCTTGAAGCCCCTCAGCTCGTCAAAGGTTGTGGCCGCTTTGGAAGCCACTGTCTGATCCCGGTTTTCCCCAAACACGATATCCAGGGCAAAACGAAGTCCGCAGATCTGGCGGTCGAAGGTGAGGGCTGCCCCCAGAGATGAATAGAATGATTTCACGGTGTTGTTGTCTACATAGAAGGATGAATGGTTGACCACGGCCGGATCCGTGATCTTGCGCAGGATACTTTCCAGCAGGGCTTGTTTCTCTTCCAAGGGAACATCAATAACGGACTTTTGTTGGTATTTGAGGAGAGTTTCCTTGTTCACTTCGAAAGCCTGAACCATGGGATGTTCCAGAATTCGGGGATTGGGTGCTGCCATCTGCGCGAGGCTGTCAATCTGGGCCTGGATATTGTCCAGATCGGTGGTGGACCCGTAATACCACCGCTTTCCATCAAAGACCCTGATCAGCGCCCCCTTGATCCGGCGCACTTTCTGCCCCTGTAGAGTCCGCTGTTTGAACCGGATTTCCGTGGCCACGGTTTCCTCTATGCGGACATCTACGTACAAATCGCGAGGGTAGTTGAACATGCTAGACCTCCTTTGGTTTGGGTTTGACTGCGCCTGTCTTGTGTGAATGCTCGCTCGTTCCTCCTTTGTCAATCTTTT
>DGEY01000095.1:3869-6243 GCA_002391385.1 Firmicutes bacterium UBA3914 | reverse complement strand
ATTTCCTCCCTAAACGGGGGCTTACAGGCCAGTCCAGGTAAAAAAAGGTGATAGCAGGCAGGCGGAGAAGTATAAGTCCCAAAACAGAGAAAGGGTGAGGCCGGTGAAGATTCAGTTCTTGGGCCATGCATGCTTTTTGCTGGAAGGCTCGCCAGGGAAAGTCTTAGTGGATCCCTTTTTGTCTGGGAACCCCCTGGCGGCAAAAACGGCGGATGAAGTGGAGGCCGATTACATCTTGGTCAGCCACGGCCATCACGATCATGTGGGCGATGCCGTGAGCATTGCCAAAAGGACGGGAGCAGTGATCTGTTCCACGGTGGAAGTGGCAGGGGAACTCTTTGAGCCGGAAGGCCTGGAGGTAGTGGCAGGGAATATCGGGGGCAGGCTGCCCACTTCCTTCGGCAGCGTTAAGCTCGTGCCCGCCCAGCACGGCAGCGGCGTTTCCGGGGGGCTGGCCTGCGGTTTTGTGGTAGAGATGGACGGTAAGAAGATCTACCATGCCGGGGATACGGGCCTCTTCGCGGATCTGCAGCTGCTCCAGGACGAGGAACTAGATGCGGCTCTGCTGCCCATTGGGGATTATTACACCATGGGGCCCGCCGATGCGGTGAAGGCGGTGGAGATGATCCGGCCTGGGCTGGTCATTCCCATGCATTACAACACCTTCCCGGCGATCAAGCAGGACCCCCAGGAGTTCAAAAAGTCCGTTGATGAACTGGATCTCTGCCAGGTGGCGGTATTGGCTCCCGGGCAGAGTCTAGAACTTTAGTTTAGGCCGCGGCGCGCCCTGCCGGTGCCCGCGGAAAGAGCCGCCCCTTAAGGGCCAGGTACCCCACGGCCGCCGCGTCAGTCACGGGAACCAGCACAACGAAGTAGGCTAAGATCCAGGGCAGCGTGAACGGCAGCGGGAGGACCACTATGGACCAGGACACAATCATCCAGTGGATGACATACATCACCGTAATGTTCCGGCTCCAGCGGGAAAGTGTTTTCACCACCACTTCCGGCAGTTTGGCGGCCGCGAAGTAGGCTAGGCTTGTCCAGGCCACGACAAAGCTGGCAAACAGCAGGTTGCCCAGGAGATTATGGTGCCAGTACGCCCCCGTGTGGTGGTAATCTTCCCAGCCGAAATAGAGGCCGTAATGTCTGTAGAGCAGTCCTCCAGCAAGCACAGCTGGCAGGGAGACCCACAGGCAAATCTTGTACAGGCGGGTTTTATCCCGGCAGCGGATGAGCAGCTGCCCGAAGAGATACCCCAAAATGGGATAGGTGATCCAAGTCAGGAAGGGGAACCAGGAGTACTCTGTGGTTCCCCAAATCAATCCCCCGAAATGGTTCAGGAGAGGGGAGGAAAAGCTGGTTCCCATAAGCAGCAAGTTGGCTGCCCCGCCGATCAGAGCTGCGGCAATATAGTGTATGTTTTGGAAGCGCAGTTTGGCCGCGCCGGCAAAGAATAGGAAGGTGAGCCCGGCAAAGGGCAGGATGTCCACTCCCAAAAACTCGTTCACGCCCTCCGCGAGCTCCGCGGCGCTGCCAGTTCTCAGATACAGGACGTACCTGCTTAGGAAATCGCGGAAGAAGGCCAGGACGTAGCCTAGGAGCAGAATGCGCAGCCCCCGTACGGCCAGATCCCTGGGCGAGTTCTTTCTGCTGTAGACCAGGCCTACCCCCAGGGCAAACATGAACACCGGTGCCGCTGGCGGGCAGCCCAAAAAGTAGATTAGGCGGTTGGCCCATGTCGGTTCCCACGGCAGCTCAATGAAACACTCCAGGCAGTGGACCAGCAGCATAAACAGGATGGCCAGCCCCTTGATTATGTCCAGTTCCAGCTGCCTGCCGCGATTGACTGGGCTGTCAGCAAGCAATCTGTTTTCTTCCACGGCTCTTACCTCCTTCTGTCTTCCCTTCATTGAGCTGCAGCCTGTCCAGTCCTGCCCCCCGTAGAGAGTTTGGCCTTCAGAGCCGTGTACTGCACTGCTGCCCAGTCAGTTATGGGAACCAGGAGGAGGAAGTAGACGAGCACCCAGGGCAGGGAAAGGGGTACGGGGTAGATAACAACGGACCAGGCAATGATCATCCAGTGGATGACGTACATCACCGTAATGTTCCTGCTCCAGCGGGAGAGGGTCCTGAGCACCAGCTCTGGCAGCCGTAAGGCCAGGAAAAAGCACACGCCGGTCCAGGCCAGGACGAAGCTGGATAGAACTAGGTTGCCCAGGAGATTGTGGTGGAAATAATCCGTGGCCACGTGGTAATTCTCCCAGCCGAAATTAAGGCCGTAGTACCTGTGGAGCAGCCAGCCCCCGAGCATAGCCGGTAGGGAAACCCAGAGACATATCTGGTACAGGCGCTTTTTATCCTGGCAGCGGATGAG
>DGEY01000095.1:2895-3634 GCA_002391385.1 Firmicutes bacterium UBA3914 | reverse complement strand
GCAAAGAACAGGAAGGTCAGCCCGGCGAAGGGCAGGATATCAACGCCCAGGAGACAGCTCACGGCTCTCTCCAGTTGGGCTGGATCGCCCGTGCGCAGATACAAGGCATAAAAGCTGAGAAAGTCCCGGAAGAAGGCCAGGGCGTAGCCCAAGAGCAGAACGCGCAGGCCCCGCAGGGCCAGCTCTCTAGGCGTGTTTTTCCTGGTGTAAACCAAACCCACCCCCAGGGCAAACATGAACACCGGTGCCGCGGGCGGACTGCCCAGGAAGACGATCACCCGGTTGGCCCAGGTGGGTTCCCACGGCGAGTAAGATAAGGTTTGCAGGCAGTGGACCAGCAGCATGAACAAGATGGCCAAGCCCTTGATCACATCAAGTTCCAGCTGCCTGCCGCGGTTAACCTGGCTGTCCGCGAACAAGCTGTTTCGCCCCATGCTGCAGCCCCCTAATAGATTTGCTTCTGTTTTTCAGCGTACTCCTCAAACAGCTTCAAGCACTCTTCCCGACCGTACTCTTCAATCAAGAGGATGGAGCTGTCCACCCGCCCGTTCTCAATGAAGCGGTAGATGAAATCATCACGGAACCCGATGGCCTCTGCATCCTCAGGCCTAGCTCCATAGATCACATGGGTGATGTTGGACCAAATGGTGGCGGCCAGGCACATGGGGCAGGGATAGCCCGTGGCATAGAGGGTGTAACCCGTCAGGTCATGGGTGCCCAGGACGCGCCCCGCTTCCCT
>DGEY01000095.1:0-2590 GCA_002391385.1 Firmicutes bacterium UBA3914 | reverse complement strand
GGATAGGGCTCGAACCCCGCGGCCACCATGGCATCCCGCAGAATGTTGCGGTTGGCTTCCTGTTCAGGTGTGATCAGATCCGTTCCGTGGTGGGAAATGGGGCCGAAGAAGTCGAAGGAGCTGCCCATATCCACTTCGTCCAGGGTGTCTTTGTAGACCAGGGTTAGATCGACCACGCTTCCCCTGCTGTGACCGGATCTGAGGGCTATGTACCCCAAATCAAAGAGGAGTGCCTTATCAACCTCTGGGTAGAATTCCGCCTTCATTTTCTGATCATCAAGATCTTGAGCCCAGAGTACAAAATGCTCCACCGCGCGCACCGGCCGGTAGGCGTCGAAGACCTTGATGTAATAACCCTGTTCATCCAAGATGTCAGCTGCCTTTTTGAGAGCTTCTGCCGCTTCCACGGTCAGGATGGCCGTGGGAGCGTTGTAGCCGTTAATGCGCGTCCCCACGAAGTTGTAACCGCTGTAGTAACGGATGTCCAGCTGCGCCGTTTCGATCACGTCTGTCACATACACAAATCCCTCTGGCAGTGCATAGGCCAAAACCGGTGTGGCCACAAGTGCAATCAACAGAACCGACAGGACAATGAGAATCCTTCTTTTCATCGTTTACACCTCGCTATCGAAATTTGCCGTCCAGTCGCGGGCAGCATTTTGTACATATTTGGTGTATTCTGAGAAAAAGTGCCAATTCCTGCAAGCTGGAGTAACCTTTCAGGTTACTATGCGGGGAAGGTTTTTGGCGCCCCTTCGTCTAAGTTCCAGGCAAGAGTAACTTGCGGGAAGGGAAGTGGCTTATATGAACAGCAGGCGCAGAAGAATCTGGCTCAGCTTGGCCGTGGCCCTGAGTCTGGCGGTGTTCCTGCCCGGGTCAGTGCTGGCCGAGGCCCCGGTGAAAAACGTGATCCTGCTCATCGGCGACGGCATGGGCATCAACCAGATCACCGCGGCCAGGATCAACCTGGAAGCAGGAGCCCATTCAGTACTCAACCTGGATACCATGCCCTACACCGGCTTTTCCATCAACTTCGCCAACAACAACCTGATCACAGACTCCGCAGCGGCAGCCACCGCCCTGGCCACGGGTTTTCGCACGGATACGGGAAGATTGGGTACACTGCCCGATGGAACCCCGGTGCAGAGCATCATGCTCAAGGCCAAGGAAATGGGTTTGAGCACGGGGATCGTGGCCACGGTGAAGGTGACCGATGCCACGCCCGCAGCCTTCCTTGTAAACGCCGATTCCCGGGCTTTGGAACGGGACATCGTCAAGGCCGTCTTAGCTGCCGGTCCCGATGTGCTCCTGGGCGGCGGGGCAGATGCCTTTGGGATCAACCCCTTCACTAAGAAGCCCAAATCCAACGCCTTGATTCTCCAGGCCCTGGAGGAAGGGTATACCTTCGTGGCGGATCGGGAGAGTCTGCTTAGTCTGGAGATCACCCCGGGCATGAAACTCATCGGGCTTTTCATCGGCGGCGACATGAGCTTCGAGATCACCCGCCTGCCCACGGAGCCTTCCCTACTGGAGATGGCTGAGCGGGCCTTGGAGGTAGTGGGGCATAATCCCCAGGGTTTCTTCCTGATGATCGAAGGATCCCGCATTGACCGGGCCGGCCACACCCAAAGCGTGAAGGAGCTTGTGGGCGAGGTGCTCATGTTTGATCAGGTTGTGGGGCTGGCCTTGGAATATGCCCGGGCGAACCCCGGCACTTTAGTTGTGGTCACCGCCGATCATGAAACGGGGGGCCTGGCCATAACCGGCGGGCAGCCCTCTGGCGAACCGGTCACTTACGGCTGGGTGTCCACGGCGCACACGGGGAGCATGGTGCCCATCTATGCCTTCGGCCCAGGTGCCGAACGATTCAGCGGAACCCTACAGATCACGGACATTCCTCGGCGCATTGCCGAACTCATGGGTATAGGCGATTTTCCCGCGCTGAAGGAAGGTTACTGAGGTTGCTAAAGGGGCATTAAATAAACCTAAACTTTCTGGACGGGGAAGGATTCGTAAGGGGCAGTGTGGAAGAGAGGAACACGCAGTAGCCCATTGGGGTGCTGCTTGTTTTGGGGTTTAATCCCAGTTGGCGAAGGACAAGCTTAGACCCTCTATGCGCACTACTTCGGTCTGAACTCGTACCAGAACCGGCAGCACTCTTGCCAGCACGCTCGCTTTACACTCGCGCTCAAGCAATGCAGCACAGCAGGAGCACATTAGCGGCACATCTACGCCAGTATCTGCACGAAGTTCTATCATTATCCGGGTTTAGGTGTCCTTTGCACCCAAGGTGCAGCCCACTAGGCTGCACCTTTTTTCGCGCCCGCGTTCAGGGGGGAATAAGTTGCTGGGAACTTGGAACCATAAAGGAGAAACCAACCCAAAGGAGGCTGTATATGGAAGTCCACTGCACTGTGAGCAACTGCCAGTGGTGGGATGACAATTACTGTGTAGCCCAAAGCATTCTCATTAACAGCGACGAACTAGGGGCTAAACTGCCGGGGAGGGACGATTTCGAAGATAAGGAGAGAATTGTGCCTGTCTCTTATACACATCTCCCAGCCCACGCGACTAAGCCGAAACACCTATC
>DGEY01000099.1:11816-18646 GCA_002391385.1 Firmicutes bacterium UBA3914 | reverse complement strand
AGATGTGTATAAGAGACAGCCCCTCGTCGAAGAAGATCACCCGGTCCGCCACCTCCCGGGCAAAGCCCATTTCATGGGTGACCACGATCATGGTCATACCCCCTTGGGCCAGCCCCTTCATGACATCCAAAACCTCGGCGATCATCTCCGGGTCCAGGGCTGAGGTGGGCTCGTCAAAGAGCATCACATCGGGCTGCATGGCCAAGGCCCGGGCAATGGCCACCCGCTGCTTTTGACCTCCGGAGGTGGCCGCGGGGTACTTATCCGCCTGGTCCCGGATGCCCACCTTAGCTAGAAGATCCAGGGCCAGCTCTGCGGCCTCTTCTTTGGGCATCTTTTTCACCTTGATGGGGGCCAAGGTGACGTTCTCCAGCACAGTCATATGGGGGAAGAGGTTGAAATCCTGGAAGACCATGCCCACCTTCTTGGCGATTTCCGTGGACTTGGTCTTGGGATCATGAACCGGCAGCCCGCCCACATAGATTTCTCCCCCGTCGATCTTTTCCAAACCGTTGAGGCAGCGGATCAAAGTGCTCTTCCCGGAGCCGCTGGGCCCGCAGATCACCACAACCTCCTTCTCCCGAACCTGGAGGCTCACGCCCCGCAGAATCTCCAATGTGCCAAAGGATTTATACACATCCCGCACATCAACGATCACTCTGGTCAGTTCCCCTTGCTTCATCATCCTGCTCCTCTGATTGATTAGCTCTTTCCGCTCATCCTATTATAGCTCTTTTCACCGCCCCCGCGCCAGCAAAAAAGCAGGCGGGCCCTTCTGCCCGCCTTGTGCTGGGGTTAGTCCAAGCTCATGAGCACCGCATGGTTGGGGCTGACCTGCACTAGCCCCCTCCCCCGGTTGGCGCTGTAGAATTCTTCGATCTCCCTGCTCACCTGCTCAGGGATAAATCTCTCCTTGGGATCCCAGCGCCGCCCAATATCCGGTACCGAGCGGAAGAGCATGCGGGTGTAGGGATGCACGGGGTTGTGGTATACCTCGTGGGTCGCGCCCTGCTCCACCAAACGGCCCCGGTGCATGATCATGGTGTAATCGCTGATGTAATAGCCCAGGGCCAGATCGTGGGTGATAAACAACACAGACATGCCTGTGGACCGGCAGATGTCCACCAGGAGGTTGAGGATGCCCATGCGGGTGGAAGCGTCCAGCATACTGATGAGTTCATCGGCCACCAAGATCTCCACATCCAGCAAGAGCGCCCGGGCTATGAGCAGCCTCTGCAGCTGGCCGCCGCTGAGCTGATGGGGGAAATGGGCCAGGGTCCTCTCGGGATGGAGGTGCACCTTGAGCAGGGCCTCCCTGGTGCGGGCTTGGCGCTCCGCCGCGGGCAGCTCCGGGAAGAACACATCGTAAATCTGGTCAAAGACCCTGTCCACCCGGAAGAGGGGATTGAAGGAGGAGAAGGGATCCTGGAAAATCCCCTGCACCCGGCGGTAGTACTCCCGGCGCTCCGCCTTCCCCCGGATGGTGGCGATGTCCCGGCCGTGGAAGTAGATTTTCCCCGCGGTGGGGCGGAGCAGCTTCAAAATCATGCGGCCCATGGTGGTCTTGCCGCTTCCGCTCTCGCCGATCAAAGATAGCACGGTGCCGGGATACATCTTGAAGGAAACGTCCTGGACCGCGGTGGTGTAGCTGCGGAAGAACACTCCGCTTGAGAAGATCTTGGTGACCTGCTCCACGGACATGATGGGATCTTTCTTATGCTCAGCCAACCCGTTCCCCTCCAATCTCCCGGTGGTGCCAGCAGGCAATGGTGTGTTCAGGCGTAATGGCCTCGGTCACAGGGGTCTGCTCGCAGCGCTCGGTGCGGTATGGGCACCTCTCCCTAAACCGGCAGCCCGGGCCAATCTCCAAAAGCTCCGGCGGCGTGCCCTTGATGCCCTCCAGCCGCTGGTCCTTGACCTGTACCCCCACCTTGGGCAGGGAGTTGAGCAGAGCCTGGGTATAGGGATGCCGGGGCTCATGGACGATGGTATCCACGGGGCCGGCTTCCACAATGTGCCCGCCGTACATGATCAGCAAGCTATCGGCGATCTGGTACAGGATGGCCAGGTCGTGGGTGATGAAGATGGCAGAGCCGATAATCCCCTCGTCCCGCAGCTGCACCAGGAGGCTGGCGGCGAAGCGCTGGGAGCTCACATCCAGCGCCGAGGTGATCTCATCGGCTATGATCAGTTCCGGATTGAGGATGGTGGAAACAACCATAATGGCCCGCTGCTTCATGCCCCCCGAAAGCTCAATGGGATACTGATCCAGCACCTTGGGATCTAGGTTCACAAAGCGCAGCCGTTCTTCCACCTTGGCCCAAAAAGCCCGGTCGGCGGGGATGCCGTGTTCCCGCACCAAGTCAGCAACGAATTCGCCCAGCTTCTTGGTGGGGCTCAGGGCGTCCAGTGCGTACTGGGGGATGATGGAGATCTTGCGCAGCCGCAGCTGGCGAAACTCTTCCCTGCCCATGGCCATGATATCCCTGCCCAGGAACAAAGCCTGGCCGGAAATGTGGGTCAGGGGCGGTTTGCGCAGCATAAGCGTGTGCGCTAAAGTGCTCTTGCCGCAGCCCGATTCCCCCGCGATACCCACAATCTCGCCCCGGCGCACCTGGAACGATACTCCATCCACCGCTTTCACATCGCCCTTGAGGATGCGGTAATAAGCCCGCAAATCCCGTACATCGAGAATCACTTCTGCTGCCATGGCTACAACTCCCTCAAACGCGGATTGAACACTTCATCAAGACCCGTGTTGATGAAGTACAGCGAGACAATGAGCAGGGTCAAAATGAGGCCGGGGATGATCGTCCACCACCACATGCCCAGATGCAGGGCATTCCAGTTCACGGCGTTTTGCATCACCAGTCCCAGGGAAATCCCCCGGGTGGGGCCCAAACCCAAAAACTCCAGGCCCACCGAGGATAGGATGGTGCCGTTAAACTGGAGGATGTAGACCATAAACACGTAGGAGAACATGTTCGCGGCGATATCCTCCCGGATAATGCGGAAAACCGGTGCCGCGGAGATCCGGGAGAGATTGACAAACTCCTGGCTCTTCAAAGACAAGGTCTGGGAACGCACCGCCCGGGCAGTCCAGGGCCAGGCGGTCGCCGCCACAATCAGGGATTGGGTGACAATGCCCCGGTAGGGCAGGTAGGCGGAAAGGATAATCAGCAGGGCCAGGGAGGGCAGGACCATGAACATGTTGGTGAGCATCATCAGCCCCTCATCGGGTGCCCTGCCGCTGAAAAAACCGGACACAAAGCCCACCACCAGCCCCACCGCGGAGGCGATGGTACCGGCCAGAAAGCCCACCAGCAGGGTGGAACGCAGCCCGTACACCACCTGGGTGAACACGTCCCTGCCCATGATGGTGGTACCAAACCAGTGCTCCTTGGAGGGGGGCCGGTAGCCAGGTCCGGCGAACTCCTCGTAGCCGTAGGGAGTGAACAGGGGCCCGAAAATCGCCAGGGCGACGATGGCCAGGAAAACCACAACACCGAAGATGACCTTTTTGTTGGTCACGGCGAAATACAGGTTTTCATGCCGCTTCCAAAAACCCTTAGCTGCCATCGTTACACCTCCCCGGCATAGGAATGGCGCACCCGCGGATCGATGATCATGTAGATGATATCCACGGTGAAATTCGCCACCAGCACCATAATGATCAAAAACAAGAAGCAGCCCTGAATGAGGAAGTAGTCATTTTGCTTGATGGCCTGCACCATGAGGTAACCCAATCCCGGGTAGGAAAAGACCATCTGGGTGAGGACCGCCCCGGAAACAATGGTCCCCAGGCTGATGGCCAGCCCCGTAACCTGGGGAAGAAGGCCGTTGCGGAAGCCATAGCGCCTGATCAGCCGCTCGCTCGCGCCCAAGGACTCCATGTACTTGGCGTAGTTGGTATTGGTCTCGTAGATGATCATGTTGCGCATGCCGATGGCCCAGCCCCCCAACTGCACCAGGAACAGGCTGAGAAAGGGCATGAACCAGTGCATGAAAAAGTCCAGGATGAACGCCCAGTTCCAGCCGGGCCGCATGGTGGCGCTGTAGGCGTGGCTAGTGGGGAAGATACCCAGGACAATTCCCAGCAGATAGGAGACCAGCAAGGCAAACCAAAAATACGGGGAGGAAGTGAGGAAGTAAAAGACCGGCATGAGGAAGTTGTCGGCCTTTTTGTTTACTCCGGAAGAGGCCCCCAGCTTGTTCCCGATGATCCAGCTGAGGATGATGGCCGGCACCAGAATAATGATGTCGTAGATGATGGCTTCGCGAATGATGTTCATAACCGGTTTAGGGTACTGGCTGATGCTGATGCCCAAATCCCCTGCAAACAGCGAACGCCAAAAGCCGAAGTACTGCTGGAGCAGGGGCTGATCCAAACCGAAGGTTTTCACAAAAAAGCTCTCCAGGATTTCCCTGCCCCCTTCGAGGAACGAAAACCGGGAAAGCAGCATGCTGATGGGATCTCCCGGCGCAAACCGCGGGACAGCCCAATTGAGCGTCACGGCAAAGAAAAAAGTGATGAGATAGATCACGATCTTCCGTGTGAGATAGCGACCCATGGTTACCCCTCCCTGTTGGGCAGACTGGTGTGGTTGGTGAAGTCCCGGCGGAAGCCGAGTTCCGCCGGGACAGCACTAACTGGAGTTTGCTGTGTTACTGTACGGGCTGGAGGTTGATGAGCATCTCGATGCCGCCGAACTGCCACTGGTTAGCCCAGGTGCAGGGGTAGCCCACTGGGTTGTTTTCCGTGGGCCAGTTGGTCCAGTACTGGGAAGTGCTCTGGGCCCACAGACCGTTGAGCCAGAAGGGGATGGAGGGCATCTCCAGAAGCAGGATCTTCTGGATCTCAGATGCCACTGCCAGCGACTCTTCGCTCATGGGCGGCAGCTGGTTGAACTTGAAGATCAGATCGAACAGCTCTTGGTTGTCGTAGCGTCCGAAGTTGCCTTCTGTGACATGGGTGCGGTTGATGTTGTGGTTAGCCACCCAGTTCCAGTAAGAATACGGCGAGCCGGAAATACCGCTTCCGTAGTTGTTGATGCACATGTCGAAATCACCGGTCTGGATGCGGTCGTTGTAGACACCGGCATCGGGGAAGGCCGGGTTGGCGTTGATGCCAATGGCCCTAAAGGCTTCGGAGATGATGCGGATGGATTCCATCCAGTCGGTCCAGCCAGAAGGCACGATGATCTCGAAGGACATGGGGCTGCCATCGGGCATATCTCTCCAGCCATCGCCATCGGCGTCCACATAGCCGGCCTCATCCAGCATCTGCTTGGCGATCTCCGGGTCATACCAGAAGCCGCACTCTTCAGCCACCTTGGCATCCCTGTAAGCCGTCCAGCCGCCAAAGAGGCCGGTGGGGTCAGCCACAGGTACCATGTGCTCGAAGACGCGCTCTACGATGATCTCCGGATTGACCGCGAAGGCCAGAGCCCTGCGGAACTTAGCATCATCCATGGGCTTCCGCTGAGCATTGAGGAAGAGCAGAGCCACGTTGGCGGAGATCATGTAGGGCGGTCCATCATACCAGGTGGTAAGTCCGTAGAGGTCCTTGATGGCAGGTACCCCAGGGATGAAGTAGTTGCTCAGATCCAGCGTCCGCTGCATGAGCATGCCCAAAGCCACGTTGTTTTCGTAGATGATCATGTCCACGATTTCCTTGGGTTTGGGCTGTCCGAAGACTGCATTGCCCCACCAGTTGTCGTCGCGCACCCATACGTTGCGGTCGGGACCAGCCAGGAGCTTCTTGTAAGGTCCGCTGCCGATGGGATCGTCGTTGGTGATCACCATCAGATCTTCCCCGGGTACATCCTTCCAAATGTGCTTGGGCAGGATGGCCCGGCTGTACATCTCAATCTGCCACTCTTGGTAGTTGGGGTTTTCAAAGACGAACTGGACGGTGTAATCGTCCACAGCCTTTACTTCGCGCAGCGTACGCCAGATGGGAGTGTAAGTGAGGTTGTTATCCCGAGCCAGTTCGTAGGTGAAGACCACATCTTCTGCAGTGAGGGCGTGGCCATCGGAGAAGTAGATGTTGCGGCGCAGCTTGACTTCGAACACGTTGTCCGAGATCCAGCCTCCGCTCTCCGCCAGCCAGGGCTTGTGCTCGTTGGTGAGGGGACTGTAGGCAAAGAGTGTTTCATAGACCAACCCCAGCGTGCCGTTGGCGTTATTGGCATACAGGGGATTCCAGCTGGTGGCCTGAGCCCAGGTTCCGCCGCCTACAATCAGTGTTTCATAGCGCTCGGCTGCCCAGGCTGCGCAGCTCAACACGAACAACAAGACAACAGCCAACACGATCCATCTTGCCTTCATGCATCACACCTCTCCTTAAGTGTTTTATGTCTAAACCCCTTGCGGGATCAGGACACCCACACCGAGCACGGAAAGTGGGCAGCTGGATAAATAATTATTGGCAAAGTTAAAATAGCAGCATGTTTTTATTTATAAATTCTGTTTGCAGCAGTCAAATCCTTCCCAATGGACAAATTGTTCACAACTTTCCCTGCTTACGCCCTTGGGGCGGCGCCGTCAAAAAAGACCCGCGGGCACACGACCGCTGGGCCTTTACGCTGGCTTTTGGCGAACTATTTACATCAAGAACTCCCTAATCTCATTGCGCCGGGAGATTCCCAGCTTGTTGAAGATCACCGAGCTTACTTTCTTCACGTAATTGTAGGAGTAATGCAGGTGTTCCGCGATTTCCGCGTTGGTGTAGCCCTGGGCCATGACCTTGGCCACCGCCAGTTCGGTGTCATTGAGCTTGCTGCGCAGGGATTCCACCTTTTCCGGATCCAGGCTGCGCACCTTTCTGC
>DGEY01000099.1:10374-11614 GCA_002391385.1 Firmicutes bacterium UBA3914 | reverse complement strand
TTTAAGCGGGCCAGCAGGATTTCCTTGACGAAGGGTTTGGTGATGTAGTCCACCGCACCCGCGGTCAGGCCCTTCAGCTCATATTCCGTCGCGGTCAGTCCGGTCAAGAAGATCACCGGGATGTCCGGATCCAGCTCCTGGAGTTTGCGCAGGGTGGCGTAGCCGTCCATTTTCGGCATATCGATGTCCAGCAGGATAATATCCGGCCTGGGTCCGTTGGCCACACAGGATACAGCCTCCCAGCCGGAGCGGGCCAGCATAACCGTGTATTCAGATTTGAGGAGCTGCTCCGCCATTTTGAGCAGCATTACATCATCATCAACCACTAAGACTCTAGACACGTTTCCACCTCTTTCAAACCAGCAATGACCCGTTCCCAGGTGAACATGAGCAGGGACACGGCCTCTTGGGCATACTGGGTATCCCCCCGGCGCAGGTGCTCTTCCATGGTGGCAGCTTGCTGGGACAGCTCCACTGCGCCGATGGCCAGCGCTTTGCTCTTGAGGGAATGGATAACGTAGAGCAGATTCTCGAAGTCCTCCGCGTCCATCAAGGCGCGGATCTCTTCCCTGCCCTCGTCGGAGTGCTCACGGAAGATCTGGCTCAGGGCTTTGTACTGCTCCAGATCACCATTGACGTATTTCAACCCCTCCGTTACGGAGACACCATAGGGCAGGAGCGTCCGGTGGAGTTCCGCCTCGATTTGGGCATCGACCATGGTGCGCCTGGGCTTGACCTCCACCACCTCCTTGGGCAGCAGCTGCAGCAGCACCTGCTGCAGCTGGTTCCAGATCAAGGGCTTGGTCAAAAAGGCCGCAAATCCCGCCTCCATTAGCGTCTCTTTGGTCCCGGGCAGGATATTGGCGGTCACCGCGACCACGGGCGTGTCGATCCCCCGCTGCCGCAGAAGCCGTAAAGTCTCCAGTCCGTCCAGCTCCGGCATCATGTAATCCATGAGGATCAGATCGTAGCTGTGGCGCTCCGCGAGGGCCAGGCACTGCCGGCCGCTGAGGGCGGTGTCCACCTGCATCAGGCTTTCTTTCAGGAGAGTCTTGGTCACCTCCAAGTTCTCCTTGTTGTCATCCACAATCAGCACCTTGGCCGCGGGCGCCACAAAGCTTGTCCGCTCTAAAGTCACCGCAGCCTGCTGGGATTCCCACTGCCCCAAAGGCGTGGGATCCACCACGTCTTGGGGAATCTCCACCGTAAAGGTGCTGCCGTAGCCCACTTTGCTCTCCAC
>DGEY01000099.1:0-10126 GCA_002391385.1 Firmicutes bacterium UBA3914 | reverse complement strand
TTCGAAGAGGCGGTCCAGATCGCCTGGATCGATGCCGATCCCCGTATCCTGCACGGAGATGCAAAGCACCGTCTGGCCCTCCACCTCCTTGCAGCTGACTCCCAAGGTGACAAACCCCTCGTTGGTGTACTTCACGGCATTGGACAGGAAGTTGACCACCACCCGCTTGATGTGGAGGGAGTCGCCGTAAAAGGCGCTGGGCAGATTGCGGTCCACCTGGGTCTGGAACACCAGCCCTTTTCTGGCGGCGCTTTCCCGGCCAATCACCACCAGGTCAAAGATGAGGTCCACCGTCTTGTAGTTCTCCTCCATGAGCTCCAGCTTGCCCGATTCGATTTTGGCCAGATCCAGGATGTTGTTGATCAAGCTGAGCAGGGTCTTGCCCGCGATCTGGATGTTCGAGGCGTAGCGGCGGATCTGATCGGAAGTGCTTTCCCTTAGGATCATCTCATTCATGCCCAGGATCACGTTGATGGGTGTGCGGATCTCGTGGCTCATGTTGGTCAAGAAGGTGGTCTTCACCTTGCTCAAGGCCAAGGCTTCCTCCCGGGCCCTTTCCAGTTCCCGCTGCTGTTCATAGTTGAGGCGGATGTGATAGTGCATGATGATGCCCAGGGCAATGCTCACAGTGACGAAGGAGAGGACCACATCCTGGAGCCTGCCGATCTCGCTGTCGAAGTGCCGGATATAGGTGGGGTAGAGGTAGGCGAAAACGCTGATTCCCACATAAAGGGCCAGTTCCAACCCTGTGACGATGCAGGCCAGGCGCCCCCTGAGCATAAACACGGAAATGGTCACGGCGAACACGAAGAACACCGGCATGCCGCCCCGATACCCGTCCGAAACGAAGAAGGCTGCGGGAAAAAGGATCATGAAGATGCAGATCACGGTCAAAAGGTAGGCGAGGCGGTAGTTCCGGTCCGGCGGGAAAGATAGAGGAGTCCAAAGGAAACTGCGGCCAATGCCATGTTCACCAGGAAATGCACGGGCCCTGCCCCTGTGAGCACAGTTCCGGCGGCCATGGTCAAACTGATGACAATGCCGCCAATGGCCAGGAGGTTAAACAAGCGCTCCCTTAAATCGAGATGCCTTCCGAAAAACTTCTCCACGAATACCTGCCTTACCGCTTTCATGGCCTTACCCCATTTTTGGGAAAATCTTCTTATAGATAATCTTACACCAACTTAGCCAGGGTATAAAGCCTCCCGGGGCTACCTCTCTCCTGAACAGGGGAAGCAGCCCGAACCGTGCCTGTGTTCGAGCTGCTTCCCGGTGACCTTGGAGAGATCATGAAGAGTTGTTGGCACTGTCTTGCTCTGCTGCCTCCGGCTAGCAGTCGTCAACACCTCAACCTTCAGCAATACTTGCAACTTCAGGTTCTACGTGAATCAGCTCCTTGGTTCCATCCTCATGTACCCGCACAGTGGTGATGTAAACCGGCAGGTCCTGATCATCCTCGGTAAGTTCCACTGCGGTAATCGACTCGCTGCGCGTGTCTGCGGTGGCATCCACAATCACCTTAACCTGGGCCTGGATCGGTTCCGCAATATGCCAAGCCGATATCCAGATGTGGTAATCCCCCGGCGTCATTTCCTCTAAGTATAAACCATCCCAACCCCTTGGACCATAACCATCCCAATCGAGAACAGGGTTCTGGGCAGGGCCTTCGCCGAAGTCCTCCGGCTGTGACCAGTAAGAGAGGTGGCGGTCTTCGGTGTACCAATCGAAGACATTGCCCTCGTCGCTCTCCCGCTTAAACAAGTGCAGATCCAGGTCGGCATCCTTGTCCCAGCTCAGCAGCACCCGCAAATCCAAACGCTCCACGTCAAAATCGATGGTGTACAGTTTGCTGGTTCTGGCCCAGCCTGCGCTGTCCCAGACCCGCAGCTGCACGGTGTTGGTGCCCGGCTCCAGGGGCAGTCCTGCGGCCCCCATCCACATCTCCCGGTACAGCGCCGAACCGATGACGACTCCGTTGAGCACCGCCTCCACAGAGTCAATCTCCACAGCATCCGGGTCGGCAAACAAGAAGCGCAGGTAGTAGAGGATTTCCGCCCGGGGCGCGGTGGTGCCCTCACCGGCTTTCAACACAGCTCCCTCGCCATCAACGAAATGGAAACCACTGTCCCTGAGCACCGGAAGGGGCGACACTAAACCCACATCCACGGTGCTGTCTTTCCTCAAGTTCAGCTGAACAGAGGCGGGCTCATATCCCGCCAGCTCCACCTGGAGCAGCTGCTCTCCCCCGGGAACCTCAGCAAAGGCATACTGCCCCCGGGCATTGGTTACGGTGCGCTGTTCACCCAGCGTCACGGCTGCCCCTGCCAGGGGATTACCGCTGTCTTCCTCCCACACAGTTCCGCTCACAGTGTACACACCCAGCTCCCCATCGCAGCCTACCAAGGCCGCCGCCAGGATGACAAGCAAGGCGAGCACAAAATAGGGCTTTCCTTTGGCCAACTCGTCCTCTCCTTCCTTAGCGAGCCCGCTGCTCGCCTAGTTACCGCCCTTTCACCCCAATTTTAACGCTTTTTTTACCCGAAGAGAAGTTACCGCGAGTTACCTTTGCTCTAGCAAACAAGCCCGGCATGGGTACCGGGCTGATCACAACTTGTCCAGCTGGCTATGCCTTTTTGGCCAGCCTGATCACATTCCAGGACTGTTTGGGCAGAAGGGCGCTGAGCTTGCCCTCGCTGATCTGGGCATTGCCGCCTAAGTGGGGCACCACGTTGTTGGGCTGATCCGCGGTGTTGGCAGCCTTGAGATCCTCGTGGGTCAGCACGATGTGCTCCACCACCTCGTAGCCGCAGAAGCCCCGCAGATCACCTGTGAACTCCAGACCGCCTTCCAGATTGCGGTTCACGGCAAAGATGGTCAGCTCTTCCTTCTCCTCGTTGAACACCCCGATGGCATCCAGGTAGGGCACATCGGTGAAGTCCTTGCTGTCGTATTTATCCGACTTGATCACAGGCAGAAGGGCCGTTCCCCTTCCGTAGAGGGAGGCATGCATGAAGGGATAGAAGGTGGTCTGCCGCCAGGCAGGGCCGCCGGTTTGGGTCATGATGGGAGCGATCACGTTCACCAGCTGCGCCAGGCAGCCGATCTTCACCCGGTCTGCCCGCCTGATCAGGCTGATGAGCATGCTGCCCACCACCAGGGCGTCCTCCAGGTTGTATACATCCTCCAAAAGCGGCGGGGCAACCGTCCAGGGCTCCACCTTTTTGTCGGCCTCGTTGGAGTGGTACCAAACGTTCCACTCATCGAAGGAGAGGTGGAGCGTCTTCGAGCTGCGCTTCTTGGCCTTGATGTAATCGCAGATGGCGATGACCGAGTTGATAAACTGGTCCATATCCAGAGTGCGGGCCAGGAAATTCGGTGTGTCGTTATCCCGGTTGCCGTAGTAGGTATGGAGGGATATGTAGTCCACATGGTCGTAGGTGAGATCCAAAACCTCGGCTTCCCACTGGGCGAAGGTGGGCATACCCCGGCCGGAACTGCCGCAAACCACGAGCTCAATGGAGGGATCAACCCACTTCATCACCTTGGCGCTCTCTAAGGCGATGCGCCCGTATTCGTAGGCGGTCTTGGCACCGATCTGCCAGGGGCCATCCATCTCATTGCCCAAACACCACAGTTTAATCCCGTGGGGCTGGGCATAGCCATGCTTGATGCGCAGGTCGCTGTAGTAGCTGCCGCTGGGGTGATTGCAGTACTCAACCAGGTTGCGGGCGGCATCTACTCCCCGGGTACCCAGGTTAACCGCCATCATCACCTGGGAACCGGCCTTGCGGGTCCAGTCCACAAACTCGTTGACCCCCACCTCGTTGGGCTCGATGGTACGCCAGGCCAGATCCAAACGGCGGGGGCGCTGGTCTTTGGGCCCTACCCCATCTTCCCAGTTGTAGCCGGAGACGAAATTCCCGCCGGGATAGCGGATCACAGGAATATCCAGTTCCCGCACCAGGGACAGCACATCACCCCGAAAACCCTGTTCGTCCGCGCTGGGATGCCCCGGCTCGTAAATGCCCCCGTAGATGGACCTGCCCAGATGCTCCACAAAGGCTCCGTACAAACGGGGATCGATCTCGCTGATTTGAAAGTCCTTCTCCAGGATCATCTCCGCTTTGCGCACAACTTCCATTTATCTCACCTCCGTGTTTTTAAACCTCCCCGGAGGATCCGGGGAGGTTGGCCGTTTAGATTCCCCTGGCCAGATGGTAGTAGATCTCGCCAAGGCGCAGGTCCTGTTTGAACTTCCTGATCTCTGTCTCTTCGTTGATCAAGACGTACTCGATACCAGCGATCTCGCAGTAATCCTCCACATACTTGCTGGTCAATGCCTGGGTAAACACGGAGTGGTGGGCGCCTCCCGCCAGGATCCACGCTTCCGCCGCCACCTTCAAATTGGGCTTGGGATCCCACAGCACCCTGGCCACAGGCAGCTTAGGCAGATCCGCAGGCGGATCCACCACTTCCACTTCGTTGACCACCATGCGGAAGCGGTTGCCCAAATCGATCAAGCTCGCGCAGATAGCCGGGCCCGCTGGGGCTGTGAAAATGAGGCGTGCGGGGTTTTCCTTGCCGCCGATGGAAAGGGGCTGCACATCCAGGACAGGCTTATCTTTGGCGATGGTTTCGCACACTTCCAGCATGTGCGCGCCGAGAATCCTCTGCCCCGCGGGATCCAGGTGGTAGACGTAATCCTCCATAAAGGAAGTGCCCCCCTTGAGCCCTGCGCTCATCACCTTCATGGCCCGCAGGAGCGCCGCGGTCTTCCAATCGCCTTCAGCGCCGAAGCCGTAGCCGTCCTTCATCAACCGCTGCACGGCCAGGCCCGGCAGCTGCCGCAGACCGGTGAGATCCTCGAAGTTGGTGGTAAAGCCCTTGAAGCCTCCATCTTTGAGGAAGGCCCGCAGCCCAGCCTCGATCCGGGCCGATTCTTTCAGGTACTCCCTGAACTCTCCGCCTTCCTTGACCCGGTCGGTTAGGTTGTAGCTCGCTTCATACTCTTCCAGGAGGGCTTGGATCTGCCCCTCGCCCACCTCATCCACGTAGGAGGTGAGATCGCTCAGCGAATAGCCGTTCACTTCGTAGCCGAACTGGATCTGGGCGGCTACTTTATCGCCTTCCGTTACCGCCACATCCCGCATGTTATCGCCAAAGCGGGCGATCTTGGCCCCCTGGCCGTCCTGCCAGGCCGCAGCCACCCGGCACCAGGCGCCGATGGCCGCCAGGGCTTCCGGATCCTGCCAGTGGCCCACCACGATCTTGCGGTTCTTGCGCATCCGGGTGTTGATGAAGCCGAACTCCCTGTCGCCGTGCGCGGATTGGTGCAGGTTCATGTAGTCCATGTCGATGCTCTCCCAGGGGATATCCCGGTAGAACTGGGTGTGGAAGTGGAGGTACGGCTTGCGCAGTTCCCCCAGCCCGGCGATCCACATCCTGGCTGGCGAGAAGGTGTGCATCCACAGGATCAGGCCGATGCACTTCTCATGGGCATTGGCTTCCTGAATCAGCCGGCGGATGGAGCTGGAGTCGGTCATGACCGGTTTGTACACCACGGTCACGGGGATTTCCGGCCGTTCGCCCAGGCTCTTGGCGACCTTTTCCGCATCTTCCCCCACCTGCCTTAAGGCTTCTTCGCCGTAGAGGTGCTGGCTGCCCGTGACAAACCACACTTCATAGTCTTTGAAATTGAAATCCATCGCTTCAACCTCCCTATTTTTGACCGTAATAAGCACCGGGGCCGTGCTTGCGCAGATAGTGCTTTTCCAGGACATGCCGGCTGATGGGCCGGTCGTGGCCCGTAAGCAGCCTGGTGAAATAAGCCATTTCTGCCACCTGCTCCAAAACCACGCTGTTGTGCACCGCTTCGTGGCAGTCTCTGCCCCAGGTGAAGGGGCCGTGTTCCGCCACTAAAACTGCGGGCATCTCCAGGGGGTTGATCCCTTGGAAACGCTCCACGATCACCCTGCCTGTGTTCAGCTCATAGGCCTGCGCCACTTCTTCTTCATTGAGGATGCGGGTGCAGGGAATCTCCCCGTAGAAGTAATCGGCATGGGTGGTACCCCGGCAGGGAATACCCCTGCCGGCTTGGGCCCAGATCGTGGCCCATTTGGAATGGGTGTGCACCACGCCGCCAATCTCGCTGAATTTTCGGTACAGCTCTAAGTGGGTGGGGGTATCGGAGGAAGGGCGCAGCTTACCTTCCACGATCTTGCCCTCCAAATCCAAAACCACCATCTTCTCCGGCGTGAGCTCTTCATAGGCCACACCGCTGGGTTTGATCACCACCAGGCCCCGCTCCCGGTCAATGCCGCTCACGTTGCCCCAGGTGTAGATGACCAGCCCCTGCCTCTGCAGCTCTTGGTTGGCCAGCATAACCTGCTCTTTGAGCTCTTGCAGCATGGCTTCCCTCCTCGCCTACAAAGACCGCAGCGTACCGGCTAGAAGCTCGCCGATCTCCAGGTACTTCTTGTACAGCTCGGCGTAGCGCCGGCTGCTTTCTGGATCGGGCTGGTACACCTTGGAATAGCCGCTGAGCATGGCATCCTGCGCGGCATACACATCGGCGTAGTGCCCCGCGGCAACTGCGCCAAACATGGCCGCGCCCAGGGCCACCGCCTGCCCGGAGCGGACTACCTTAATGGGCATGCCCAGTACATCCGCTGAAACCTGCATGACAAACTCGTTCTTGCCGGGGATGCCGCCTTGGGCGATCACTTCTTTGATCTCCACACCCTCTTCCCGGAAGCGATCCACAATGGCCTTGGCGCCAAAGGCGGTGGCTTCCACCAAAGCCCTGAAGATCCGGGGGGCATCGGTGCCCAAGGTGAGCCCCACCAAAGCTCCCTTCAGCTCTTGATCGGCAAAGGGGGTGCGCCTGCCGTTGAGCCAGTCCAGGGCCACCACTGTGGTGGTTGTGGGATCCACCTTGGCGGCCTCTTCCGTCAGCTTAACCAGGATCCTATCCTTAGCCTTCGCCAGGACCTCTTCACCCAACCCCAGCTCTTCCCCTAAGGTCTCCCAGGGCCAGAGCAGGACATTTCTGAACCAGGCGTAGACATCGCCAAAGGCCGACTGACCGGCTTCCAGGCCGATCATGCCGGGAATGACCGAACCGTCCACCTGCCCGCAGATGCCCTCAACCAAGGTTTGGCCCAGTTCATCTTTGGAGGCCACCATCACATCACAGGTGGAGGTACCCATAATCTTCACTAAAGTATGTTCCCTGATGCCGCCGCCCACGGCGCCCATGTGGGCATCAAAAGCACCCACCGCCACGGCGACGCCCGGGGGAAGGCCCAGCCTAGCCGCCCACTCTTCCGTGAGCTCGCCGGCCTTTTCATCGGAGGTGTATGTTTCCTCAAACATCCGCTCCCTGACACCCTTCAGGAGGGGATCGAGTTTAACCAGAAACTCCTCCGAAGGCAGTCCGCCCCACTCCGGATGCCACATGGCCTTATGCCCTGCGGCGCAGCGGCTGCGCTTGAGGACTTTCGGATCGGTTGTCCCAGTGAGTACCGCGGGAATCCAGTCGCACACTTCCACCCAGGAATGGGCGGCCTGGCGCACCTTTTCATCTACCCGCAGGATGTGCAGAATCTTCGCCCAGAACCACTCGGAGGAGTACACGCCTCCTTCGTACTTGGTGTAATCCACGCCGCCCCAGGTCTTGGCCAGCTTGTTGATCTCCGCAGCCTCCTGGACGGCGGTGTGATCCTTCCAGAGGATGAACATGGCATTGGGGTTATCCCGGAACTCATCAAGAAGGGCCAGTGGTGTGCCGTTCTCGTCCACCGGCGCGGGAGTGGAACCCGTGGTGTCTATGCCGATGCCGATGACGTTTTCCGCCACCTCGGCCGGCAGCTTCTTCAGGGCGCCGGTGATGCACTCTTCCAGGCTTTCCAGATAGTCGAGGGGATGGTGGCGGAACTGGTTCTTCGCCGCATCGGAGTACAAGCCCTCGGACCAGCGCTTGTAGTGGGCTACGTCGCTGGCCAGCTCCTCACCGGTTTCCGCGTTCACGACCAGAGCACGTGCGGAATCAGTGCCGAAGTCTACGCCGATTACGTACTTCACTTCACTCATCTCAGCACCTCGCTTGCAAGAAGTTCCGAAAAGGAGCGGCCCTCGCAGCCGCACCCTGTCTTAATTGTTCTTCTATTTAGACTCAACACTTCCTGCTTAAGCCCTCTAAAATCACCCTTCTCCTTCCGCCCTCATCCAAACCAGCATGGCCCCGGGCCTGCGGTTGTCCCAGGCGAAATAGGGGATGGCTTTGATGGTCACCGCCGTCCGCCGGGGCTTTTCCGTGGTATAGAGTTGGCTGCCCGCTGCTTCCAAGCGGAAACCCTGCGCAGAGATGGCCGGAACGCCCAGCTCCGGCTCGCGGGCCACCTGGAAGCGTGGCTCCCGGGCCAGCAGCAGAGAGTGGAGGTCGGGGCCGTTATCCACTTCCTCCAAGCAGTAGATCACAGGGCCCCTCTGCAGAGCGATGCGGCCCGCGGCCTCCCGCACCTTGGGATGGGCGTAGACCTTTTCCACGGGCATGGCCAGATCCAGCTCCACCCGATCCCCTGCCCGCCAGGTCCTGGTGAGAACCAGGTAGCCCCGGTGGGTGTGCCCGGCCAGGTCGGAAAGCACTTCTCCGTTCACTTTGACTTCCACCTGCCTGCACCAGCCGGGCAGGCGCACATGGAGGCTGAACGGGGCCTCTCCTTCCAGGTCCAGATCCAACTGCACCCGGCCATCCCAGGGATAGTCGGTGGTCTGGCGGAGCCCCACCTTTTTCCCGGCGGCGGGGAACTCCACTGCACTGTCGGCGAAGAAGTGCACAAACAGTCCCTGGGGTCCGCAGCTGTAGATGTAGTGGTGAAGGGAGGTTAAAAGCCGCGCCAGATTAGGCGGGCAGCAGGCGCAGGCAAACCAGCCTTGGCGGGTGGCTTTGACATGGCGGTGATCATGGCGGGCCCGGCACACCGCGGGGTCAACCTCCAGGGGGTTGACGTAGAAGAAGCGGTCCCCTTCCCAGGACATGCCGCTTAGAATACCGTTGTACAGCGCCCGCTCCATCTCATCCGCGTATCTGTTATCCGGCTCCAGCTGCAGCAGGCGGTGCCCCCAGAAAAAGAGCCCGATGGCCGCGCAGGTCTCGGCGTAGGCCCTGCTGCTGGGGAGATCGTAGTCAATGGTAAAACCCTCGCCGTGGGCCTGGGAGCCAATCCCGCCCGTGATGTACATGCGGCGGCTGACCATGTTGTCCCACAGGGTCTTGCTTACCTGCAGCAGCTGGGGATCGCCTGTTTCCTGGGCGAGATCCGCCACCGCGCTGAACAGGTACATGGCCCGCACCGCATGCCCCTCCACCGTGGTCTGTTCCCGCACCTGCAGGTGGGCTTGGTTATAATCCAGGCCGAACAGGCCCCAATTGGGGGAGCGCTGCGGGCCCCGGGCCCGGGCTTCCTCTTCGAAGTAGTTGGGCTGTTTCCCCCGCTCCTCCACGAAGAACTGGGCGAGCCTCAAGTGCCGCTCATCCCTGGTCACCCTGTAGAGCCTGATCAGGGCCAGCTCGATCTCTTCATGGCCAGGGTAACCCTTTTTCTTTCCCTCTTCCGGGCCGAAGATGGAATCGATGTGCTCAACCAGCTTGCAGACCACCTGCAGGAGCTTGTCCTTCCCCGTGGCTTCGTAATAGGCCACGGCCGCTTCGATAAAATGGCCGGCGCAGTACAGCTCATGGTTTTCCGCCAAATTGGTCCAGCGGTTTTCTGGATCCACGATGGTGTAATACGAGTTGAGGTAGCCATCGGGCTGCTGGGCCCGGGCCACCAGATCGATCACTTCATCCGCGGTGGCCTCCAGCTGGGGATCGGGATGGGTCGCCAGACTGTAGGCCACTGCCTCCAGCCATTTGGCCACATCGCTATCTTGAAAGACCATGCCCTTGAACTCACCAGTCTTTTCACCCGCGGCGATGCGCAGATTTTCTATGGCATGACTCGGCTCCCCATCGGGGAGCAGGTCATTGAGGGCCTTCCACTGGTAAGGGATCATCTTCTCCCTGACCACCGCGGCCCGATCAGCCAGTAGGCCTCCCTTGAGCACCTGTCTCTTATACACATCT
>DGEY01000065.1:23365-31185 GCA_002391385.1 Firmicutes bacterium UBA3914 | reverse complement strand
ATTGCCTGTCCTACAGTAACTTTACACTAAGTTACCCCCGCCCAGCAGAGCTCAGCCCTAGAACAGGCCTGTAATCCGGCCTTCCGCGTCGATGTCCACATTCTCCGCGGCGGGCTTGGCGGGTAGACCTGGCATGGTCATGATATCACCTGCTAAGCACACCAAAAAGCCAGCTCCCAGCGACGGGCGGACATCGGTGATGGTCAGCTTCCAGCCCTTGGGCACTCCCTTGAGCTTGGGATTATCCGAGATGGAGTGCTGCGTCTTAGCCACGCACACCGGCAGCTCTCCATAGCCCAGCTTGGTGAGATCCCGGATGGACCGCTCAGCCTTGGGCGTGTAGACCACATCATCCGCCCCGTAGATCTCCTTAGCCAGAATTTCCAGCTTGGACTTAATGGGCAGCTTCCAGTCGTAGAGGGGCTCAAACTGGGCCGGTTCACTCTCCAGAACCTCCAGTACTGTTTTAGCCAGTTCCTCGCCGCCTGCTCCGCCCTTGGCCACCACTTGGGAAATGGCGCTGCGCACACCCAGCTCCGCACAGTGCTGGCGCACCAGCTCCAGCTCCTCAGGTGTATCCGTGGGGAACTGGTTGATGGCCACGACGATGGGCAGGCCGAACTTCTTGAGATTTTCCACATGCTTGTCGAGATTGGCCAAGCCCTTGCGCAGAGCCTCCAAATTGGTCACCTGCACCTCTTCTTTGGGCACTCCGCCGTGCATGTTCAAGGCCCGCACCGAAACCACCAGCACCGCCACGTCGGGCTTCAGGCCGGAATAGCCGTGGACGATGTCGAAGAACTTCTCGGCACCTAAGTCAGAGGCAAAACCGCCCTCGGTCACAACGTAGTCGGCCAGCTTCAAAGCCAGGCGGGTGGCGATGATGCTGTTGTTGCCGTGGGCGATGTTGGCAAAGGGTCCGCCGTGGATGAACACCGGCTGGCCTTCCAGGGTCTGCACTAAGTTGGGCTTGATGGCATCCTTCATGATCACGGCGATGGCGCCTTCCGCCTTCAGGTCCCGGGCGTAAACGGGCTTGCGATCGTAGGTATAGGCCACCAGCATCCGGCCAACCCGCTCCTTGAGATCCTGGAGATCGCTGGCCAGGCACAAAATGGCCATGATTTCCGAAGCTACCGAAATGTCAAAGCCGGCTTCCCGCACATAGCCATCGCCCAGGCCGCCCAGGCCGATCACGATATTCCGCAGCTGCCTGTCGTTGATGTCCAGGACCCTGCGGAGCACAATGCGCTTGGGATCGATGTTCAAGGCATTGCCCTGGGCAATGTGATTGTCCAGCATGGCCGCGAGCAGGTTGTGGGCTGTGGTCACCGCATGGATATCCCCGGTAAAGTGGAGGTTGATATCTTCCATGGGCACAACTTGGGAATAACCGCCGCCGGCGGCGCCGCCCTTAATCCCGAAGGTGGGACCCAAAGATGGTTCCCGGATGCAGGCCGCCACGTTTTTGCCCAATCTCCCCAGGGCCTGGGTGAGTCCGATGGTGGTCACCGTCTTACCCTCACCTGCGGGGGTGGCGGTGATCGCGGTTGTGTAGATCAGCTTCCCGCTAGGTTTGTCTTTCAGCCGATCATAGACCGCATTGCTCACCTTGGCTTTGTACTTCCCGTACAGCTCAATATCGTCTTCCGACAGAGAAAGCTTCGCCGCAATTTCGGTAATGGGGCGCAGCTTGGCCTGTTGGGCAATTTCAATGTCACTTAGCATCGCTCTTCCTCCTCAACATCTATATTTCCTATCCTGGCATCGCCTTGGCCTACAGCGAGTGCAGTCCGCAGCCCAGGGCGGAAAGTACCGCCTCCTTTATGGACTCGGAAACGGTGGGATGGGGGTAGATCACCTGGGCCCAATCCTGGAGGGTGAGTCCCTGTTCCAGGGCCAGCGCCGCTCCGGCGATCAGTTCGGTGGCCTGGGGACCGATGATGTGCACGCCCAGTACCCTCCCCCCGGGCTCGGCCACGAACTTGACAAAACCAGAGTCTTCCCGCGCGATCACAGCTTTGCCGTTGCCCTTCAGGGAGTACTTAGCCGTGATCACTTCGCCGCCGCGCCGGCGCGCCTCCTCTTCCGTTAGACCCACCGAGGCGATCTCCGGTTTGGTGTACACGCAGGCGGGCACGAACCACTCCTGCCTGGCGGGCTGTCCGTACATGTTGTGCACAGCCGCCCAGCCTTCCTCAAAGGCCAGATGGGCCAGCTGCACTCCGCCGATAACGTCTCCGGCGGCATAGACATGGGGCACCGATGTCTGGAAGCGCTCGTTAACCCGCACATAGCCCCGGGCATCCAGCTCCCCGGGGAAACCTTCAGGCAGTACCGGCCGGCGGCCCACGCAGACCAAAACGAGATCCGCGGCAAGCTCGACGCTGCGACCTTTCTGCTCAATGGTAACTTGAGCTCCCTGGCCCCGTTCCACCCCAAGGACCTTCGCTTCTGTCAGCACCTTGATCCGGCGCTTTTTGAACTCACGGGTAAGAGCCCTGCTGATCTCCACATCCTCCATGGGCAGGATGCGATCCTGCAGCTCCACCACGGTAACTTCCACTCCGTAGGAAGCGAAAACAGTGGCAAACTCGCAGCCAATCACCCCGCCCCCCACAATCACCAGAGATTCCGGTAACGCAGGGCGGTCCAGGAGCTGATCGCTGTTCACCACAACCTGGCCGTCCGCCTCCAGGCCGGGCAGTTCCAGGGGTTCGGTCCCCGTGGCCACCAGCACATGGTCGGCCTGGAAGACATCCTCCCCCACCTGCACTTCTCCCGAGGGCAGGAAGCGCGCCTGGCCTGCCAGCACCCTGATCCGCCGCTTGTCCAAGAGAAACTCCAGGCCCTTGACTAGGCCTTGGACGATCTGGTCTTTGTTTTTGATCACCTGACCGTAATCCAGGCCCTTGACCTCCAGCTCCACGCCGTGGAGGCCCGCGGAACTCAACCCCGCGTAGAAGTGGGCACTCTCCAAGAGGGCCTTAGTGGGTATACAGCCGCGATTCAGGCAGGTTCCGCCGAGCCTTTGACGCTCGGCAATCACCACGTTTTTCCCCAAGTGGCTGGCGCGAATAGCCGCGGCATAGCCGGCCGGGCCTCCTCCCATAACAAGTAGATCAATCCGTTCTGTCAATCCCGTGCCTCCTCACCTAGTTCGCTGGTTTGGGAACGTAGTATGCAAGGCGCTGCAGCTCCAGGGACAGATCCACGCTGGCGACCTGCACCGTGTCGGGAGCCATGAGCTTCACCGGCGCATAGTTGAGGAGGCAGTTCACCCCCGCCCGGATAAAGCGGTTGGCCACATCCTGGGCTGCATCCGCGGGCACCGCCAGCACCGCGATCCTGATCTGCTCCTCTGCCACTTTCCGGGGAATCTCTTCCAGGGAGGAGATGGGGATCCCTTCCACCGAGGTTCCCACCTTAGCTGGATCACTGTCAAAAAGGGCTGCTAGACGCAGGTTAAAGCTGTCGTTGTCGGCATAGCGCTTGAGATGATAGCGGACCAGCGCTTCGCCGAGGCTGCCCACTCCAGCCAGGGCCACCGCCATCTCCTGTTCCAGATTGAGAATTTTCCTCAGTTCGTTGCGTAAAAAGCCGACCTCATACCCCACACCTTGCTTACCAAACTCGCCAAACCAGGCCAGATCCTTGCGCACCAGGGCCGGGCCCACCCCCGCTTTCACGCCCAGTTCCTGCGAGGAGATCAAAGTCACATCCTGCTCGTTGGCCAGCTCATCCAGGACACGGAGATAGAGCGGCAGGCGTCTAATGACCGCATCAGAAATCTTGTTCCAGCGCATGGACACACCTCCTTTTGTCAGTTCATTTGTGGTACCTTTCCTTATTAATTATGGTAAACGCCCGGTAGACCTGTTCCAATAGGATCAAACGCATAAGCTGGTGCGGGAAGGTGAACTTGGAAAAGGAGAGCACCAGGTCTGCCCGCTGCAGGACCTGCTCGTCTAGACCCCAGGAGCCTCCGATCACAAACACCAGCTGATTGGTGCCGCCCAGGGCCACCCGCTGAAACTCCTCCGCCAGCTCCTCGGAGGAGAGGGCCCGTCCACCCCGATCCAGTACCACCACAAAGCTTCTCGGCTTGAGCTCCTTGAGGATCCGTTCCCCTTCCCGGCGGAGGATCTCCTGGATCTCCTTGTCGCTCAGGGGCTCGGTAAAGCTCTCTTCCTTGACCTCCAGGATCTCCAGACGCCCGTAGCGGCCCATGCGCTTTTTGTACTCTTCTATGCCCTGGACCAAGTACTGCTCCTTAAGCTTGCCTACCGCGACAATCTGAACATGCACCGACCTACCCCCCTAAACCACCAAGTACTTGGGAGGACGATCACAAAAAGTGCAGCGTGTAGGCGCTGTCCAGTCAGTTAAGGAGACCTCCTCCAGTTCGTAGAGATCCGGGGGCATTTCGTATACATCCACGAACTCATCGATGGCTTGTTCCAAATGCTCGCTGCACACTACATACATAATTTGACTCCCTTGCCAGAAAATGCATAAGCCGTATAAGTATCATAACACACAACCAGGCGAAAAAAAAGAAGCAGACTGAGCCCAAGTCCGCTTGTTCCCAGCGGCAGACATTCAGCTGCTCTTTCCTATAACGTAACTTCCACCTGCTGCCGGCTGGCCCCCCGGTAGAAGGCCAGTTGGAGCTTTCCGCCGAATCCCCCTTGCTGGACTGCATCCCTCAGCTCCCGCATGCCGGCGATCTCCTGGCCGTTCACCGCGGTGATCACATCCCCCTGGGCCAAACCAGCGGCCTCTGCCGGGGTGTCCGGCAGCACCCTGGTGATAAAGGCGCCCCGCTCCACGGCCAGCTCCATACCGGTCTGCTCCCGGATGCTCTGGGCCAGGGCGGGTGTCAGAGAACCCCCCAGCACTCCCAGGCGCAGGGGTCTGCCGTGGGAGATGATCTGATCGCCGATGGCTTTGGCTGTGGAAGAGGGGATGGCAAAACCGATGCCCTGGGCCTGTTCAATGATGGCTGTGGTCACGCCGATCACCTGGCCCCGGTAGTCGATGAGCGGTCCCCCGGAATTGCCCGGGTTGATGGCCGCATCCGTTTGAATCATCCCTTCCAGGTAACGGTTTTCCCTGGGGTCCACCAAAAGGTCCCGATTCAGGGCGCTCACCACCCCCGTTGTCACCGTGTTATCCTGCCCCAGGGGGTTGCCGATGGCGATCACGCCCTGCCCCACCCGCAGTTCATTGGAATCGCCGAAGGAGGCCACAGGCAGTCCCTGGGCTTCCACCTTCACCACCGCCAGATCAGTGAGGGGATCTCCCCCCACCACCGTGCCGGTAAAGGAACGGCCGTCCGCCAGCTGTACCCGAATCTGTTCAGCACCTGCCACCACATGGTGGTTGGTGAGGATATATCCATCTTCCCTGTAGATTACCCCAGACCCGATACCCTGCCTCCGCTCCAGCTGCTGGAAGAAGAACTGATCCACCAAGACTTCCCTAGTGGTTTCGATCTTCACCGTGCTGGGGCCCACCTGCTGCACCACCTGCACCACAGGTTCTTCCCAGCTGCCTTTGGGCTCCTCAGATTCCACCTCAGGTTCACTTAAGGGCATCTCCGGCGGGGAAAAAACGGACCAGAGGAGCAAACCAGCCAGTACCAGCAGGGCCGCGGCCATCACGGCGCGCCATTTCACCATCCCTCATCCTCCTTTGCTGCTCCCTGCTGGTAGTATAACCGCGCAGCTTCCCTTTTATGGTGCGATAATCGGCCGCCCGGTGAGGGGATGGCGAAGGGTGGGCACCTCCACGCGGAACACCTGAGCAATCAGCTCGGGGGTGAACACTTCCCCAGGCTGACCCTCCTGGACCAGCCTCCCTTGATCCAGTACAAAGATGTGATCGCAGAAGCTGGCCGCCAGGTTCAAATCGTGGAGCACCGCCACCACCGTAACCCCCTGCCGGCTCCTCTCCTTAAGCAGGCGGCAGGTGCTGATCTGGTGCTCCAGGTCCAGATGGTTGGTGGGCTCATCCAGGAGCAACACCTTGGTTTCCTGGGCGAAGGCCCGGGCCAAGGTGACCCGCTGCCTTTCCCCTCCGCTGAGGTCGCTCACCAGGCGCCCCGCCAGCTGGGCCACGCCGGTGATTTCCATACTGGCCTGGGCGATGCGCCGATCCCGCGCGCTGGGTGCTCCCCAGCGGGAGTAAAAGGGTGTGCGCCCCAAAAGTACCATTTCTTCCACGGTGAAGGGGAAATAGTAAGAGGTTTGGGGAATGAGGGCGATCTCCCTGGCCAGCTGCGCCAGGCTGTAGCTGCGCAGATCCCGGCCGTTGAGGTAGACCACACCCTGTTGGGGCCGGATGTAGCCGTCCATGAGTTTCAGCAGGGTGGATTTTCCCGCTCCGTTGGGGCCCACCACGCCGTAAAACCGTCCAGACTCCAGGCTGAGGGTGAGGGCGCGCACCACCGGCTCTTCTGAATAGGCGTAGGTGACCTCTGCTAAATGCAGCTTAGCCATGGAAATCCGAACCTCTTTTCAACAGGTAGATGAAAAAGGGGCCGCCTACGAAGGCGGTGATAATCCCCACCGGAATCTCCAAGGGCGAAAAGACAGTGCGCGCCAAGGTATCAGCCAAGAGCAAGAAGACAGCGCCGGCCCAGAGGGAATGGAAAACCAGCCTCCGGTGCTCCGCACCCACGATCAAACGGAGGGCATGGGGTACCATCAGACCCACAAAGCCGATTACACCCGAGACCGCCACGCAGGCCGCGGCCATGAGGGAACCGATGAGCAGCACTAAGCGCTGCACCCTCTGCACATCGATGCCCAGGCTGTGGGCGGCCTCCTCCCCCAGAAGGTACACGTTCAAGTCCTTGGCCAGCCACAGGGCCAAAGCCAAACCGAGGAATACATAGGGAGCGGCCATGGACACATGGCTCCAGGTCCGCCCCGAGAGGCTGCCCATGAGCCACAGGTACACATCCTGCAGGTTTTCGATGCGCAGGACCATGAGCAGCGAGACCACCGCGGTGAGAAAAGCCCCAAGGGCCACGCCGGCCAAAAGGAGACTCGTGGGCTCCAGCCTGCCCCGGCGCTGCCCCAGGCGGGACACGGCCAGGGTAGCCAATACCGCTCCGGCGAAGGCAAAGAGGGGCAGAAAGCCATACCCCACAATCCCCCGGGGAATCACCAAGAGCAGCCCCACGGCGGCGCCCAGGGAGGCCCCCGCGGAAACGCCGATGACGTAAGGGTCAGCCAGGGGGTTGCGCAGGCTTCCCTGGAACAAAACCCCCGCCACGCTCAAGCCCCCGCCCACAACCAGGGCCAAAAGCACCCGGGGCAGCCTCACCCGCAGTACGATCACTTCGTGGGCAGGGGACCAACCAGGCTCGATCAGCTCCCCCAGGCCGGGCAGCCGCGCCGCCAAAATCCCCAGCACATGGGCGAGGGGGATGTTCACGGAGCCCAAGGCGGTGGCCACCACCGCCGCGGTGAAGAGCAGAAACAGAGCGCCTCCTACGCGGCGCAGCACCCTCCTCATGGCCGGGTCTCATCCAAAATGGCGATGAGTTCAGCTAAGGCATCCAAGATGCGGGGAGTAGACCGGGAGTAGATGTCGGGGTTCACTTCGTAGACATGGCCATTCTTGAAGGCGCTGGTGGCCTGCCAGGCGGGCCTGCTGAGGGCTTCCTCCAGGTTGTAGCTGGTGAGGATCACCACCTGCGGATCCCTTTCAATGACCAGCTCCTCGCTGAACACAGGCCAGGGGTTATCCGCATCCCCCGCGATGTTTTCTCCTCCGGCCAGCTCCACCAGTTCATGCAGGAAACTGCC
>DGEY01000065.1:2235-23095 GCA_002391385.1 Firmicutes bacterium UBA3914 | reverse complement strand
CTGCCCCCAGCTCCACCAAAGAGGCCTCCACTTCAGCAATGGTGGAGGGTGCGATGACGAAAGTGGGAATGCCTAAGCTTTCCAGTGTTTCCAGGTGGCCCTGGACCAAGGTGGCATCGCCCACCACCAAGTCAGGTTCCAGGCTGAGCAGCACTTCCAGGTTGAGATTGAGGGCATCCCCCACCACCGTCCGGGATTGGGCCTCCTCGGGATAGGTGCACCAACTGGTCACCCCCACGACCCGTTCACCAACGCCCAGGGCAAAGAGGTTTTCAGTGATACTGGGCGCAAGAGATACGATGCGCTGGGGAGCAGCCGCGGCTGCCATGGTGAGGCTGAACACCAGGACCAAGGCTAAGGCCAAACTCTTTCTCATTGCTCATCTCTCCTCAAGAAAAGAATAACACCCTAGGACACCGTCGCTAGGGAGAACAAAAAACGGTACCCTCCTTTCCGCGAAAGATGGTCCTCCAAGCTTCCGAATTGGCAGGTCTCCTGGCTCCCAGATCATCGCGCATCCATTCCTTCCCCACATGAGTGAGTGGATTCTATGGACCGCTCCCTGTATACAGTGGCGGGACCGCGTGGTTTCTCGTTGCCGAGCCCAACTTCCCTATTCTCCGCCTGGCCGCCTGGGCGGCAGCGCGGCACCAATCCGGGTATGAAATTATCCTATCGTTTTTAGTATACTACGCGCCCGGTCAATATCCTCCCCCGCCTTGGGACATACTAGCAAGGCCAAAGGAAAGGGGTCAGATCTTGAGCTACCGGGACTATCTAGAGGAACAGAAAAAGTACATCCGCACCAAAAAAGAGGCGCTGGAAGCCAAGCGGGAGAAGGAAAAAAACCCGCGCCCGCCCAAATACGATCCGCCTCCGGCCTCCAGCCACCCGCTGCTCATCGCCGCGGTCTTGGCCCTGGCGCTTCTGCCCCTGGTTTTTCTCCCCTTTTGGGCCGCCCAGGTGATGGTGGCACCGCCGCCCCCGGGGGAGCTGACCCTGTGGATCCACAGCAGCGCTGCGGAGTTCGCAGCGCTGCAAAACTGGCTGGAGCCTGAGCTGCGGGCCAACGGCTTAACCTGGAGAGTAGAGCATGCCAGCTCCAAAGAGGAGCTGCTGCAGGCCTGGCGCAGCCGCCTGGTGGACCTGGCTGTGGTGGAAGAAGAACTGGCCGCTGAGCTCCACGGGGCCCTGGCCTTGGCTCCCCTCTGGGACAAGTTGGAAGGACCCACCTGGGAAAACTGCTTTGCTCCCTTTTGGGAAGCGCAACCCTTCCGCAAGACCTTCGGCTGGGTGATCCCCGCCCAGGGGAGGATCCCCCAGGCCCGGCACCTGGTTACGGTGATGCGGCAATTCGCCCAGCCCTTTAGCCCCTAGCCGCCGCCTCCACCGTGGCCTTAAGCAGCATGGCGATGGTCATGGGGCCCACGCCTCCCGGCACGGGAGTAATGGCTCCGGCCACTTCTTTCACTTCCTCGAAATCCACATCTCCCACGAGTTTGCCATCCACCCTGTTGATGCCCACATCGATAACCACTGCCCCCGGTTTCACCCAGTCCTTTTTCACGAGTTGGGGCCGCCCCACAGCCGCGATCAGGATATCCGCCCGGCGGGCTTCAGCGGCCACATCGGCCGTGCGGGAATGGCAGATGGTCACCGTGGCATTCTCCTTGAGGAACAGGAAAGCCGCGGGTTTACCCACGATGTTGCTGCGCCCGATGACCACCACGTGCTTACCGGCAATGGGCACCCCTGTGCGCTTTACCAGTTCCAACACGCCCGCCGGGGTGCAGGGCACAACACCCCCTGTGCCGATGTACATCTTACCAACATTTAGGGGGTGGAAGCCATCCACATCCTTTTCTGGGGAGATGGCGTTGATCACCGCTTCTTCGTCCAGGTGCCCGGGCAGGGGCAGCTGCACCAAAATGCCGTGCACCTTCTCGTCGTTGTTCAAATCCTCAATCAAACCCAGAAGCTCCACCTGGGTAGTCTCCTCCGCCAGGCGGTGTACAGTGGAGCTGATCCCCACTTCTTCACAGGCCCGCTGTTTGTTGCGGACATACACCTTGGAGGCGGGGTTGTCGCCCACCAGAATCACATGCAGTCCCGGGGTTTTGCCCTGGGCAGTGAGTTCCGCTACTTTACGGGCCAGCTCCGCCCGGATCTCCTGGGCAATGCCTTTACCATCGATGATCTTGGCTGTCATCTCAGTCCTCCCTTTCACACCTTAGTCTGCAGGGCCGCTGCCCTATTACTTGGACAGCTGCCTGGTAATTCCTGCCCAAACAAAAAAGCTCCCCGGGACGGAGAGCAGTTGTTGGCAAAAGATATGGCGCGCCTAGCAGGACTCGAACCTGCGCACCCGGCTCCGGAGGCCGGTGCTCTATCCTCTGAGCTATAGGCGCACCTTATGACGAAACAATTATATCAGCTGCCGGGGGAAAAATCAAGAACAGCCTTGCGTAAAATGCCTGGGGGCTGGAAGCCGAGCAGAGTCCCACATAAAATGGGCGGAACAGTCTTGACAGCGGCCCAGAACCCAGTATAATAAATGCTAACGATACTCATTACCATACTATTCAAGGGGGATCTGCATGTCTTTAATCGGCAAAGAAATCACCGACTTTAAGGTCAAGGCCTTTCACAACGGGGAGTTCAAAGACGTAAGTAAAGAAGATGTCTTGGGCCACTGGTCCGTCTTCGTCTTTTACCCCGCTGACTTCACCTTTGTCTGCCCCACTGAACTGAGCGACTTGGCAGACCTTTACGAAGAGTTCCAGAAGAACGGCACCGAAATCTACTCCGTGTCCACCGACAGCCATTTTGTGCACAAGGCTTGGTATGATGCTTCCGATACCATCAAGCGGGTCAAATATCCCATGCTGGCCGACCCCACAGGCCAACTGTGCCGGGACTTCGGAGTCTACATCGAAGATGAAGGTATGGCTCTGCGGGGCAGCTTCATCATCAATCCCCAAGGCAGAATTGTCTCCTACGAGATCAACGATAACAGCATCGGCCGGGACGCCGCGGAGCTCCTGCGCAAAGTGCAGGCTGCCCAGTATGTGGCGGAGCACGGCGATCAAGTCTGCCCGGCGAAGTGGCGCCCAGGGGCAAAGACCCTGCGGCCCGGCATTGAACTGGTGGGCAGACTCTAAAGGACACTCCACCACAGAGGAGCAGTGCACACTGCTTCTCTGTTTTTTTGCGTGAGCGACCTTGACAGTGCACACCCTAATCCTGTACACTGAACTCAACGACACCCCCCGGGGGTGTAGTGGGGAGTGAACGAGATGAAGAAAGAGAAATATACAGTAACCGGAATGACCTGCGCCGCCTGCTCAGCCGCGGTGGAAAGGGCCGTGGGCAAGGTGGAAGGGGTAAGCTCCGTGACCGTAAATCTTCTGTCCAACAGCATGGTGGTGGAATACGATGAAAACCTGCTGGAACCAAGCCAGATTGTTACCGCAGTAAGCGATGCGGGCTACTTGGCGGCGCCGGCTTCCGCTGCCGGGGAGAAAACCCAGGCCCGGGCGGCAGGCGGTATCGAAGATGAAATCGCCCAGCTGAAAACACGGGTGGTCATCTCCTTGGTGTTCATGGTTCTTTTGATGTACGTAGCCATGGGCCCCATGGTGGGCCTGCCCCTTCCCTCTTTTCTCTTAGGCCTGGAAAACGCCGCAACCATGGCCCTGGTGCAGCTTCTGCTGACACTGCCCGTGCTGTATGTGAACCGCGCCTACTTCCAGATGGGGCTGAAAACCCTCTGTCGGAGGAGCCCCAACATGGATTCCCTCATTGCCATCGGCTCTGGAGCGGCTGTGGCCTACGGCATCTTCGCCCTCTTCCGCATCAGCTATGGGCTGGGCCACGGAGAGTGGGCAGTGGTGGCTAGATACAGCCACGATCTGTACTTCGAATCAGCCACCATGATCTTGACGCTGATCACTTTAGGTAAGTTCCTGGAGGCCCGCTCCAAGGGCCGCACCAGCGATGCCATCGCCCGGCTGATGGACCTGGCCCCCAAAACGGCCACGGTAATCCGCGGCGGCGCCGAAGTGGAAGTTCCCGTGGCGGATCTGGTCGTGGGAGATATCATCGTGATCCGCCCGGGGCAGAGCATACCCGTGGATGGCATCATCGTGGAAGGCAGTTCCGCCATCGATGAGTCCGCCATCACTGGTGAGAGCATACCGGTGGCCAAAACCGTGGGCGATCAGGTGATTTCCGCCACCTTGAACAAGGCGGGCTCCTTCAAGTTCCAAGCCACGCGCATTGGCGATGACACCACCTTGGCCCAGATCATCCGCCTGGTGGAAGAGGCCGGGGCCTCCAAGGCTCCCATCGCCAAACTTGCGGATAAAATCAGCGCTGTTTTCGTGCCCGTGGTGATCGCCATCGCCCTTGTATCCTTTGTTATCTGGCTGCTTTTGGGCTACCCCTTTGAGTTCGCCCTCACCACCGCCGTGGCGGTGCTGGTCATCTCCTGCCCCTGCGCCTTGGGACTGGCCACCCCGGTGGCCATCATGGTGGGCACGGGCCAGGGCGCCCTCCACGGGATTTTGATCAAGTCGGCGGAGGCACTGGAAACCGCCCACAGTGTGGACACGGTGGTCCTGGACAAAACGGGAACGATCACCGCGGGCACACCCCAGGTTACGGATGTGATCCCTGCTCCGGGACTGACCCCAGAGGAGCTTCTGCAAATCGGCGCCTCCCTGGAAAAGCCCTCTGAACATCCCTTGGCGGAAGCCATCGTGGCGGAAGCGAACCGAGCTGGCCTTGAACTTGCGCCGGTGGAAGAGTTTTTGGCCGTACCCGGCAGGGGCATCCAGGCCCGCCTGGGCGGACAGACCTATCTGGCGGGCAATCTCGCCTTTATGCAGGAACAAGGGGTGAACCTGGGTGAATTCGAGGCCAAGGCGGATGAGCTGGCGGAACAGGGCAAGACCCCCATGTACTTCGCGGATACACGGCGCATCTTGGGCCTCATTGCCGCCGCTGACCTGGTTAAGCCCTCCAGCCCTGGGGCCATCGCGGAGCTGCAGCAGCTGGGGGTGGATGTGGTCATGCTCACCGGGGATAACAGACGCACAGCCGAGGCCATCCGCAAGGAGCTGGGACTGCGCTTGGTGCGCGCCGAAGTGCTGCCGGAAGATAAAGAGCGGGAAATCCACAGCCTGCAGGAGCAGGGCAAAAAGGTGGCCATGGTGGGTGACGGTGTGAACGACGCCCCCGCCTTGGCCCGGGCCGATGTGGGCATCGCCATCGGGGCCGGTACCGACGTGGCCCTGGAGTCAGCCGATATTGTCCTGGTGAAAAACGATCTGCGGGATGTGGTTACCGCCATCAAGCTGAGCAAAGCCACCCTGCGCAACATCAAGCAAAACCTGTTCTGGGCCTTTTTCTACAACAGTTTAGGCATCCCCTTGGCTGCTGGGCTCTTCTACCCCCTCTTCGGCTGGAGGCTGAGCCCCATGTACGCGGCCGCGGCCATGAGCTTGAGTTCCATCTTTGTGGTGACCAACGCCCTGCGCTTGAGGAAGTTTAAGCCAAATTAAGACATGGGAGTGTGTTGCAGATGAAAAAAGTCGTGGAGATCAAAGGTATGAGCTGTGAGCACTGTCAAAACCGGGTGGAAAAGGCCCTCAATGCCCTGCCGGGAATCACCGCCGAAGTCAGCTTCAAGAAGGGGCAGGCCGTGCTCACCGTGGCTGGGAGCTGGGACGAGCAGGCGGTCAGAAACGCCGTCACCGATGCGGGCTATGAGGTTGTGGCCATCCGGGACAAGAAGGGGCTTTTCGGCCGATGAGAAGCGATAGCGAAAAAATAACCCGGCTGCTCAAGACAGCCAGGGGCCAGTTAGATGGGCTTTTGCGCATGGTGGAAGAGGACCGCTACTGCGTGGACATTTCCAATCAAATCCTGGCCACCCAAGCCATTTTGCGCACGGTCAACACCCAGATCCTCCAGGATCACATCAACACCTGCGTGCGGGAAGCCATGCACACAGATGATGTCGATGCCAAGATCGGGGAAATCATGGCCATCATCGAGAAGTTAGCGAAATAGCGGGAGGGCCAAGAGCAGCAGAAGGAAGGCACATTCGCCCCAGATGACGAGGGCCGGAATTTCCGTCTTAAAGGGAAAACCGGCCAGGGCGAAGCTGGCTAAAACCAACGCCATGCTCCCCCCAAGGGCCAAGACTGCTCCGGCTAAAGCCTTCCAACCAGGTTTGATTCGCATCGACAAGCCTCCCTACAGCAAAATGTTCTGGGGAATGAGCGCGGCAAACTGGAATAGAACCATCCAGATCACCAAGGCAGCCATGGTAAACAGGAACCCCCTCTGCCTGACCCTATGCAAGAGCAGCCAGGTCCCCAGGGTGGCTGTGGCCACACAGAGCAGGTGGTGCAGAGGTCCAAAGAACTGGGGATGGGTTGCGGGAATAAAGGGCAGGCGGCGCAGCACCACAAGCAGAGCGGCCGAGAGGGCCACCTGATACCAGATGGGCTGCCTGCGGTAGCGCTCCACCTTCTGGAGCAGGCTGTACAAACCCGCGGCTAGAAGGATTACCCCCAAATTTGCTGCGGTGTACACCATGCTCAACATGAGCGTGCTGAGGAAGAGAAAACCCACATGGTACCAGGGTGCTTCTTCATCGATGCCCATCTGGCGCCACAGGGAGAGGGCTTTGGGGAACTGGTTGTTGATCCCCACAACCTCATAGCCCCCCTCTGGGCTGGCATGGAGCCAGAAGACATAGCGGTACTGCCCGTCGGCAAAGGCCTCGGGACGAAAGGCACCCCGGCGCCCCACGGTGAGATTGATGGGCTCCTCGCCCGGGGGCAGATAGTGAATCTCCACGCCGTAGGCTCCCGGGCTCTGCCAAACCAGCTCAGGCCGGTCGGTTCCCTGGACAAAGCGGGGTTTGCTGCCTGGGGCGAGAACCTGGGGCGGGGATACCTCCCCCTCAGCGCTGATGCTGGCATGGTAGATGTGCAGGCGGCTGGAGCCCCGGGGCAGGGCCGCCCAAGCTAGGTGCACCTCCTCGCCGAAGGCGGCCAGGGCAATTAGGCCCCCCTGCTGGATGTCCTGGACAGACCCTTCACCAACGCGCCGAGGGGTGGTCCACCCCTCCTCCGTCCGCCGGCTGTATCTGATTTCTACGCCGGCAGGCCCCGTTTCCATCCAGGCCAGGTGCACAGTGCCTCTGGAATCCACCACAAGACTGGGCCGCACGGAGAGCTCCTCCGTATCGGTGACCGTTTCCACCGCGGCGATCTCCCCATCCTGGATGCGGGTGTAGCGGATCTGGAAAAACCGATCCCGCTGCGACCAGGCTAGATGGGTCGTTTCCCCGGCCTGATCTGCCGCGAGGTCTTGGATGGTGCTGGGCGCGCTCAAAACTGTAAGCACACCTTCAGGTGCGTAGGGTACGCCGAAGCTGGTGTGCTGGATGCTGCTCCCTTGGGGCCCGTGCTCCAACCAAAGTACATGGCGCCGGCCGCCCTCCCCCAGCCCTAAAAAGATGCTGTCCAGCTCCACCTGGGAGCGCAGCACCACTTCCTCGAGGATTGCACCGGCGTAAACCCGGCGGTAAGTGAGGTTCGTTTCTTTAAAATAAGTTCCATCCGCGCTGAGAAAGCTCGTGCCCTGAGCATCGTGGGTAACAAAAAAGCGGTCGGTAAATATACTAGTGGTGAAGAGGGGGGTTACCTCCGACCATCCTTCCGGCCAGATGTCGATGTAATCCCGGGCCAGGATCGGTGAGGGCAAAAGCAGGGTCAAAAGGAACACGAGATGGAAAATGCGCTTTTTCACCAGGATAACCACACCTTTCTGCGCTGCCAATACTTCGCCTGCGGATGAGCATTTTCCTTCAATACCCCCCTTGATTTCCCGGCTAGTTTTGCCTATAATTAAAAGCGAAAAGGCGGATGTAGCTCAATGGTAGAGCATCGGCTTCCCAAGCCGAGGGTTGCGAGTTCGATCCTCGTCATCCGCTCCATTTTTATGCTGGCGTAGCTCAGCCGGTAGAGCAATTGATTCGTAATCAATAGGTCGGGGGTTCGAGTCCCCCCGCCAGCTCCATCACCTGAAAACGTGCTATACTCAAGGGGAATGGGTATAGCTTTTTTCTATCCTGCTGCTCAGGGAAGGGATGCCGATGGTCACCCTCAGGGAAATCTCCGTGGACAACTTTGAGGAATGCCTGAGCCTAAGCGTGGCTGAGGACCAGAAGAAGCACATTGCGTCCAATGCCTACAGCTTAGCGGAAGCCTATGCCTTAAGCAGGGAAGGCCGGGATGTACCGCTACCCTATGCCATCTACGCCCATGGGCAGATGGTAGGCTTTGTGCTCACCATTTTCCAGCCCCCTGATGAACAGGACCCCGAAGACGACGAGACCGTGTTTTACCTGGCACGGATGATGATCGATCGCAGATACCAAGGACGCGGCTATGGACGCCAGGCCATGCTGCAGCTTCTGGAGATCATGAAGGCGTTTCAAGATGGCAGAGCCGAGGCCGTGGTCCTTTCCTGCAGCCCAGATAACATCGCAGCCCGCAAGTTCTACACATCCCTGGGATTTGTGGACAGCGGGGAGCTCGATGGAGACGGAGACATCTACTACCGGTTGGAACTCAGATAAAAAGGTGCAGCTTCCTTTCTGAAGGCTGCACCTTTCTGTTTCTCTGGTGGTTTTCCCGTTCCCTTACTAACCTTCCGTTCCCGTCTGGGTTTGGGGCTGCATCCGATCCGGCGTTTCTTCCCCGCTGGCCTGCTGCAAGGCCTCACGGGCTGTTTCCTTAAAGCGCTCCCAGGTCTGGGTTGCCCCGGTGATCACCTCAACCTTTTCTGGATCCTGGGTTTCCAGAAGCTGCTCTTCATACTTGTCCTCAGATTCAGGTCCCAGGGGGTAAGGATAGTCTTCTCCCTTGGGATTACCTTCCCGATCCTTTTCGTCGTAGCGCACCTCGCTAATCTTTCCATCGGCAATCACCAGTTCAATCTCGCCGTAGTAGCCATAGTCGTCGAATTCGGTCCGGGCAGTGTAGGTACCATCCCGCCACTTCGTACCGCCAGTTTCCACTGGGGGCTGCGGGCGGGGCATGATGGCCGGCGGTCTGGACTGGTCTCCCTCTTCAGCCTTGCGGAGGGCTTCCTGGGCGGCTTCCACAAACCGATCCCGGGTCTGGGTAGCTCCGGAGATGGCTTCCACCTTGTCCGGGTCTTGGGAATCGATCAACCTCTGTTCGTAATCGTCGTGGGATTCGGGCCCCGCGGGATAGGGGTAGTTCTCGTCCTTACGCTGCCCTTCCTGATTCAACTCCTCGTAGTTAACCTCAGTTATTTTCCCGTCCTTGATAACTATCTCGATCTCTCCAAACCATCCCCGTTCGTCCGGATCCGATCTGGCCACATAGGTACCATCCTGCCAGTTGGTTCCGCTCTTGCGCTGGGCGTTTATGTAGATGGCCAAACCGAGAACGACCAAAAGCACAATAACTAAGCCTACAGTCCTATTCACACTTCGTCCCTCCTTTGCCAATAATATGAGTGAAAAGGAGGGTTCTTATGCAAAAAGAGTTCAGCCGCAGCTGAACTCTGACACTTTCAATTTGGCACCCCCAACCGGATTTGAACCGGTGTCTTCGCCGTGAGAGGGCGATGTCCTAGGCCGCTAGACGATGGGGGCATTCTGGTGAGCCATCCGCGACTCGAACGCGGGACACCCGGATTAAAAGTCCGGTGCTCTACCGACTGAGCTAATGGCTCACGGGATTACAGATAGTATGATAGCGCAGAACGGTAGGTTTGTCAAGGGCTCACCTTAGGCTACAGGAAAATGGTCTGATCCCGGCGGGGCCCCACCGAGACGATCTGTATGGGACAGCCCACCTGCTCCGCAATGAAGTCCAGATACTCCTGGGCCTTGCTGGGCAGCTCCTCACGGCTGCGCGCAGCGCCGGTGGCCCGCTGCCAGCCGGGGAGAGTGGCGTAGATGGGCCTGCAGTCCGTAAGCACATCCAGATCCGTGGGGAAATGCTCCAGGCGCTGGCCGCGGTAGTCGTAGGCCACGCAAACCTTGACCTCCTCCAGCACATCCAAAACGTCCAGCAGAGTCAAGGCCAGACCGGTGAGCCCGTTCACCCTGGCGGCATAGCGCACCATCACCGCATCAAACCAGCCGCAGCGCCGGGGCCGCCCGGTGGTGGTACCGTACTCCCTGCCCCGCTCGCGGATGAGGTCTCCCGTGGCATCGGTCAGTTCCGTGGGGAAAGGACCCTCACCCACCCGGGTGGTGTAGGCCTTGACCACGCCGATTACCTCATCGATCTGGTTCGGGCCCAAACCCGCACCGGGAGCCGCTCCGCCCGCGGTGGGATTGGAGGAGGTGACAAAGGGATAGGTCCCGTGATCAATGTCCAAAAGCGTACCCTGGGCCCCCTCTAGAAGGATCTTGCGGCCCTGCTGCCGCGCCTTCTGCAGGAGCAGAGAAGTGTCGGTGATCTGCGGCGCCAGGATGCGGCCGTACTCCAGGTATTCGCCTAAAAGTTCTTCCTTGCTGAAGCCAGGATGGCCGTACACCTTCTGCAGCAGGGGGTTCTTGAACGCCAGCGCCTGCTCCAGAAGCCTTGCCAAACGCTGGGGATTGGTCAGATCGAGCATCCTGATCCCGATACGCAGGTACTTATCGACGTAAGCGGGGCCAATTCCCCGGGCGGTGGTGCCGATTTTTACCGCGCGATGCGCTTCTTCCAGCTCATCCAGGACCCGGTGGTAAGGCATGATCACGTGGGCCCGTTCACTGATGTATAAGTTGGCGGTGGAAATGCCTGCGCTGCGCAGGGACTCCATTTCACCACACAGCACCTGGGGATCCACCACGACCCCATTGCCGATGATGCAGGTGGTCCCCGGCGAGAGGATGCCCGAGGGGATCAAGTGCAGTTTGTAGGTGCGTTCCCCCACCACCACCGTATGCCCCGCGTTATTGCCGCCCTGGTAGCGGACCACCACATCCGCCTGGGCCGCCAGCACATCGGTGATCTTCCCCTTACCTTCATCACCCCACTGGGTGCCAACTAAGGCAGTTACTGTCATCTTGTGTCCTCCTCACCCGGCATGCGGAAAAACTGTCTGGCGTTGGCCGCGGTTATCCGCACCACTTCCTCCACAGTCACCCCGTGAATCTCCGCCAGCTTCTCCGCGATTAGGCCTAAGTAAGCCGGCTCGTTGCGTTTCCCCCGATGGGGATGGGGGGTTAAATACGGGCAGTCCGTCTCCAAGAGAATCCGCTCCAAGGGTATCCCTGCCACCACCCCCCGCAGTCGGTTGGCATTTTGAAAGGTGATGGGCCCGCCAAAGGAGAAGTAGTGGCCCATCTCCACGTAAATCTTGGCCATCTCCAGGCTCCCTGAATAGCAGTGCAGCAGACAGGGCACCTGGGGAAATTCCCGAAGGATCTCCAGGGTATCCTGGGCTGCCTCCCGGGAATGGATCACCGCGGGCAGCTTCAGCTCATCCGCCAAGGCCAGCTGCTGCCGGAACACAGCCCGCTGCTCATCCCGGGGAGAGTTGTCGTAGTGGTAGTCCAACCCCGTTTCGCCGATGGCCAAAACCTTCCGGTGTCCCGCCAGTTCCCCCAGGGCCTGGTGGACCTCCCCATCCCACAGCTTGGCATCGTGGGGATGCAGGCCCACCACCGCCCAAAGCTCCTCAAAACGCTCCGCGAGCTCCACCGCCTCCCGGGAGGAAGGCAGATCGTAGCCCACATTGACCACGGCGGTAACCCCCGCCTGTCTGGCCCGCTCCACCACCTCAGATAGGTCCTGGGCAAAGCGGGGATCGTTGAGGTGCGCGTGGCTGTCGATCAAACCCTTCATCCTACTTCACCCTGCTTCCGGCGGGAATGGCCGCAGATACGCTGACCACTTCCAGCCTGCCATCGGGGGCCGTGGCAGCCAGGAGCATACCCTGGGACAGCTCGCCCCTTAGTTTGGCGGGCTTGAGGTTCTTGACCACGATGATCCGCCGGCCCACCAGCTCCTCAGGCTTGTAGTGCTGGGCGATACCGGCCACGATCTGCCGCTTTTCAGCGCCCACGTCCACCTGCAGCTTCAAAAGACGGTCGGCGCCTTTAACCGGGGCGGCCTCCAAGACTTCCGCCACCACCAGCTCACACTTCATGAAATCCTCAATACCGATGAGCACGCCTTCCGGCTGCGCAGGCTCTGCCTTCTCCACCTTCGGCTGCTTCGGCTGCTCCTTGGGGGCCTCTTCTTTTTCCACCTCGATCCGGGGGAAGATGGGGTCTCCCTTGCGGGTCTGGGTGCCAGGCTCCAACAGGCCCCAGGCCGTATCCGCCAGGCTTTTCTCCCCTATGCCCTCCAGGCCCAGCTGAGCCCAGATCTTGGCCCCAGTCTCCGGGATGAAAGATTTCACCAGAAGGGCCACGATGCGCAAAGTCTCCAGGAGGTTGTACATTACAGTGCCCAGCTCATCTTTGTTTTCTTGCTTGGCCAGATTCCAGGGTGCCCGTTCATCTACGTATTTATTGGCCTTGCCCACCAGTCTCCAAATGCTGGCCAGGGCCTCGTTGATCTTGAGCTCCTTCACCAAGCTGTCCACTTTAGGGCCCAGGCTCCGGGCGTAATCTATGAGATCCTGATCCACGGCATTGGGTGCCGCCGCGGGCTGGGGAACAACCCCGGCGAAGTAGCGGTTGAGCATGGACAGGGTACGGTTGAGCAGGTTGCCCAGGTCATTGGCCAAATCCGCGTTGGTCCGCTCAATGAGGGCCCGGCGGGAGAAGTTCCCGTCCTGCCCGAAGGAGATTTCCCGCAAGAGGAAATAGCGGATGGGATCCACGCCAAACTCCTCAATGAGCAGCATGGGATCCACCACATTCCCCTTGGATTTGGACATCTTCTCGCTGTCAAAGAGCAGCCAGCCGTGGCCGAACACGGTCTTGGGCAGGGGCAGATCCAGCGCCATGAGCATGATGGGCCAGACTATAGTGTGGAAGCGCATGATCTCCTTGCCCACCAGGTGCAGATCTGCAGGCCACCATTTCTCCAGCTTCTCGTTGGGTTCTGGATAGCCGAGGGCGGTGAGGTAGTTGGTGAGGGCGTCGAACCACACGTAGATGACATGGCCCTCCGCCATGGGCACGGGAATCCCCCAGTTGAAAGTGGTGCGGGAAACGCACAGATCCTCCAGGCCGCTCTTGATGAAGTTCACCATCTCGTTGCGCCTGGTCTCGGGCTGGATGAACTCGGGGTGCTCCTCGATGTACTGGAGCAGCCGATCCGCGTACTTGGAAAGGCGGAAGAAATAGCTTTCCTCCTGCACCAGCTCCACAGGGCGGCCGCAGTCGGGGCAGTTGCCCTCCACCAGCCTGTTTTCCAGCCAGAAGGTCTCGCAGGGAGTGCAGTACCAGCCTTCGTAGGCACTCTTGTAGATGTCGCCCTTTGCGTAGATCTTCTGGAAGACCGCCTGAACGGCCCGGTGATGCCGCTCGTCGGTGGTGCGGATAAAGTCGTCGTATTCCACGTTCAGCTTGGCCCAGAGCTCCTTAAACGAGGCCACAATCACATCCACATACTCTTTGGGCGTGACCCCCTTGGCCTCCGCAGCCCGCTGAATCTTCTGCCCGTGCTCATCGGAGCCGGTGACAAAATACACGTCCCGTCCCGCGAAGCGATGCCAGCGGGCTAAGGAATCGGCCACTGTGGTGGTATAGGCATGGCCGATGTGCAGATTGTCGCTGGGGTAGTAAATGGGAGTTGTTACGTAAAAACGTTCCTTGGCTGTCACGGTTCCATCCTCCTCACCCTAAAATCAAAAAGCCCTCAATCCCCTCGGGACGAGAGCTCCTGCTCACGTGGTACCACCCAATTTCGCCGCAGGGCGCGCCGTGGCGCCAGCGGCCTCGTTGCGGTGCGATATCGGGACCTCCCGGTGAGCCTACTGCTAGTTCAGCCCACTGCTCCTGGATCATCTTCAGTTTAGGCCTTCTCATCAGGTTCGCAGCACCCCTGACTCTCTGGGGAGAACTCCTAAACCTACTCTTCCATTCATGGCGTTAACCTATGCAGCTATTGCAATCTTAGCGATTATCCCAAGCTTTGTCAAGTGTAGAAGGCTTTGACTCCAATCATACTAAAAGCAAAGCAAGGCGGAAAGAAAGGCGGAAGGCCTTGAAAAAGAAAACTGCACTGCAATTTGCCGTTTTGTGTGGAGTTCCCTTCGTCATGGTTTTGGGGAACTCCATGCTGATCCCCGTCCTGCCCCAGATGAAAAAGGCCATGGCCCTCAGCCAATTCCAGGTAGGACTCATCGTTACCTTCTTTTCCATTCCTGCCGGCATTCTCATACCCCTGGCGGGGTTTTTATCTGACCGCTGCGGTCGCAAGCCGATCATGGTCCCCGCCCTTTTTGTGTACGGCTTGGGGGGGCTGATCTGCGGCTTCGCGGCCTTAACCCTGCGCCAGCCCTACTACCTGCTGCTGTTGGGCCGCGTGGTGCAGGGCGCGGGGGCCGGCGGAACCTATCAGCTGGCCATGGCCCTCACAGGGGATACCTTCCAAAGCAGCGAACGCACCAAGGCCTTGGGGCTTTTGGAGGCGGCCAACGGCCTGGGGAAGGTACTCAGCCCCATTTTAGGCTCACTCATTGCCCTGATCTCCTGGTACGCCCCGTTTTTTGCCTACGGCCTTTTGGCCTTCCCCGTGGGGCTGGGGGTCTGGTTTTTGGTACCGGAAAAGCAGCAAAAGCTTTCCAAGGACAGCTTCAGCGCCTACTGGCGCAAAGTGCAAGAGGTGTTCCGGGACCAGGCAGTGCACCTCCTCGCCTGCTACTTCGTAGGTATGGTGGCGCTCTTCCTCCTTTTTGGCGTGCTGAGCTATGTATCGGACATCTTAGAATCCACCTACCACATCTTCGGCCTGACCAAAGGATTTGTCCTGGCGGTGCCGGTTTTCTCCATGGCCGTAACCTCCTACTTGAGCGGGCTCTTCCTCAGCAACAAGCAGTCTCTGTGGAAGCCCGTCATCGTCGGAGCCATGTTCGCGGTGGCCCTCAGCTTAGGACTCTTGCCCCTCTTCAGGAAGCTTTTCCCCTACATGTTGGTCCTCTTCTTTTTGGGCCTCGGCATCGGCATAGTCCTGCCCCCCATCAACTCCCTGATCACCGGAGCCACCAGCGCAGATCGCCGGGGCATCATCACCTGCCTCTATGGAACCGTGCGCTTTTTCGGGGTGGCCATCGGTCCGCCCACCTTCGGGCTGGCCATGGAACTTGGGCCCTGGGCCATGTTCCTGGGGAGCGCGGCCCTGGCAGTCCTGGCGGCCCTCACTGCACTTTTTGCCATCACACCGCCGGCGGTAAGTGAATAGACTGCACAGTAGGACGAATTTCCTAGGAGGGACCGTTATGGCTACGGCTGTGAGCAGAGGTGCATGGCATTCCGTAGTGGAACTGCCGGAAACGCGGCGGCTAGTCAAACCCCGGACCAGCGGGATTACCATGGTCATCGACAAGGGCTTGGGCCTGAGGGAAACGCTTGATCTTATGGAGATGGCTGCGGACCACATTGACTTCCTCAAGATCGCCTTTGGCAGTTCCGCTCTCTACCCCTCAAAGCTGATGCGGGAGAAGATCGCCCTGGCCAAAGAGTACAACATCGAGGTGTACCCCGGGGGCACGCTCTTTGAAATTGCGGTCTTCCAAAAATGCACTAAGGAGTTCTTTCACAGGGCGCGGGAGCTGGGCTTCACCTACGTGGAAGTGTCCGAAGGAACCATCGACCTAACGCCGGAGGAGCGCAGGAAGTACATCACGATGGCCAGGGAAGAAGGCTTTGGAGTGCTCGCGGAGATCGGGAAAAAGGATCCGACGGTGAAGATCGATCCGGCCCGGGCCGTGGACCAAATCTTCGCCGACCTGGCCCACGGAGCCTACAAGGTGATCATAGAAGGGCGGGACTCGGGCCAAGGGGTGGGCATCTACGATGAGCGGGGCAAAATCAACGAAACGCTGCTCCAGGCCCTGGTGGAAGGGGTGCGGGATCACAGCCACCTGATCATTGAGGCGCCCCAAACCAGCCAGCACAACTACCTCCTGGTGCGCCTAGGTCCCAACGTCAACTTGGGCAACGTCCAGCCCCACGATGTTCTGACCCTGGAGTCAACCAGGGTTGGCCTGCGGGGAGATACCCTCCGGGAGTGCTTGAAGAACGCCCCAAAATCGTATTGACAAAAATTGACGTCTCCTTCCAAAACAGGTATAATGAAATGTGCCAAAAAAAGTTTTTTTATGATCGAGGTGAGGAGGGAGATCATGAAGTCCACAGGCATTATCCGCAAAGTTGATGACCTTGGTCGTATCGTGTTACCGATAGAGCTCAGACGCAGCTTGGGCATTGCAGAACAGGATCCCCTGGAGATATTTGTGCAGGAAGACAACATCGTTCTGCGTAAGTATTCGTCGGTCTGCATTTTCTGCGGATCGGATCAGGACGTGGAGAAGTACATGGAAAAGGGCATCTGCCGGAAGTGCAGAGCTAATCTTCAAGCATAAGCCGTAAGGCTAAATCATAGACGTAGTTTTTGGGAAGGCGGTATTCTTCACTCACCCGTTTAACGGCGCTTTTGCGACTGAGTCCCCCTGCGGTAAGCCGCTGCAGGGCCCGAAGGATATCGTCTTCGTCTATTTCCTGCGCCTGCTCTTCCGCCCCGGCCACGGTGATCACAAACTCACCCCGGGGCTTGTTTGTTTGGAAGTGGTCCATAAGCTCGCTGAGCCTGCCCCGCCTGGTTTCTTCATAGAGTTTGGTGAGCTCCCGGGAAATGCTCGCCCGGCGATCGCCCAAAACCGCCAGCACATCCTGGAGCATCCCTGTGAGGCGGTGGGGCGCCTCGTAAAAGATGATGGGATAGGGCAGGTCCTTCAGCTTTTCCAGCTCCCGCCGGCGCTCCCTGCTGCGGCTGGGGAGGAAGCCAAAGAAAAGGAAGTGGGGGCTGGGCAGTCCGCTGAGCAAAAAGCCCAAGAGGGCCGCGTTGGCACCCGGCAGGACCTCCAGGGGAAGTCCAGCCTCAATCACTTCCTTAATTAAGAAGGCGCCTGGATCGGATATGCCCGGCATGCCAGCATCGCTCACCAAGGCAAGGCGCTGGCCCTGCCGCAGCCTCTCCAGGATCTGCGCCGTCTTTTCTTTTTCGTTGTGTTCGTGGAGGCTTTCCACGGGACGGGCAATCTGAAAGTGGCGGAGGAGCTGGCCTGTGCGCCGGGTGTCCTCCGCCAAGATCAGGTCAACCTCCTGCAGTACCCGGAGGACCCGCAGGGTAATATCTTCCAAATTGCCGATGGGGGTTGGACAGACATAGAGCATGGCTACTCAGCCTTTGCTTCCTGTTGCGCCTTGGGCTTTTTGCGCCTGGGGCGCCTTTTCTTCTTGCTGCCCGGCGCCTTTTTGGCTTGGGCGGCAGGTTTAGCCTCGGCCGCGGCCTCTTCCGCTTTGGGCTCCTTGTCCTTGGCCTTCCGCTCCTTCTTCTTGGAACCCTTGGAAGAGCGGCGCTTCTTGGAGCGGGATTTCTTGCGCTTGGCAGGCTCTTCAGGCTCCTCCGCCACAACCCGCTCGATTTCCGCCGCCTCCACCATGAGCTGGTAATCCACTTCCGCTACGCCGTCCACCTGCAGCAGTTCGGTGTAATAGTCGTCTTCGGATTCCACATCTTCATAGAACTCCTCGGGCAGCAGCTCTGGAACGCCTTCTCCGAAGGTCTCCTTGAACTCTCGATAGGCCTCGCACTCATACTTCAGGCAGCACATGAGCCTGCCGCACAAACCGGAGATCTTGGAAGGGTTCAAGGACAAATTCTGATCCTTGGCCATGCGGATGGACACAGGCTCGAACTCGCCCAAAAACGTGGCGCAGCAGAGGTCCCGCCCGCAGGGGCCCAGACCGCCGATGAGTTTGGCTTCATCCCGCACCCCCACCTGCCGCAGTTCAATCCTGGTGCGGAAGATGGAGGCCAAGTCCTTCACCAGCTCGCGGAAGTCAACCCGCCCATCCGCGGTAAAGGAAAAGATGAGCTTGCTCTCATCCAGGGTGTACTCCGCTTCCAAGAGCTTCATGGGCAGGCCATGTTCTGCGATCTTGCGCAGGGCGATCTGAAACGCCTCCTGGGCCCTCCGCTTGTTTTCCTCCACACGCTGGTAATCTTCGGAAGTAGCGCTTCTAATCACCTGTTTCAGGGGCTGGACCACTTCCTCTTCCGGCACCTCCCGCGGTCCAATCACCACTCTGCCGAATTCCACGCCCCGTGCGGTTTCCACGATGCAGCCGTCGCCGGCTGCCATCTGCAGATCTCCAGGGTTGAAATAATATATCTTACCGGCTTTTCGAAACCGGACTCCTACCACGGTTACCATTAAGTCAACGCTCCTCTTTTCATCATTAGCAAAAGATAGCCTAAACAAAAGCGGATTCTACCGTTGCCAGCAATTGCCTTTTTCATGTCTAGAATCGTTTCAACAAGCCCAAACAGCGCCTCGCTGCTGTACAGTGCACTGATCTCCTGCAGTTCCCGCTCATAGCCTGGGTTGTACAGGGGAAGATCCAGCTGGTTTTTCACCGCAAGGAGATCGCGGTGCCACTCAAGGATCACGTCCAGTTCCTGGTCGATTTTCTCCCGGTTTTCTGGCCAGCTCTGGCTGAGCCCCAGTACCGCAGCGTAGCTGGCCCGGGGCACTTTGATCAGCTTGTCAATAATGGCCTTCCTTTCCTGCAAGAGCGGACCTTCCAAGTAAGCCAGGGCCCGTCCCAACGATCCTTGGGCCAGTTTAGCTATGGTGCGGATCTGCCCGTCCTCGGGACTGAGCTGGCTGCGCTGGGCCAGCCAACGGCAGATCTCCTCCTCGGGAATGCGCCTGAACTGGACATGCTGGCAGCGGGAGACAATGGTGGGCAGCATGCTTTGGAGCTTGGTGGTGGTTAAAAAGAAGTGGGTGCCCGCAACGGGCTCCTCCAAGGTCTTGAGCAGCGCATTGGCCGCCTGGATGGTCAAACGTTCCGCATCGAGGATCAGCCACACCGTACTGCCTGCTGCGGCCAGGGCCGCCTGCTGACGAAGGCTGCGGATCTCATCTATACCGATGGACCCCTCTCCCCCCAGAACCTGCAGGGTAGAAAGGCCGCCCTTTCTCTTGGCCAGTTCCTGGGCCACTGCCCTGGCCACCGTCTCTTTGCCCACCCCTTCTTCACCGGAAAAAAGATAGGCATGTCCCAAGGAATCGGTGTCCAAAGCACGCTTTAAGATGGCAACTGGAACGGCTTGACCGATAATCTGCTCCAGGGTCATGTAACACACCTCAAATGTGCAGGTCCAAAAGGAGGCCGCGGATTTCATCCAAGCGGCTCACCAGCTCCAGGGGCGAAACCTGCTTAGCCAAGAATTCCCGGGTGAGTTCTTCCAACTTCTCGTCAATCGTTTCCACCACCATAAACAAACGCCGCCGCCCCTGGGGATCGTAAAAAGTGCTCTCCCGCACTTCATACGCCTGCCGCATCAAAAAGAGCAGCAGCTCCCGAACCTTTTTCTTGTAGCGGATTAGATTGGCCAAAACTGGGCTTCTCACCAGCTCCCGGGCGAAGCCATCGATCTCCGCCAGGGCGGCGGCCAGATCCAGCTCCTGGGCCTGTTCCGCCCGGAGCACTTCCCCAAAGGCCTGCTGGGCAGGGGAACTCTTGGCCCGCCTGCGGCTTTTGAGCACAGATCCTTCCCGGCGCGAACCAGCCTTGCTGACCCTCAAATCCGCTCAAACCTCTCCACATCCACGCTGAAGACGGTGGCTCCTCCCACGGAGACAGCTGGATCGCTCTGCTGCCTGCCTTTGCAGGTCTTTTTGATCAACTCCAGCAGCGCATCCAGCCGCTCATCTTCCACCCCGATGAGCAGCGTGGTGTTCCCCGCCCGCAGAAAGCCGCCTGTACTGGCCAGCTTAGTGGCGCGGAAGTCGTTTTCCATTAAGGCTTCAATCAAGGCAGGCACATCCTGATCCTGCACAATGGTGACCAGAAGTTTCATAGAACTTCCCCTTCCATGGCCCTCAGCACCCGGGCAGCCACCTCTTCCCGGGTCCCTCGGGCTGAGACTACCTTAAACCTCCCGGGATCAGCTTCAGCCAGGGCCAAAAAGCCCTCCCTCACCCGGCTGTAATATTCCAACGTGCGCTGGGCAATGCGATCCCTTTTGGTCCTGGCCAGGCAAAAGGCGGGATCCGCGTCCAAATAGATGGTCAAATCGGGCACCAAACCCCCTGTGGCCCAGTGATTCACCGCCCTAATGGCCTCCAGCTCAAGTCCTAGACCGTAACCCTGGTAGGCCAGGGACGAATCCACAAAACGCTCGCAGATCACCGTCTTCCCCGCGGCCAAAGCCGGCCGCACCTTCTCGTGCACATGCTGCGCCCGATCGGCTGCGTAGAGGAGAATCTCGGTCATGGGAGACAGCTCCTTGTGGCTGGGGTCCAAAAGCAGCTGGCGGATCTTCTTACCCAGTTCGGTTCCCCCGGGCTCAGCCGTGTGTACAACTTCATGCCCCTGCTGTTCAAAATGGGCCTTGAGGAGCAGAGCCTGGGTAGTCTTACCAACCCCATCCACACCCTCTAGTGTTATGAACAATCCCTTGCGCATACCAGATTCTCCTTACCGTACTGTTCTGCAGAGACTCCCGTTCTCCTTTAATACCAGAACCTTTTGCTCTGCTGCCATCCCCCTGAGGGACCAGCCCAAACCGGCGCACCACAGGGCGTACTCCACGATTTCAGGGGTAAAGACCTCGCC
>DGEY01000065.1:0-1973 GCA_002391385.1 Firmicutes bacterium UBA3914 | reverse complement strand
CGGGGGTAGGTCTGGAAACTCCACCTTGTAACGGGGCAAGGGCTCGCGACCTAGGTGGGCCCGGCGTGCCACCACATCCCCCACGGCTTGTACCAGCCGTGCTGCGCTTTCGGGCGTATCTCCTACTGAAATTAAAGCTAAGACATGGTAATAGTCGCTCAGCTCTACCTGTATATTATAATCCACCCGCAGGATCCGCTCAACTTCCTTCCCGGTGAGGCCCAGCTCACGCAGGGAAAAGACAATTCTGGTGGGATCCGCATTGAGATGCTCTGGCACCACTTCCACGTTAGGTAGTGCCGCCAGCTCCCGGGCGCACCGCCTCCCTAATTCCACCGCCCGTTCCACCAACTCCCTCCCCTGCAGGGCCAGCACTCTGCGGACTTCGTCCAAAACAGCCAGCAGCACCAACGAAGGGCTGGTGGTCTGCAGCACCTGGCGGGCTTGTACCACCTTGGCATACCAAAAATCGTTGTTGCAGTGCAGCATGGAAGACTGGGTGAGGGCGCCTAGGGTCTTATGGGTGCTCTGCACCACGGCATCGGCCCCGCACTCCAGCCCTGTGGCGGGTAGCGCCGGAGAAAAACGGAAGTGACCCCCATGGGCCTCATCCACAAAAAGCAGGGTGCCGTACCTTTTCGCCAGCTGCGCCAGCTCCGCCAGGCTGCTAACCGTCCCGTAATAGGTGGGATGGGTTAAGACCAGGGCCTCCGGCTGCTCCCTGGCCAAAGCCTGGGCCACTTCCTCCACCGCTGGCGGTAGGGGAATCAGCCACTGGGAATCGAAAGCGGCGGGAAGGTAGACTGCCCTGCCCTGGGCTAGGACCAGGGCGGAGTAAACAGCTTGGTGGGAAAACCGGGGGATGAGAACGGAACCCTTCACAGGCATGAGTAGGTAGTGCAGCCCGCCGGTGGTTCCGTTGACCAGAAACAGACTGCGGCGGGCCCCAAACAGCTCCGCGGCTAGCTCCTCAGCTTGCGCCAGAGCCTTGAGGAAATCATGGTCCAGCTCTGGGGCTTCCACCATGTCCGAGGGATCAAGTGCAAAAAGGCCTTCGCCCAAGACTTCCCCCAGCCTGGCAAAGGCACCCGGCCTCAGTTTATGTCCCGGTGTATGGAAAGGAAGGACCCCTACCCGCGCGTAGGCAGTGAGAGCCTCCCAAAAAGGCGCTTCATTCTGGTTCAAGGTGTTCCCCCTCCTTGAGGCGGCGGTCACGGGCTGCTTGGAGCTGCCTCCGCCACAGGCGGCGCAGGGCCATGACGTAGGCCCCATACTCAGGCTGATCGGCGGTGACCTCAAGCATCTTCCTCTGGCAGCTCGGGCAGATGGTGGCTCCCCAAAACTCCAAACCGTCCCGGTCAACGATCCTGCGGCAGACCAAGCACTCCATAACCCTCACCTCCCTGCATGCTATTCGTGCAGTGCTTTCCACGTGTAGGTCCACAACTCCTGCCCGGAGAGCTAACCGCTCTGGGCCTCCGGCCACAGCCTCACCTACTTCTCAAGCCCGATGCAAAATGGGTTTAGGGCCCGTTATCCAAAAACTGTAGACTTGTTATACTGCAGGCAAAGAGGAAATTGAGGGGGGAACCGCCGTGCTGCCCGTAACCATAACCATGCTGGAAGCGTACACTAAAGGCCGCAGACCCGAAAGTTCACTGCAAATTAGAGTCAAAAGGCCCAGTAAACGCAGGCTTCCCTTAGGCAGCAAACGCTGGTCTGAGGAGCTGCGCAGGCAGTGGATCGAGCCCGAGTTCACCACCTAACCCGGTTGCCGCAGGGAGGCAGCAGATACCGGCCAAGGAGAGTAGCCACAAGAGGCGGAGTCGCTCCGCCTCACAGCTCGGTAACACCACATCTGCCGCCGGCCAGGGAGGCGCGCCCGGGGAAAAATGGAGCAGAAGCAATAAAAAAACCAGTCCCGCTGACTGTGAGCGAGACTGGTGAACATAGTTCCTGGCAGCGAGCTACTC
>DGEY01000011.1:7798-10057 GCA_002391385.1 Firmicutes bacterium UBA3914 | reverse complement strand
ATGATCTTCTTCCACAGCGGCGACCGGGCTCCACCGCCCAGGGCCCTAAGAGAGGTGCCGTTCCAGCCGGCGGAACGCAGCAGCTCCACGGAATCGCAGAAGGCAAAGGCCACGCCTTCCATGACGGCGCGGATCATCTCGCCCTGGTCATGGGTGGCGCTCAGCCCCACGAAGCTGCCCCTGGCGTTGCCATCGCCGTGGGGAGTGCGTTCTCCCGTCAGGTAAGGCAAGAAGACCAGGCCCCGGCTGCCCGGGGGCACCGCTTCCGCCGCCTTGGTGAGCACATCATACTCCACTTCTTCCAGACCTAAGCGGCGCCGCAGCCAGCTCAAGGAGAGCCCCGCGGAGAGGGTGACACCCATCATGTAGAACTCTCCCGGCACGCAGCTGTTGAACATGTGCACCGTACCCTCGGTGACCAGCTTGGGTTCAGCCAAGTGGGCCAGGATCACGCCGCTGGTACCGATGCTCACCATGCCCCGCCCGGGCAGGACCACGCCGGAACCCACGGCTCCGCAGGCATTGTCCGCTCCGCCGCCCACCACGGGGGTACCGGGTTTGAGGCCGGTGGCCTCCGCCGCTTCCCCGCTGATGGTACCGCCGACTTCGGCAGAACCGATGATGGGCGGTAGGATTTCCGGGTCAATGCCCAGCGGTTCCAACACCGGCTTGGACCAGACCCGCTGGCGCACATTCATCATGAGCATGCCCGCGGCATCGGATACCTCCATGGCCAGCTGACCCGTGAGGCGGAAGCGCACATAGTCCTTGGGCAGGACCAGCCAGCGCAGCTTGACGTAATTCTCGGGCTCGTTTTCCTTCAGCCAGACCACCTTGGGCAGGGTGAACCCCTCCAGAACGGGGTTGCACACCTCCTCCCGCAGCACTTCGGCATCCACCGTGGCCTCAATCCGGCGGCACTGGGCCGTGGTGCGCACGTCATTCCACAAAATGGCCGGCCGGATTACCTGGTAGTTGTCATCCAGGAAAACCGAGCTGTGCATCTGGCCGGATAGGCCTAAACCGGCCACATCCTCCGGCGCTACCTGGAATTTCCCCAAAACCCCCCGCACGGCTTCCGCGGAGGCCTGCCACATATCTTCCGGATTCTGCTCCGACCAGCCGGGATGGGGCGAGTAGAGGGGATACTCCACGGTGTGGCTCCCCACCACCTGACCCTCGCCGGTGAGCAGGAGGGCCTTCACAGCCGAAGTGCCCACATCGAGCCCTATGAGATACTTCATATCAGCAACCCGCCTTTCACTCCTGCCGTTTTCCCTCCGTGTCCAACTACTCGAACATATACCTGTTGAGAATGGTCTCCAGGAGTTCTTGGCGTCCGGAGGTGAGCTTGATCTCCTGATTCGCCATGGCGTATTCGCTCAGCTCCTTGAAGCCAACTTCGCCCTTGACGATCTTCTCACCGATACCGCTGGTGTAGCTCTTGTAACGCTCGGCGATGAAGTCCTCCAGCTCCCTGGACTCCAGCAGGCGGTGGGCGATGAGCAGACCGTGGGCAAAGGCATCCATACCGGCGATATGCCCGTAGAACAGATCGATGGGCTCGAAGGAACCTCTGCGCACCTTGGCGTCGAAGTTCAGTCCGCCGGGGGCCAAGCCGCCGTTGAGGAGGATCTCGTACATGGCCAGGGTTGTGATGTAGATGTTGGTGGGCATCTGGTCAGTATCCCAGCCCAGCAAGTCGTCGCCCTGGTTGGCGTCTACGCTGCCCAGCAGGCCGTTGATTCTGGCCATGCGCAGTTCGTGCTGGAAGGTATGCCCAGCCAGCGTCGCGTGGTTGGCCTCAATGTTGATCTTGAAGTACGGATCCAAGCCGTAGGTCTTCAGGAAACCGATCACAGTCCCGACATCGAAATCGTACTGGTGCTTGGTGGGCTCTTTCGGCTTGGGCTCAATCAGGAACTGGCCGGTAAAGCCGATTTCCTTGGCATAGTCCACCGCCATGTGCAGGAAGCGGGCCAGGTTATCCAGCTCCAGTTTCAGATCGGTGTTGAGCAGAGTCTCATAGCCTTCCCGGCCGCCCCAGAAGACGTAGTTCTCCCCGCCAAGCTCCTTGGTGATCTCCATGGTCTTCTTCACCCGGGCTGCGGCGTAGGCGAACACGTCGGCGTTGGGCGAGGTAGCTGCTCCGTGCATGAAGCGGGGATGGCTGAACAGATTGGTGGTACCCCAGAGCAGCTTGATGCCGGTTGCCTTCATCAAGTCCTTGAGCAGAGCAGTGATCTCGTCCAGGTTCTT
>DGEY01000011.1:5909-7549 GCA_002391385.1 Firmicutes bacterium UBA3914 | reverse complement strand
ATCTGCATCTTGGACATGAACTCAAAGGCCGCCTCGGCCTTGGCCTTGGCTTCGTCCATGGGATTGGTGAAGCGATCCCAGGGGCGCACGGCGGTACCGGCGCCGAACATATCTACGCCCCGGCCGCAGAGGGTATGCCAATAGGCCATGGAAAAGCGCAGGTGCTCCTCCATGGTTTTATCCCCTACCACCCGCTGCGGATCGTAGTAGCGAAAGGCTAAGGGGTTTTTGCTGTCCTTACCTTCGTACACTACCTTGCTTACTTCTGGAAAGAATTTACTCATCTTCCTCTTCCTCCTTTTCTTGGGATCCAAGGACTAATTCGTCACATACGCCGTGGATTCCCGCAAGATTAGCTCTGGTTCTAAACTGGTATGGGTTACCTCGAAGGACTCTTCGTCAATCTGGCGCAGGACGACTTGCGCGCCCAGCTGCCCCATCAAGTCCACTGGCTGCCTGATTGTGGTTAACTTGGGCATCACCACCTGACACAGTTCAGTATCGTCGAAGCCGATGATGGAGACATCCTTGGGAACCTCCAGCCCGGCTTCCCTCAGTGCCTGCATGGCACCAATGGCCATATGGTCATTGGCACAAAAAATGGCTGTGGGCGGATGGTCCAGCTCAAGGAACTGCCTTACCGCCCGCCAACCCGATTCCCTCTGCCAATCGCCATAGTAAAGCAGGCTGGGGCTCCATTCCAGCCCAGCCCCCAGCACAGCCTTACGGAAAGCCTCCCGTCTTTCAATGGCGTTCAGATCCTTGTCAGGTCCGCTCAAATGGGCGATCCTGCGATGGCCCAACTCCACCAGGTGGCTCACCGCCTGCCGGGCCCCGATTTCGTTATCGATCTTCACGGAACTGATGTTTTCGGCCACCCTGGCATTGAGCACCACAAAGGGGAACTGCTTTTCCGCCACAACGTCCAAGAAGCTGTAATCAATTTCGTCCTGTACCACCAGGAGCATGCCATCGAGGGAGCCCTCCTGGATCACAGAGGAGATGACCCCTTGGGTGACCACCTGTTCTGCACTCACCACTTCCAGGTTAAAGCGGTAGCCGTGCTTAGATAACTCGTCGCTCACGGACTTTAAAATGGGATGGTAGAACATCCAGCTTGACGCCAAAGTCCAGTTGCACTGCTTCTCGGTACCACCTAGGATGTAGAGCCCAATCATGTCGGATTTGCCGCGGGAAAGGCGCGCGCCAAAATAGTTGGGACGATAGCCGAATCTTTCGGCGGCCTCACGGACCCGCTGCCTAGTAGCATCCGCAACCAGCGGACTGTTATTCAGAGCCAGAGACACCGTAGCTTTAGATAAATCGAGGTGGCGAGCCAAATCGCCTATGGTAATCTGGTGTCTCCTGCGATTGCTTGCTCGCTTACTCGCCAAAGGACTTCCTCCACCATACCAGATTTCAGAACTGTATTTAGATTCTCCATCGCAGAAGGGAATCCTTCCCAAGGCACTACGGCGGGCATGTACATCACCGCCCTAAGATCAAACCTTGGATTGCTGCCGAAACATTTTCACGTTCATCAAACCCATACCGCTCTCCACACCGGTCATAGTCAAGGCGCCAACCGGCACCTACCTTTTTAGACGCAGAACGTGTGTTGGGTTGAGCATGAAGGGCTG
>DGEY01000011.1:4282-5708 GCA_002391385.1 Firmicutes bacterium UBA3914 | reverse complement strand
CCTGTCCCTGGATGCTGCACAGGGGCAGAACATCTTCATGCAGCTCGTAGCCTAAATCCGCCATCAGGGCCCGCCGCCTTTGGATCCGCCCCCAGACCTCCGGGTATTTCTCCGCCAGCTCCCGGCGCAGAGCAGCATCGGCCACTACCAAACTGTCTTCCGTATGCACACCGGGATAAGGAGGAGTAGAAGGAACGATGATGTCGCACTGGATCATGGTCCCGCTCTGCAGCACATCTTCCGAACCGGGCACGAAGGGCGCATTGATCCACTCCTCGTAATGGATCAGGTGGCCCGCGTTGAGGGCGATCTGGAAGAAGGGCTCTTCCATGTACTCCCGCACCGCCTCATAGACATCTCCGCACCGCACCCCCGCATGGAGCGCCCCATACCAGCGCAGCAGCATGTCGAAATAGGGAACAAAGACTTTCTCCATGCTGTCGGCGATTTCCGGAGCTAACTCTTTCTCATCATGCACCGCGATGCCGGTGCGGGCAATATTGGCTCCCCACACACCTATGGCCACGCTCAAGGGATCCCCAAGCTGCAGTTTCCTGTTAGTGGGGCTGTTGAGGGCTAAGTTGACGTTATCCCCGAAGCTGATCACAATGTGGCAGGACAGGGGAACGCTGCCGTCGTAGCCCAGTTTGCCGCCGATTTCCGCTTCGCTCACGCCCGGCTGCAGCGCGGACATGGCATCACGCATCCCCGCGTAGATCAGCTCGTTGATCATCTCATGGAGGGCGATCTCATCCACCGTCAGGGGTATGCGCAGCCCTGTGGTGGTGTGGGTAAACCAGTGGGTCACATCGCTGATGTTCTCCCGGCCCACCGCGCCAGCCAGAACTTCCACGAGATAGTAGGGGACATCGCTGGCCAGTTTCGCTTCGGCGAACGCCGGGGTCTGGCGGTACTTGGTGCCGGCTAGGCCCACCTTGCTGCCCTTGGTCAGGCCGCAGTCCGCCAGGATTTCCGCCAGGGTCCGGCCGTGCTGCGGCTGGCCCTGCAGGCTGAACTCGTCATAGAGTTCCACTTCCACGCCTTGGGCAATGGCGGCATAGTAGCGCCCCTCCAGTCCCACCAAGAGGCGGGGTTTCCCGGACAGCCCTACGATGGTCAGGCTCTCCTCAAAACGGGGGTCATAACCTGTGAGCCAGCGGGTATTGGCGAAGTGTTCCCGGTCACCGTAGACCACCACATGGGAAAGGCCGTGCTCTTCCATGCGGGCCCTGAGGCTCTCCACCCGCTTGGCATACGTTTCCGCAGGAATTACCGGGAAGTCATGGCTGACCACCGGCTCCGCCCACGGTATTTCAACCACTTCCACGTCGCTTAACTTCAGACGTTCTCTCATCCTGAACTCCTCCCTTAACACTGATCTAGAGGCGGACGGCCGCAAAACGGCCCGGTCATTTAAAACGGTTCA
>DGEY01000011.1:0-4094 GCA_002391385.1 Firmicutes bacterium UBA3914 | reverse complement strand
AAGACTGTAAAAACGAAGTGGTCCGGAAACACAGCGCCTCAAAGCGACGAGAGTTCTCTGACCACTAACGTGCTCCTAACAACAACCGCTACTTAAACCGTTTTAAACTGGTTCCGTTGTTATAATTAGACATAGTTTGTGAATCTCCTCCTTTGTTTTTCATTTTTTGTTACGAAAAAACGGGACCCCGCGGAGTCCCGTCCCCTCAAAGATATTTGCTTATTGTAAACCGCCCTGCTCGATGGCCCGCACAAAGCGTCTGGTGATCTCCAAGGGTCTGGTGATGGCACTGCCCACCACCACAGCCCAGACGCCCAGCTCCAGGGCCTCAACCACCTGTTCCGGGTACCAGAAACCACCCTCGGCCACCACGGGCACACCCAGTTGGAGCATGTCCCTAAGCAGCTGGAAATCCGGTTCCGTACCCAGCCCGTTCTGCCTAAAGCCAAAGGTGGAGGCCACCAGGTCTACCCCTATTTCCACCGCGGCCCGGGCATCTTCAACCGTGGCGCAGTCCGCCATAACCGGCACACCCAGCTCCCTGCGGATACGGGGAAGGAGCTCGGCCAAAGGCTCCCCAAAGGGCCTGGTGCGGCGCACATCCACGGCGATGATGTCCGCTCCGGATCGCACCAGCTCCTCGGCGAGGCTGAAGGTGGGCGTGATAGCCATCTCCCCCGCCCCGTTGGTCATCTTGTGGATCCCGATCACCGGCAGGCCGGTGATCCTTTTGATCACTTCCACATCCTGCGGACCGTTGGCCCGGATGCCCACGGCACCCCCAAGCTGCACCGCCCTGGCCATGGCGGCCATGAGCATGGGGCCGTGGAGCGGCTCCTCTTCCAGCGCTTGGCAGGAAACGATCAGTCCTCGATGAACGGCATGTAAAACACTCAAGTTACTCTTCCTTCCCGTGGGCCGCCTGGGTAAAGAAGCCCAAATCGATTAAGATGCGGCGCACCCGTTCCTCTTCTTCCGCGTTCAGCGATCCCAATGGCGGTGCCATCTTCGCGGTCTGGATCACGCCCAACCAGCGCAGGGCCGATTTGAACCCGCTCAAAGCCGAAGCAGAACCGGACAGCCGAGAAGAACCCTGATAGCAGATGTCGAACAGCTTGATCAAGCGTTCCTGCAGTTCCCTGGCCCTGCCATACTCGCCCTGCAGGCAGAGGTTGTAGAGTTCAACATACTCTCTAGGTGCCACATTGCCTATCCCAGGTACCGAGCCGTGGGCTCCCATCTGCATGGCGGTATCCACCAAGAACTCCATACCGGTGAGCACCGTAAAGCCGGGGATATCCCTGGTCCGCATAATGTACTCCCGGAGGATGTTGGAGTTGCCGCCGCTGTCCTTGAGAGCTAGAATAGTGCCCTCCCGGGCCAGCATTTCCACTGTGGCCGGCTCCAGGGGAGTTTTCACCAAAACCGGGACGTTGTAGGCGATGACGGGCACAGGCAGGGCCGCAGCTAAGTCGCGGTAATAGGTGAGCAGCTCCTGCTGGCTGTTCATGTGGTAATAGGGCGGGGCCACAACCACCGCTTGGGCACCGGCGGCAATCACCAGCTCGCCCAGGCGGATGGCCCTTTTGGTGCTGGTTTCGGTGATGCCTGCCAAAACGGGCACCCGGCCAGCTGTCTCCTCCACAACGGTCTTGACAATGCTCACCCGCTCTTCATCGGTGAGGGCCGCGCATTCCCCGGTGGAACCCAGGCAGAAGATGCCGTGGACGCCGCCGTCAATCAAGTAATTGGTCAGTTTCCGTAGGGAAACTAAATCCACTTCACCTGCTTCATCAAAGGGAGTAGCAATCGGTGGGATAACCCCTCGTAGTTCAGTTAGCTGCATTTTTTTCTACCTCCGCTGTCTCTACTGGTTGGACAAACTTGGCTGCCTCTTTTTCCGCCAGATGGCAGGCTACCTGGTGCTCCCTGCCGTCAATCAGGTAGGTCTTCAGCTCCGGAACCCTGCTCTTGCATACCTCCATGGCGTAGGGGCACCTGGGGTGGAAGGTACACCCCGGGGGCGGATTCACCGGACTGGGGACGTTGCCTTCCAGCACGATGCGCTTGCGCCTGCGGCCCACTTCAGCCACGGGAATGGCCGAGAGCAGGGCCTGGGTGTAGGGATGCATGGCATTGGCAAAAAGATCTTCAGCCTGGGCCAGCTCCACGATCTTGCCCAGATACATCACCGCGATGCGGTCGCTCATGTATTCCACAACACTCAGATCATGGCTGATGAAAATGTAGGTGAGGTTGTGCTTCTCCTTCAGCTCCAACAGCAGGTTGAGCACCTGGGCCTGGATGGACACATCCAGGGCGCTCACCGCCTCGTCGCAGATAATCAACTCCGGCTGCAGGGAAAGGGCTCGGGCGATGCCAATTCTCTGCCGCTGTCCCCCGCTGAATTCGTGGGGGTAGCGGTTCATGTACTCTCGGTGCAGGTTCACCGCTTCTAGAAGATCCCCGATGATCCGCCTGCGCTCTTCTTTGGATTTTACCCCGAACTTCTTCAAGGGATCCTGCAGAGAGCCAAAGATGGTGAAAGAGGGATTCAGGGATGAATAGGGGTCCTGGAAAACGATCTGCAGCCTTTTGCGCGCCTGCATCATCTCGTCTTTGGAGAGCTTGCGCAGATCCTTTTCTTCCCCGTCGAAGTTGTAGATGAACTGGCCCCCGGTTACGGGTACCAGCTGCAGGATGGACTTGCCCAAGGTGGTCTTGCCGCAGCCGCTTTCGCCCACCAGCCCCAAAGTCTCCCCCCGGTAAACATCGAGGCTGACATTGTCCACCGCCCGCACATAGCCCACCGTACGCTTGAAGAGCCCCTTCTGGACGGGGAAATAGGTTTGGGCGTCTCTGATTTTCAACAGCACATCCTGTTCCCTACGCATTGGCTAACACCTTCTCGTAATGCCAGCACCGCACAGTGTGGTTGGGGCTGACGCTGAAAGTCTCCGGCTCCTGAAGACACTGCTCAGTGGCAAAGTCGCAGCGGGGGTGGAACTGGCAGCCCTGGGGCCGGTTAAATGGATCTGGAGTGGAACCGCGGATGGGCTCCAGCTTCTGGGCCTTGGACTGGCCCAAAACGGGGATGGACCTGAGCAGGGCAGAAGTGTAGGGATGCGCGGGCCTGGTGAGCACATCTTCCACGGGGCCGTTTTCCACCGCCACACCCATGTACATGACCACAACATCGTGGGCCAGCTCGGCCACGACCCCCATATCGTGGGTGATGAGCAGAATAGCTGCGTTGTGTTTCTGCTGCAGATCGTTCATCAGGTCGAAAATCTGGGCCTGGACAGTCACGTCCAGGGCTGTGGTGGGCTCATCCGCGATGAGGATCTTGGGGTTGCAGGCCATGGCCATGGCGATCATGGCCCGCTGACGCATACCCCCGGAGTACTGGTGGATGTACTCGTTCACCCGCTGTTCCGGCGCGGGGATGCGCATGGCCCGCAGCAGCTCCACCGCCTTGGCCTGCATGGCCGCCTTGGCCATTTTGGCGTGGTACATGAACGCTTCCCGAATCTGGAAGCCCACTGTGTACACCGGGTTCAGGGCGGTCATGGGATCCTGGAAGATCATGGCGATCTCCGCGCCCCGGATGGCCCGGATCTCAGGGCCAGAGGGATCCAGCTCGTGGAGGTGGATGTCCCCCTGGTCAGTGTGGTAGATAATCCGCCCTTCCTCAATGCGGCTCAGGGGCGGCAAAAGCCGCATGATCGCCGAAGCGGAGACACTCTTCCCGCAGCCGCTCTCCCCCACCAAACAGAGGGTGCGGCCCTTTTTCAGCTGGAAGGATACGCCCTTCACCGCTTCATTACAGCGGTTGTTGGTATAGAAATTGATGTGGAGGTTATCCACAGTCAAAATGGTATCCACGTAAACCACCTTCCTAACCCTGCTGCGTGGGATCCACCGCATCCCTCAGCCCGTCGCCGATGAAGTTGATGCTCAAAACGAAGGCGGAGATGACCAGCCCCACCGGGACCCAGATCCACCAGGCCTCCTGCAAAATGGTGAGGTCCTGGGCAGCGTTGAGAATGTTCCCCCAGGTGGGGATCTGCAGGGGTACGCCCAAGCCCAAGAAG
>DGEY01000025.1:12366-14977 GCA_002391385.1 Firmicutes bacterium UBA3914 | reverse complement strand
ATCTGCGTTGACTGTGCGCCTCTCCTTTACCCCCTTGACAAACTAGTGGAGGATGGGTATGCTAAAAGGCAATAGATTGAAAGACGATGATTAGGACGAGTAGCCGCCGCTTACCTGACAGAGAAGGGAGTGGGACGCTGAGAGCTCCCCCAGGGATGCAGTGGTGAAAACCACCTAGGAGTCGCCGGCTGAAATAGCAGTAGGCCGAGCCGGGGCAGCCGTTACCTGCGCAATGAGTGGATCGTATACCTTGCCGGTGCGATCAATTTGGGTGGAACCGCGAGAACCTCGTCCCATGTGGATTGAGGTTTTTTATATTCCCCAGAAAGGAGCGAATGACAGTGGAACAAAACATGGCTGCAATTAACCAAGAGGAGATTCTGCGCCACACTACGGCCCACATCATGGCCCAAGCAGTGTTGAGGCTGTGGCCGGGAACGAAGATTGCCATCGGGCCTGTGATCAAAAACGGCTTTTACTACGACTTCGACCTGGAGCACAGGTTCACTCCCGAGGACCTGGAGAAGATCGAGGAGGAGATGCGCAAGATCATCGCCGAGGATCTGCCCATCGTCCGGGAGGAGATCAGCAACGCCGCGGCGGTGGCGCTGTTCAAAGCGGAGAACCAGGACTACAAACTGGAACTCCTGGAGGAACTGGATGAAACGGTGAGCATCTACCGCCAGGGCGAGTTTGTGGACCTGTGCCGGGGTCCCCATCTGGAGAGAACTTCCCAGGTGAAGCACTTCAAACTGCAGAGCATCGCCGGCGCCTACTGGCGCGGTGATGCGCAGCGCCAGATGCTGCAGCGCATCTACGGAACCGCCTTTTTGAAGAAGGAAGACCTAAAAGAACATCTGCGCCTGCTGGAAGAAGCCGCGAAAAGGGATCACCGGGTCCTAGGCAGGCAGCTGGATCTGTTCAGCATCCAGGATGAAGGGCCGGGCTTCCCCTTCTTCCACCCCAAGGGTATGGTTCTCCGCAACGAGCTGGAGGCCTACTGGCGGGAGGAACACCGCAAGCGCGGGTATGTGGAAATCAAAACCCCCATCATGCTCCACGAGGAGCTCTGGCACCGTTCGGGCCACTGGGACAACTACAAGGAGAACATGTACTTCTCCACCATCGATGAGCAGACCTTTGCCATCAAGCCCATGAACTGCCCAGGAGCCATGCTCATGTACAAGCGCAAGCTCCACTCCTACAGGGATCTGCCCATCCGCATGGCGGAGATGGGCCTGGTGCACCGCCATGAGCTCTCCGGCACCCTCCACGGGCTCATGCGCATCAGGGCTTTCACCCAGGACGATGCCCACATCTTTATGCTGCCCTCCCAGATCCAGGAGGAGATTATCGGGGTGATCGACTTCGTGGCCGATGTGTACAAGGTGTTCGGCTTCAAGTACCATGTGGAGCTGTCCACCAAGCCGGAAAACGCTATCGGTGACGACGCAGTGTGGGAGCAGGCCACCGAAGCCCTCCGCCAGGCCCTGGAAGCGAAGGGACTGGACTATGTGGTCAACGAAGGGGACGGAGCCTTCTACGGACCCAAGATCGACTTCCACCTGGAGGACAGCCTGGGCCGGACCTGGCAGTGCGCCACCATCCAGCTGGACTTCGCCATGCCGGAGCGCTTCGATCTGGTCTACATCGACGAGAACAACGAGCGGAAGCGGCCGATCATGCTCCACCGGGTGATCTACGGCGCCCTGGAGCGCTTCATCGCCATCCTCACGGAACACACCGCCGGGGCCTTCCCCACCTGGCTGGCACCGGTGCAGGTGCAGGTGATTCCGGTGAGCGATGATTATGTGGCCTACGCCCAGGAAGTGGCGGACCGCCTCTTTGCAGCCGGCATCAGGGTGGAAGTGGATCGCCGCGATGAAAAGATGGGCAAGAAGATCCGCGAGGCCCAGCTCCAGCAGATTCCCTACATGCTCATTGTGGGCCAGCGGGAGCAGGAAAGCGGCCGGGTAGCGGTGCGCCACCGCCGCCGGGGCGATCTGGGTGCTCTGGAAGTGGAGGAATTCCTGCAGCAAATCCAGGCGGAAATCGCCGAAAAGCGCAACAGCTAAAAGACGCGTAAAAAGAGCCGTGGAGCAAACTCCGCGGCTCTTTGTCATCTCAGCGCCTGATTTCACCTGCAGAGGGCAGCCGTTCCTGCTTGATCTGGTATTCCCAGACCAGGAACACCCGCCAGAGCAGGTTTTCCATCCGCTCCTTCAGGGATAACTCCAGTACCCGTTCCAGGATCAGGCGCAGCTGTTCGTCGGTGAACCCGGTCAGGTACCTGAGATCACGGGCCGGGACGAGCGTCCTTAAAAGCTTAGGTATCCTGTCCACGTTCCCTTCCTGGAAGTTCTTGTAGTACTGCTTCCAACTTGCGGTTGTCAGCCCGACGAACTCCGCAACCTGCTCGTGGGTGGCATACCCCTTAGCCACGCAATCAACGGCGATCTTCACACGCAGATGGGGGTGCCCCGCACAAGCTTTCCCTAGAAACTCCAACGTCGACTGAACATACACAGGATCTAGTTTTCTAATACGAGCACCTCCTCAATCCCTCCCCGGTGACAGTTCATATTCGAGGCGGATTGCGGAAGTCCTGCTT
>DGEY01000025.1:9478-12126 GCA_002391385.1 Firmicutes bacterium UBA3914 | reverse complement strand
TCCGAGGATCCACAGGAACCCGGAGGACGGTGCCCACCGTAATGTGGCTGGGGTTGGTAATGCCGTTTTCTTCAGCGATCAGCCGGTACAGGCTGGGATCCCCCCACAGTTCTTGGGCGATGGACCACAGGTTGTCGCCGCGCTTGACCACATACTCCGTGTAGCGGGGAACTGTGGGCGGTGGTGTCACCGTGGTCTGGGCCGGCACCGCCGGAGCCGGCGGTTCTTCCTCAACTGGCCCCTGCTCCGGCTGCTCCTCCAGAGCTATACTCGGCGGTTCTGGCACCACCTCTTCCACCACGGTCTGCCGGGGGGTGGGCGCGAAGTACAGATCCCGCACCAGGGTATAGCCATAGGAACCGCCGGCAATGAGCAGGCCCAAAAAGAGAACGACCAAGACAGCCCTAAGCCAGGGACTCCCGGATTTACCAGCGGCAATCCCGATCTCGTTTTCCGCCATTTCCCTGAGCACATAGTAGCCGGGCAGGCGCTTCCACTCCCCATCAACCATCTGGTAGACGGCCCGCTCTGCAGATAAGTTGTCCATTACATAGGCCACCTGCCAATCCTCGGGGAAGAACCTTTCATGCTGTTCTTTGTCGAAGGCGGATAAAAATACCCCAAAGCCGGGGTGCATGTGGGCCCAGCCCACGATCTCCTCACCGCGGCCGCTCCTGCGCAGCGCACTCTGCACGCTGTCATAGTGCTCTTGGGTGATGACCAAGCGCGAAGCGCCGCTTCTCTGCGGGATGGGGACAAACCGTTCGATGAGCACCTCGAATTTCTCCGCGCTTTTCAGCTCCTGCTTGCGCCCGATGAGAAAGCCGCCCTGTTCACCGACGGAGTGCGTATGAGAATACCGGTCCAGCGCCAAGATAACCTCTTCGCGGAAAACCACCCGGGGGAAAGGGCCTGCCCTACCCACCAGGAACCTCCTGGTTGAAAATGTGATGCGCTCGTTACCCATAGCACCCTCCCCTAAAAGATGCTGAAGTCGAGAACCTCCGACAGACGCTTGAGCATGCTGATGCCCACCACACTGTTGCCCTTGCGATCCAAGGCGGGACCGAAGGTGGCCACACCGAAGCGGCCGGGAACCACACCCAGGATCCCTCCGGACACTCCGCTCTTGGCCGGGATTCCCACCTGGATGGCGAACTCGCCGGACCCGTTGTACATGCCGCAGGTCACCATAAAGGTGGACACCAAACGCACCGCACGGGCAGAAACCAGCGGCGTATCCGCTCCATTTATACCCTTCGTGGCGAAGAACATGCCTATGCGGGCTAGATCGGCACAATTTACTAAAATGGAGCACTGCCGGAAGTACAGATCCAGTACCTCCTCCACATCCCCCTCCAGGCAGTTGATATCTTTGAGAAAATAGGCCAGGGACCGGTTGCGGTGGCCGGTCTCCTTTTCCGATCTGTACACGGCCTCATCGATGGTGATGGGGCGCTCCAGGATCGCTTCCAGCAGTCCGGCAATCCGGCCAAACCTCTCTTCAACAGTGGCGCCGGGAATCAGCGAACAGACGGCGATGGCCCCCGCGTTGATCATGGGGTTGGGCGGTTTTTTCTCCGCAGTCTCCAGCTTGACTATGCTGTTAAAGGGATCTCCTGTGGGTTCCGCACCCACCTTGGCGAACACAGCCTCGGGCCCCCGTTCCTCAATGGCCACCAGCAGGCTGAACACCTTGGAGATGCTCTGCAGCGTGAAGTTCACCCGGGTGTCACCGGCTTCGTACAGCTCCCTTGCTGTCTGCAGGGCAATGCCCGCGAGCCTGGGATTGCCCTTCCGCAGTTCAGGGATATAGGTTGGGAGCTGGCCTCTTTCCGCATGGGGCCGGCACTCTTCCACGATCTCCCCAAGCAGCGCTGCGAAATCCAATCCTGTGCTCATGTTCATTCCCTCCCTCAGGACAGCACACTCCCAGCCAGTAGGCAAAGAAAGACCCTAGCAAGGGTCCTCCGTGGCAGCCGCAGCCTGAGCGCATTCACTGCTCCACACGCGCAGTGTGTTCTTGCCGGCCTTTTTAGCCGCGTACATGGCCTGGTCTGAAAACAGCAGCAGTTGGTGCTTATCCCTGGTATGTCCCGGTTTGGAAGCGATGCCCACTGACACGGTTAAGGGCTTGTTCCAATAGCTTTCCCGCAATCCCTTCAGATTGGCCATGATGCGCTCGGCCACGCGGGCGCCGCCCTCAGTCCCAACGCCCTCCAAGAGCACCACAAACTCATCACCGCCGTAGCGGATCACCTTATCACGGGGGCGGATGCTCCCGAGGATGGTCTCCACTAACATCTTCAAAACCCGGTCGCCTTCCACATGTCCGTGTTCGTTGTTGAACACCGAAAAATCATCTATATCAAAAAACAGCACGGTCACAGCATCATCCGAAGGCTCGTTGAGCCATTTATTGAGGAAGCGGAAGTTGAGCGCACCGGTCATCTCGTCGATGACCAAGACCTCCTCCAGCTCTCTCCGGCGCGCCCGCTCGCTGCTGACCTCCACGGCCGCCTTTAGCATGCCCGAAAGGTTGATCAGCAAAACCCCGAAGCCCACAACGCCCCAAAAGCCGTAGGCTTTGACAAACAAGGTAAACACCAGGCCGATGAGGACACTGCTCACCGTACTGAGCAGGCTGC
>DGEY01000025.1:3829-9221 GCA_002391385.1 Firmicutes bacterium UBA3914 | reverse complement strand
GGGCCACCAGGGAGATGTTGGCCAGGATATACACCAAGGCCCCGGCCGCCATGGACACCACCAGGCTGAGCCCCGTACTTCCCAGGTGATCCCGGAAAAACCCAAAAGCCAGGGCACTCATCAAAGCCGAGATGGGCAGCTGGGCCGCGTTGAACATAATCCTCGGCCATTCCTTCTTGTGCACCACCCCGTCGGCAATCCCGGCCAAAGCTGAAACGATCATCGCCGGAGTGGGCCCGCACAGAAACACAATTGGGAGAACGGAGGCGGTAGCCAAGGAATAGTCGGCACATTCCCCAATGCGCACTACAATTGTCTGCAGATAAAGAAACACTGCCGCAAGGCTGAGCAAAACGAGCCATCCCTGCTCACCTGCGCCATTATAAAAAATAACGCCTAAGATTAAGGCTGTGGCAGCAGTGATAAACGCGGTGATCTTCTGCAGTCTTTCCACTCGCTGCTCCATAGCAGCACCCCCCCAATCCCATCAGCCCTGTAATGGTAATTCTTTATCAATTTGGGATATCCTGCTATCCTGGGCCCCCTCCCCAAAAAACTCCCCGGAGGGAAGCAGTAAAAAAGAGGGGTCTCCAGTACGCATTGCGCACTGAAGACCCCTTTCCATTCCTTCTACATCAACCCGGCCAGGGTGCAGATGATCTGCAGAACCTCGTCCCGGCCCTCTTTGGTCTGGGCCGAAAAGAGCACGGGTTCTCGGCCCAGGGCAGCCTTAATCATCTGAACATGCTTTTGGTAGTGGCCCCGGCTGATCTTGTCCACCTTCGTGGCAATCAAAGCCGAGGGCAGCTCCATTTCCCTGAGCCAGAGGTTCATCACCTGATCATCTTTGGTGGGCTCGTGCCGTACATCCACCAGGTGCAGCACCCCCACCAGATTGGGCCGGCCGGTGAGATAGCCTTCAATCATGGGCCGCCAGGCACTGCGCACAGCCGCGGGCACCTTGGCAAAGCCGTAGCCAGGCAGGTCCACCAGGCACAGCTGGTCGACGCGGTAGAAGTTGATGGACTGGGTGCGCCCAGGCTGGTTGGAGGTGCGGGCAAATTTCCTGCGGTTCACCAAAGCGTTGATGAGCGAGGACTTGCCCACATTGGAACGCCCCACCAAAGCGATCTCCTTGAGATCATGGACCGGATAGCCCCGGGCATTCACCGCGCTGGTGAGAAACTCTGCGTTGTGCACGTTGAGGATCATGCCTCGTGTTCCCCCATCCAGGACCCATCGGCCACCTGCGCCGCTTCCGGCAGGATGAAGGCGGGGGGCTCGGGATCCACCGGCTCCAGGTAGAGCGCATGGGCCAGCACCTGGTCCATGTGGTCCACAAAGGTGATCTGGAGCTTGCTGAGGACGTTGGCGGGCACCTCCTCCAGATCCTTCTCGTTTTCCGCGGGCAGCAGAACCCGGGAAATACCGGCCCGGTGGGCAGCCAAGAGCTTCTCCTTGATGCCTCCCACCGCCAGGACCCTGCCCCTGAGGGTGATCTCCCCGGTCATGGACACATCGGCCCGCACCGGCCGGTTGGTGAGGGCACTGGCCAGGGCGGTGGCAATGGTGATGCCCGCGGAGGGCCCATCTTTGGGGACAGCCCCCTCCGGTATGTGCATGTGGATGTCCTTACTTTCATGGAACTTGGGATCAATGCCCAGCTCAGCAGCCCTGGAGCGCACATAGCTCAGGGCGGCCTGGGCCGATTCCCGCATCACATCCCCCAGCTGCCCGGTGAGGGTGAGCTTACCCTTGCCCTCGATCACCGTCACTTCGATGCTGAGGATCTCGCCTCCCACCTGGGTGTAGGCCAGGCCGGTGGCTACGCCCACCTTATCCTCCTTGTCCGCCGCGGTGGGGATATAGCGCCGGACACCCAGGTATTTGTGGAGGTTGCTCACGGTGATCCGGGCGCTGGTGATCTGGCCCTTGACAATCTCCGTGGCCACCTTGCGGCAGATGGTGCCCAGGCGGCGCTCTAAAGTTCTCACGCCAGCTTCTTTGGTGTACTCGCTGATCACCTTGTGGATGGTGTTATCGGAGATCTGGATCTGTTCAGGCTTGAGTCCGTTGGCCTTGAGCTGCTTAGGCCAGAGATGCCGCTTGGCAATCTCAAACTTCTCGTATTCAGTGTAGCCAGGGATGCTGATCACTTCCATCCGGTCCCGCAGGGGAGGCGGAATGGTGTGCAGCACATTGGCGGTGGTAATGAAAAAGACCTCAGATAGATCAAAGGGAACTTCCAGATAGTGATCGACGAAGCTGTTGTTCTGCTCGGGATCCAGCACCTCCAAAAGGGCGGAGGCCGGGTCTCCCCGAAAATCAGAGGCCAGCTTATCAATTTCATCGAGGACGATTACTGGATTGCGGGTGCCCACGGTGCGCATGGTCTGGATGATGCGCCCGGGCAGCGACCCGATATAAGTGCGCCTATGCCCCCTGATCTCCGCCTCATCCCGCACGCCGCCCAGGGAAAGGCGGGCGAAGTTGCGGTTGAGAGCCTTGCCCACAGATTGGGCCAGGGAGGTCTTGCCCACCCCCGGCGGGCCCACGAGGCAGAGAATCGGCCCCTTGGAGTTCTTGGTGAGCTGGCGCACAGCCAGAAACTCCAAGATGCGCTCTTTCACCTGTTCCAGGCCGTAATGGTCCTCGTTGAGGATCTCCTCGGCCATGTTCAGATCCAGGCGGTCCTTCGTCCGCTTGGACCAGGGCAGGGAGAGCATCCAGTCGATATAATTGCGGACCACGGTGGCTTCCGCGGACATGGGGGGCATCCTTTCCAGGCGGTGGATTTCGTGCAGCACCTTGGCCTTAGCCTCCTTGGGAAGCTTAGCCTCCTGGAGCCGCTCCTTCATCTCCTCCGTCTCGGTCTTGCCCTTTTCATCCCGCTCACCCAGTTCCACCTGGATGGCTTTGATCTGCTCCCGCAGGTAGTACTCCCGCTGCGCCTTTTCCATCTGCCGGCGTACCCGCTGCTGGATGGACTTCTCCAGGCTGAGGATCTCACCTTCCCGGTAGAGGAGGCCTAAAATGGCTTCCAGCCGCTGATCCACAGGGAAGATCTCCAGAAGCTTCTGCTTCTCCTGGAAGGAAATCAGAAGCTGGCTGGCGATGGTATCCGCCAGGCGATGGGGATCTTCAATACCGCTTACCGACATGAGCACCTCGGCTGGTATCTTCTTGCCGAGGCGCACATACTTGCCAAACTCTTCCCGGACGCTGCGCACCAGCGCCTCCCGCTCCAACCTGGTCATCTCTCCATCTATTTCGGGGACAACGGTTATAAATGCTTCGTAATAACCATCAGCATCATCCACATGTTCGAGGGTGACTCGGGCCAGGCCCTCTACCAGTACGCGCACTTGACCCTCGGGTACCTTCAGCAGCTGCTTTATTTCGCACAGGGTGCCTACTTTGTATATATCATCGGGTTGAGGCTCTTCAGTGTGCACATGATGCTGTGCCGCCAAAACTATACGCCCGTCTCCAACCACGGCCTGCTCGATGGCTTCTATTGAGCGCCGCCGCCCAACTTCCAGCGGTGTAACCATATAGGGGAAAACAAGCGTTCCACGGAGAGGTAGCAACGGAAACATCTGAGAGGAAACCTTCTCTGCCATTTCTACACCCCCATTGGTTCATGTACCTCTATTGTATCATAGTTTGGAAAATCAGGGAATTATTCCCGGGGTGATTTTAGGAAACGCTCCTAATAAGGCGCCCTGTGTGCGGGGGGCGGCAGGAAGGTGCAGTTGGTCGGCTGCCTCCAACAGCGCATGCTCCAAAACCTCCTGGATGGTGCTCACCGGCACCACTTCCACTTCCCGCTGTAGGGCAAAACTCTCCTGCCAGTTCTCCTTGGGGATCAGCACCTTCTTCACCCCAGCTTCGCCTGCTGCCCGCACCTTGGGGACAATTCCCCCCACGGCCCGCACCAAGCCCCGGATGGTCACCTCCCCCGTCATGGCCACCAGGTTAGATACCGGCTGGTTGGTGAGGACCGAGGCCACCGCGGTGACCATGCTCACCCCCGCGGAAGGTCCGTCCACGGGGATGCCCCCGGGGAAGTTGATGTGAATGTCGTAGTCCTGGGGGCGTAGGGCTAGACAGGTTCTGAGCACAGTGAGGACGTTATCCACCGAGGAGAGGGCCTGGGAGCGCCGGCGCATGGTCCTGCCCTGCCGTCCGAATTCTTCCTCATCCATGATGCCCGTAACCTTAACCTGTCCCCTGCCGGGTCGGGAGGCGGCGGCCGCGGCCTCCACCTCGATCACCGTACCCAGGTTGGGTCCATACATGGCCAGTCCGTTGACCACGCCCACCGCCGGCTCCTGGCGGATGCGGTTCTGGGGCCTGGGGGTGTACTGACCGCAGCTGAGCACCCACTGCACATCAGCTTTGGTGATGGTCCTGCGCCCTTCACTGAAGGCCACACCACCGGCGAGCTGCACCATATTCACCGCATCCCGGCCGTTGGCGGCAAAGCGCTTGATCTCCTCTAGGGCCCCCGGCTCCAGGGGCAGCTTGATCTTGGCGCTGGCGTTGGCGGCGATGATGCCGATCTCTTCCGGGGTCAAATTGCGGAAGTAGATCTCCAGACAGCGTGAGCGCAGCGCAGGCGGCAGCTCTTCCGCCAGGCGCGTCGTGGCCCCCACCAAGCGGAAATCCGCGGGCAGTCCGTTTTGGAAGATATCGTGGATGTGCTGCGGGATGTTGTGGTCGTCCGCTGAGTAGTAGGCGCTGTCCAGAAACACCCTGCGGTCCTCCAGGACCTTGAGAAGTTTGTTGAGCTGGATGGGGTGGAGTTCCCCAATCTCGTCGATGAACAGCACCCCGCCGTGGGCCTTGGTCACCGCCCCGGGCTTGGGCTGGGGAATCCCCGCCACGCCCAGGGGCCCGGCCCCCTGGTAGATGGGATCGTGGACCGAACCCAAGAGGGGATCGGCTATGCCCCGCTCGTCAAAGCGGGCGGTGGTGGCATCCACTTCCACAAACGCCGCATCAGGCGCAAAGGGGGAAAGGGGGTTCTTCTTGGCTTCCTCCAGCACCACCCGGGCCGCGGCGGTCTTGCCCACCCCAGGCGGGCCGTAGATGATCACATGCTGCGGATTGGCGCCGCAGAGGGCAGCCCTTAACGCCTTCAGACCGTCGCTTTGCCCCACGATTTCCTGGAGCTCCTTAGGGCGCGTCAGTTCAGAGAGGGGTTCGCTCAGGGCGATGCTCTTGAGCCGCCGGAGCTTTTCCATCTCCCGCCGGGACTCCCGGTCCACGGCGGTTTTGCTCCCCTGCTGCTGACGGAGGAGATTCCAGAAATACAAACCGATGACAATGGCAAAGAAAAGGTTGATCAACCCCAGAATTTCCATGTGTACTGCTCCTTCCCCCAAGC
>DGEY01000025.1:0-3681 GCA_002391385.1 Firmicutes bacterium UBA3914 | reverse complement strand
CTCCTTCCCCCAAGCTTACAGCATCTATTATGCCCAGGAGAAAGAAAAAGGATAAGCCGGTTTTCCAGCTTATCCCTACCTATACTCTTGCATCTTCTCCTGAATCAGGCGCTCTCCTCTTTGCCCTTGCCCTTGCTCTTACTGCGGACAAGCAGCGGCTGCTCCCGCTTTTCCACCACCGCTGTGGTGATCACGCACTTCGAAACATCTTCTTCCGAGGGGACGCTGTACATCACATCCAGCATGAGCCCCTCCACGATGGTGCGCAGACCCCTGGCGCCCGTCTTCAGCTCCAGGGCCTTTTTGGCAATGATGCGCAGGGCCTCAGGCTCGAATTCCAGGGTCACGCCGTCCATCTGCAGCAGTTTCTGGAACTGCTTGACCAGTGCGTTCTTGGGCTCGGTGAGGATCCGCACCAGCATCTCCTCATCCAGCGCATCCAGGGTGCACACCACCGGCACCCGCCCGATGAACTCGGGAATCAGCCCGTAGCGCAGGAGATCCTCGGGCATGATCTGCCGCAGGATCTCGCCGATCTTCTTTTCTTCCCGGCTCAGGACCTCAGCACCGAAACCAATGCTCTTCTGTCCGATCCTGCGCTCGATGATCTTTTCCAGCCCGTCAAAGGCTCCGCCGCAGATGAACAGGATGTTGGTGGTATCGATCTGGATAAACTCCTGATGGGGATGCTTGCGCCCGCCCTGCGGCGGTACGCTGGCAATTGTGCCCTCCAGGATCTTCAGCAGTGCCTGCTGCACGCCTTCTCCGGAAACATCGCGGGTGATGGATGGGTTCTCAGACTTGCGGGCGATCTTGTCGATCTCATCTACGTAGATGATGCCCTTCTCAGCCCGTTCCACATCGTAGTCTGCCGCTTGGATCAGCCGAAGCAGGATGTTCTCCACATCTTCGCCCACATAGCCGGCCTCGGTGAGGCTGGTGGCATCAGCAATGGCAAAGGGAACATTGAGGATCTTGGCCAGGGTCTGGGCCAAGAACGTCTTGCCGCTGCCTGTGGGCCCCAGCATGAGGATGTTGCTTTTCTGCAGCTCCACATCATCGCTTTTGAAGTTGCTGTTGATGCGTTTGTAGTGATTGTACACAGCTACAGCCAGGGTCTTCTTGGCTTCTTCCTGCCCGATAACGTACTCGTCCAAGGCCTCTTTGATCTCCTTGGGCTTGGGTACGTTTTCCAGCTCCAGATCTTGATCTTCGGTGAATTCCTCTTCTATGATCTCGTTGCACAGCTCAATACATTCGTCGCAGATGTAGACCCCCGGCCCGGCGATGAGTTTCTTGACCTGTTCTTGCATTTTGCCGCAAAAAGAACACTTCAGCTGTCCTTTTTCATCGCCAAATTTGAACATCCAATCACCTCATTTATCCCTTACTGCCCGGAATTGCTCTGGACCTGCCTTTTGGTGAGGACACCATCGATGATGCCGTACTCAACAGCGGCTTTCGCGGACATGTAGTAATCTCTATCGGTATCCTGCTGGATCTTCTCCAGGGGTTGACCGGTGGTTTGCTGGAGAATCTCATTGATGCGCGATTTGAGCAGGAGAATCTCCTTGGCCTGGATCTCGATCTGGCTGGCCTGTCCTTGGGCACCTCCCATGGGCTGGTGGATCATAATCCGGGAGTTGGGCAGGGCAAAGCGCTTGCCCTTTGTGCCCGCACTGAGCAGCAGGGCGCCCATGCTCGCTGCCATGCCCACGCAGATCGTGGACACATCGGCCTTAATGTACTGCATGGTGTCATAGATGGCCAATCCCGAATAGATTACCCCACCTGGGCTGTTTATATACAAGTGGATATCTTTATCCGGATCCTCGGATTCCAAGAACAAAAGCTGGGCAATGACCAGGTTGGCCACATGGTCATCGATGGGGCCTCCCAAGAAGATGATGCGATCCTTGAGGAGCCGGGAGTAAATGTCAAAGGCCCGCTCCCCACGATTCGTCTGTTCAACAACCATTGGGATTAACACGCTCAATCCTCACCCCGCCTTTCTGCTCTTAATTCTCTGCAGAGTCCTCCGCAGTTTCCTGGCGAGGAGCTTCCACCTCAGTGATGCGGGCACTATCCACGATGAGCTGCATGGTTTTCTCCCGGGCAAGGCCCATGGCGATCTGCTCCCTCTGCTCATTCCAGTAAGCCCGCACCCGCTCCTGCGCCTCAGGCTCATCTGCGTACTGCTCGAGGTACTCCTTAATCCGATCATCCACTTCTTCTTCGGAAACGTCAATCCCTTCTTTTTCCCGCACCGCTTCCAGGATCAGATCGTAGATGATGCGGGTTTTCGCCTGCGGCTCAAAGTCTTCCAGGATCTCCTCTTTGCTCCTGCCGGTGATCTCCAGGTAGACATCCTCGCGGATCCCCTGCATCGCCAGGTTTTGGAGGAAAGATCCGTAGAGATACTCCGCCTCACGCTTGATCATGGATTGGGGGACTTCCACCTGGCTGCCTTCCGCGATGAGCTCTAATAGTTTATTCTCCATCTGAATGTTGGTTCTGCGGGTCGCCTCGTCCTCGAGATTCTTGCGGATGTGAGCCCGCAGCTCCTCCAAGGTGTCGAACTCGCTGATATCCTTGGCAAACTCATCGTCCAGCTCGGGCAGGACCCGCACCTTCAGTTCCTTCACGGTGACGTGGAAAACCGCTTCCTTCCCCGCGAGCTGTTCGGCATGATAGTCCTCGGGGAAAGTTACGGTGATCTTGGAGCTCTGGCCAACTTCCATACCCACCAGCTGCTCCTCGAAGCCGGGGATGAAGCGTCCAGAACCCACCTGGATCATCTGGTTTTCCGCGGCGCCACCGCTGAAGGGTTGACCATCTATGTACCCCATGTAGTCGATGACTAAAAAGTCCCCTTCCTGCACCACCTTGCGTTCGGGAACCACGAGCTGCGCGCCCCGCTCCTGCTGCTGCTTGAGGACGTTTTCCACATCTTCATCGGTTATTTTGACAATCTCCCGCTCCACTTCCAGGTCCTTGTAGGTCCCCAGCTGCAGTTCGGGGTAAACATCAACGGTATAGGTAAAAGTCGCGCCCTTGCCCCGCGCGATGTCGGTAATATCTACCTCGGGCCGGTCCACCGGCTGAATCTTGGTTTCCTCCACTGCCTGCTCATAGAGCCGGGGCAAAAGGATCTCCACCGCATCTTCGAGAAACACATCGGGTCCGTAGTTCAGCTCGATGAGCTTGCGGGGGGCCCTGCCTTTCCTGAAGCCGGGGATGGTGATCCGCTTCACGTTCTTCCGGTAAGCTTCTTCCATAGCTTGCTCTAAACCATCGGCATCTATATCTACGGTGAGCTTGACTCTGCTGTTCTCCAGTTTCTCCAATTTGGCAGCCATAATGCGCATTCTCCTTTCGTCGCCTTAACGCAAAAAAAGTACACTTGAAAGTGTAACCAGCTTGGCAGCGAACCAGTTATGTATATGAAAATGGTGCAGGCGGAGAGAGTCGAACTCTCACGGGGTCTGCCCACTAGATCCTAAGTCTAGCGCGTCTGCCAATTCCGCCACGCCTGCACAACACCACTAAGAATATGATCGCGGGACATCCTCCCACACAGAACACCCGAGTTAAAGGTCCGGTGCTCCACGATGCTCCCGCTTCTCATGCTATTGTATTATAGCAAAGCTGAAAATTCGGGTCAACACCTTTGGACTAGTT
>DGEY01000050.1:37836-47459 GCA_002391385.1 Firmicutes bacterium UBA3914 | reverse complement strand
GTATAAGAGACAGGTCTAGCCATGTTTCCTACCCCCTTTGAACCGATTTCCTGAACGCTACTACATTGTAGCACAGGGTTTTTGGAAATGCAAGGTGAGATGCGGGAAACAGCCGCCAAGATAAAATCCTTTACAAGCAGGGGTCAAATGGGTAGAATAGGGATGATAGTCGATGGACCAATTTGGAAATGGTGTGGAGAGGGGGACAGTTGTGGCCCAAGAGATTCAAGGCCCATACGGCAAGATTGCGATTGAGGAAGGGGTAATCGCCACCATCTCCGGCGTGGCGGCCACGGAATGCTACGGCCTTGTAGGCATGGCCCCGCGCAACATCCAGGAAGGGCTCTCGGATTTGCTTCGCCGCGAGAACTACGAGCGCGGCGTAGATATACAGTTCAACGAAGACAGCATCAGCATCCAGCTCTACATTGTGGTGGAATACGGCGTGAAGATATCTGAGGTCGCCAGGAATGTCCAGGAGCGGGTGAAGTATGCAGTTGAATCCCTGCTCGGCCTGAAGGTGGACCGCATTAATGTGAAGGTCCAGGGTGTGCGAGTTACTCGCCCAAAGAGAAAGTGATCGGAGGAACAACGTTGGACGTGATCAATGGGTTTGCTTTCAAAAACATGCTGCTGGCGGCGGCCCGCCATCTAGACCAGCAGAAAGATAAAATCAACGCGTTGAACGTCTTCCCGGTGCCAGATGGCGACACGGGAACAAATATGTCCCTCACGCTCAGCGCAGCCACAAAAGAGCTGGAACAGTTCGGCAATGGGGAAATCAGGCGGCTAGCTTCCCTGCTGACCCGGGGTTCCCTCATGGGGGCCAGGGGTAACAGCGGGGTTATCCTTTCCCAGTTCTTCCGCGGGTTTTCCGATGGCCTAGCCCATGTCCAGGAGGAAATCACCGGGGAGGATCTGGCCCATGCCCTGGCTACCGCCTCCCAGACCACTTACCGGGCCGTGATGAAGCCGGTGGAAGGGACCATGCTCACGGTGGCCCGGGTGGCCGCGGAACACGCCGCGCAGGCCGCTGCCCAAGGTGCCGGCGCCCTGGAAGTGCTTCAGGCGGCCCTGGATGGGGCCCGGCAGGCCCTGGCGGACACACCCAATATTCTCCCCGTCCTTAAACAGGCTGGAGTGGTGGACGCAGGCGGTCAAGGCCTGGTCTGTTTGTTTGAGGGTTTTCTCATGGGGCTGACCGCCGCGCCTGAGGAGCTGGAAGAGCTCCTCGCAGAAATGGCGGCGCCGCCGGCGGTGGAAGCCGTTCCCCAGGTGGAACAGGAAGTTTCAGTGAACAAGTACTGCACCGAGTTCATCATCCTGGGCAGCGGCATCGATCCCCACCAGGTGAGGGGAGAACTGGAGTCCAAGGGCGATTCCCTCTTGGTTGTGAGCGACGGCGATGTGGTGAAGGTGCATATTCACACAGACCATCCCGGCCAGGTCCTGGAGTTTTGCGGGGCCCTGGGGGAACTGACCGAGATCGCCATCGATAATATGCGTCTGCAGAATCAGGAGTTCGCCAGCCATGAGGAAAGCCACCACCTGGATTACAGCGTGGGCAATAACGTGATCGACTTCCCCGTCAACTCGGGGCAGAGCGAACCGAAGCCCATCGGGATTGTGGCGGTGGTTTCCGGAGATGGCCTGGCGGAGATCTTCAAGAGTTTGGGTGTGGACTGCATCGTCACCGGCGGCCAGACCATGAACCCCAGCACCGAGGAGCTGGTCAGGGCCATCGACAGCGTCAACGCTGAACAGGTGATCATCCTGCCCAACAACAAGAACGTGATCTTCTCTGCCCAGCAGGCCAAGGAACTGGCGGAAAAGCCGGTGGGTGTTGTACCTACCCGCTCTGTGCCCCAAGGGATCGCGGCCCTCATGTACTTCGTGGCCGAGGATTCCCTGGAGGATAACCTGGCCGCCATGGAAGAGGGGATGCGGGAAGTGAAGACCGGGGAGATCACCTACGCGGTCCGCTCCACGGTGGCCGGCGATCTGCACATTGAAGAGCGGGATATCATCGGCCTGGCGGAGGGTAAGATCGCCGTGGTGGGCGCCACGCCCGCCAGTGTGGCCCAGGATCTGCTGCGCAAAATGGTGGATGAAGACTCGTCGGTGATCAGCATCTACTACGGCGCGGATCTGGATGAGGCGGCGGCCCAGGAGCTCACCGAGCTGATCAGCGCCGAGTTCCCCGAGTGTGAAGTGGAAGTGTACGCCGGGGGGCAGCCCCTCTATTACTACATCGTCTCCGTTGAATAAACAGGTCCCTGGGGAGGGATAGAAATGGGTCAAATCCATGTGGTAACAGACAGCGGCAGTGATCTGCCGGTCAAGCTCAGGGAGGAACTGGGCATCCAAGTGGTGCCCCTGACGGTGCGCTTTGGGGATGAGGTGTTCAAGGACGGCGTGGATCTCACCGCCGCGGAGTTTTACGCCCGGCTGAAACAGGAGACCCGCATGCCCAGTACCAGCCAGCCTTCCCCCGCGGAGTTCGTGGAAGTGTATGAACGCATCGCCAAGCCCGGCGATACCATCATCTCCATCCACTTGAGCAGCAAGATGAGCGGGACTTACCAGTCGGCCATGCTGGCCACTACCATGATCGATCCCAAGATCACGGTCCATGTGGTGGACAGCAGAGCCGCTTCTTTAGGTATCGGCGTCCCCACCATCGCAGCGGCCAAGGCAGCCCAGGCGGGAAAAAGCGCCGAGGAGATCCTCACGGAGGTTGAGGGCATCTTAGACTCCTTGCGGGTCTACTTTGTCGTGGATACCCTGGAGTATCTGCAGAGAAACGGGCGCATTGGGCTAGCTTCCGCCTTGGTGGGAACCCTGCTCAACATCAAACCGGTCCTCACTTTGGTGGACGGCCAGGTGGCCCCCTTTGAAAAGATCCGGGGGAGGGCCAAGGCCTTTAAGCGCTTGCGGGAGCTCGGTGCGGAGTTTCGGGAACGGAACCCTGGCAAACAGCTCAAAGCTGCCGTCAGCCACGCGGATAACCAAACCGAAGCCGACGCCCTGGCGGAAGCACTCCCGGAGATTTTAGATCTCCAAGATGAAGTAGTGGTGGGGGAAATTGGAGCCACCATCGGGGTGCATGCCGGGCCGGGTACAGTGGCGGTCTTTCTCTACTGCGTCTGAAGGGCTTCCCTCGAGAACACGCACAACCCCATCCTAAGCTCCCTCTAGGATGGGGCTTGTTTTTGATTGGGGTGATCAAGCCATGCTCAACAGGCCGGTTACTTCTCTCCCCGGCGTCGGTGTGAAGAAGGCCCAGGCCCTCAAAGGCTTGGGACTGCAGACGGTGCGGGATGTGCTGTTCAGCTTCCCCCGGACCTATAAAGACTTCCAGGCAGTCTTGGAGCCGGAAGAAGTGCAGCCAGGCGCGGTGCAGCTGGTGCACGGCCCCCTGCTGCAGCTCAGGGAGCGCCCCATCTCCCAAGGCAGGCGCCTGATCCAAGCCACCCTCGGCGGCCAGTTGGGGCTCACCTGGTTTGTCCACCACCGCGCCCCGGGGCCGAGCTTTCTTTACCGCAAACTGCAGCGGGCCAGAGAAGTGTGGGTCTACGGTCTGGTCAAGGAGGGCACCCTGTTCCCGGAGATGACTTCCCCGGAAGTGTACACCCGCCCGCCGGAGCATCGGGGATTGATGCCCATCTACCCCCTGGCCGCGGGGATCACCAACAACCAGCGGGTAAACTGGGTGCGGGCCGCTTTGCGGCATCTCGGGGAGCTCAAGGAATGCCTCCCCCCGGAACTTGTGGGCCGCTACCTGGAGAGGCGGGAGGCGCTGCGCCAGATCCATTTTCCTAGTGACTGGGCTAGCTACCACCGGGCCCGGGAGCGCCTGGTCTTTGAGGAGTTTTTCCTCTTCCACTTGGGACTCCAGCGGGGGCAGCGGCAGCGGGAGGGCATCGCCCACCAAAAGGACGGCGAACTGGTGGCCCGCTTTCTGCAGCAGCTCCCCTTTGAGCTCACCGCCGATCAAAAGGCCGCCCTGGGCCAGGTGGCCCGGGATATGGAAGAGCCGCGGCCCATGCGCCGCCTGGTCCAGGGGGAAGTGGGCTCAGGCAAGACCATCGTGGCGGAATACGGCGCGGTGAAGGCGGTGGCCAGCGGCGGCCAGGTGGCCATGATGGTGCCCACGGAGGTGCTGGCCCTGCAGATGGTGGAGCGGCTCCGCCGGTCCCTTGAACCCTTGGGAATCCGGGTGGAACTGCTGATCGGAGCCATGAAGGGTAAAGAGCAGGAACAGGTGCGAGTGGCCTTAGCCCGGGGGGAAATAGATGTGGTGGTGGGCACCCATGCCCTGATCACGGATAAAGTGGAGTACAAAAACCTCACCCTGGCCATTGTGGACGAGCAGCACCGCTTTGGAGTGCGGCAGCGGGCTGCCCTTTTGGGCAAGGGCAATCCGGACCTTTTGGTCATGAGCGCGACCCCCATTCCCCGTTCCCTGGCCCTGACCATGTACGGGGATCTGGACATTACAGAAATCAGGCAGCTGCCCGCCCACCGCCAGCCCGTGGATACCCGGCTGATCCACCCGGATAGGCGCGCCGATGTGTACCGCTATGTGCTTTCCCGGGTGAAAAAGGGGGAGCAGGCCTATGTGGTCTTCCCCTTGGTGGAAGAATCGGAGCATGTGGATCTCAAGGCCGCGGTGCAGGAAATGGAAGAGCTGCAAAGGGGTCTTCTTTCCCAGGCCCGGGTGGGCTTGATCCACGGCCAGATGGGCCGGGCAAAAGAAGAAGTGTTCCAGGCCTTTGCCCGGGGCGAACTGGATGTGCTCATCGCCACCACCGTGGTGGAAGTGGGGATGAACGTGCCCAACGCCACTGTGATGGTGATTGAAAACGCGGAGCGCTTCGGCCTGGCCCAGCTGCACCAGCTCCGGGGCCGGGTGGGGCGGGGGAAGAAGCCGGGCATCTGTTTTCTTCTGGCCTACAACCTCTCGCCCCAGAGCCGGGCCCGCCTGGAGGTTGTGCGCAGGAGCAATGACGGTTTTTTCATCGCCGAGCAGGATCTGCTCCTGCGGGGTCCGGGGGATCTCCTGGGGGTGCGCCAGTGGGGCCAGCCCTATTTCCGCCTGGCGGATCTCACCAGGGATAAAGACCTCCTGCAGCAGGCGGCTGAGGCGGCGAAGGCGCTGTTGAGCCGGGATCCCCACCTTGAGGGCTACCCTGAGCTCGCGGCGGAACTGGATCAATACCCCCTTTAGGAGTGCAGGACATGCGGGTAATTGCAGGCAAAGCCAAGGGCACCAGGCTAAGCAGCGTGAAGGGCCTGGCCACCCGGCCCACCGGGGATCGGGTCAAGGAGGCGCTGTTTAACATTTTGGGGCCTAAAGTTTTGGGCAGTTCTTTTTTGGATCTCTATGCGGGAAGCGGCGCGGTGGGCCTGGAAGCCTTAAGCCGGGGAGCGGAGAAGGTGGTCTGGGTAGAATCTGATCGCGCCTGCTGCGGGCAGATCAAAAAGAACCTGGAGCGCACCAGGTTGGAGGGGGGGCTGGTTCTGCCGGGGGATGTCTTTGCGGTGCTGGCCAGGCTGCAAAGGAGGGGCGAAAGGTTCGATCTGATCTTCCTCGATCCCCCCTACGGCCAGGGGCTGGGCCTCAAGACCCTGCGGGCCCTGGCGGATCTGGCCCTGCTTAAGGCGGAGGGAATAATCATCGCCGAAGTGAGCAAAAAAGAGGAAGCTCCCCTAGGCGTGTCGAAACTCTGCCTAGAACAGATCCGCACCTACGGGGAAACAGCGCTTCTGTTTTATCGATGGGAGGGGTCCCAGTGAAAATCGGGGTCTGCACAGGTACTTTTGACCCGGTTACCTACGGGCATTTAGACATCATCACCAGAGCCAGCAGCCTTTTTGACCATCTGTACATCTGCGTACTGCACAATCCGGAGAAGGTTCCCCTCTTTACTGTGGCTGAACGTATGGAGCTCCTGCGGGAAGAGACCAAGGGGCTGAAAAATGTGACAGTGGACACTTACTCAGGGCTGGCCATTGAGTATGCCAAGCAGAAAAAGGCCGCGGCCATGGTGCGGGGATTGAGGGCCGTTTCCGACTTCGAATTCGAGTTCAAACTGGCGGCCATGAACCGCTACCTGGACCCGGACGTGGAAACGGTGTTCATGATGACCAGCAGCGAGTATTCCTTCATCAGCTCTTCCGCGGTGAAGGAAGTGGCGGAATTCGGGGGAGATGTGTCCAAGTGGGTCAGCCCCCGCGTGGCTGAGGCGTTGGCGAAGAAATTCAAAAGTAGGGAGAGGTCACAGTGAACCGAGTGAATCTTTTGGTCCTCATTGACCAACTGGAAGCACTAGTGGAGAAGGCGCCCGAGGTTCCTTTGGTGGGCAAGGTTTTGATCGATGCCGATGAGCTGCTTGATCTCTTGGACATTATCCGCGCCGCCGTTCCCGAAGAGATCAAACGGGCCGAGGCGGTCTCCTCAGAACGGGAGAAGATGATCGCCGAGGGGCAGGAACAGGTTGAGCGCATGATCGCCAAAGCAGAAGAGTATGCCGCGAAACTGGTGAGCAACAGCGAGATTTACCGCCAGGCGGAGGAAGAGAGCAAGCTCCTTTTAGAAGAGAGCAAAAGGCGCGCCCAGGAGATGCAGCAGGGCGCGGAGGAATATGCCTTGGAGAAGCTTGCCCAGCTGCACGATGTGCTCAGCCGGGCTCTAGCTGAAATCGAGCGGGGCCAGCAGGCCCTGCAGGCAGGCCGGGAGCAGGATCAATCCCTGGAGCGCAGGGAAATGTAGACAATGCGCCGCAGCAGCCAGACGGTGCTGAGGATGAGGATCAGGATCAGCAGGAAACTGGTGGCCAGCCGTGCCGAGGCCAAAAGCCGGGCTCCGAAGCTGCCGTCCAGGTAGGCGCCGCTCCCCAGGGCCGGGAGCACCCGCCCAAGGGAAGCGGGGATGAAGCCCGCCGGGCCCAGGAGCAGGGCGGAGATCAGCGCGGCAAACAAGCCGTGGAGCAACCGGGCGGTGAGGTAGGGCCTCAAGCGCAGGCCGCTGCCGCTGATCAGGGCCGCCACCTGGCCGTGGACGGAAAGGCCGCTCCAGCCCAAGACCAAACTGGCCGCGGCCACCTGGGAAGCCAGGGAGGCAGTGGTTTTGCTGGTCAGCTGTGCGCCGAGGGTGGTTTCGAAAAAGCCGTGGAGCACTGCACTGCTCAAGCTGGCGTCGATGCCCGCGAACTGGAGCAGGAAGCCCAAACCGGCCCGGACCGGGTTCATGAGGCCGGCGGCGGATAAGACCTCCACGATCACAGAGAAAAACATGATGCAGCCGCCGATAAAGAGCAAGCTGGCAAAGCTGCTTTTGGCCGCATCACCGAAGAGCTTTCCGACAGGGCGTCCATCCCTTCTGCGCGCCTGATCTAAGGCCCGCAGTGCCCTGGTCAGGTAAGCTTCTTGACTTTTTGCCGGGGGAGTTTCCGCTCCCCTGTGGAGCCGCATGCACACTCCCACCAAAAGTGCCCCCAGGTAGTGGGCCGCGGCCAGGATCAGGCCCAGCTCCGGCCGGCCGAACATCCCCACCGCCACAGCCCCGGCCAAGAACAGGGAATTGGCGGTATGGGTCAGGCCCAAAAGGCGCTCCCCCTCTGTGGTGGTGACCAGCCCAGCCCGGGTGAGATCCCCTGTGACCTTGGCCCCCAAAGGGAAACCTGCGGCCAGGCCCATGGCCAGGGCAAAGCCTCCCTCCCCGGGGACTTTAAACAGCGGGCGCATGACAGGTTCCAAAAGGGCGCCCAAAAAGTGCACCACGCCCAGGCCCATGAGCAGGTCGGCCAGGATAAAAAAGGGCAGGAGAGAAGGGAGCACAACCTCCAGCCAGAGTTTCAGCCCGGACAGGGAAGCTTGGAAGGAGATATCGGGATAGGCCACAATTAATAGGGTTAGAAGGCAGGCCACAACTGCTAAACCGCGGCTTGGGCCCATGGGCCACACCCTTTCCTCGATGGTCTGCTAATTCTTACGAAGCTGAGGTGAGTATTATGCCTGATCCCAAGGTGGGCGTAGCGCTCGGTTCCGGGGCTGCCCGGGGACTGGCCAACCTGGGGGTGCTCCAGGTGCTGGTGGAAGAGGGCATCCCGATTGAAATCGCCTGCGGCACCAGCGCCGGGGCGGTGGTGGCGGGATTGTTTGCCGCGGGATCGGATCTTAAGCTTCTGGGACGTATGGTGCAGGAGCTGGATTGGAATGATCTCACCAGCTGGACCTTGCGGAGCAGGGGACTCATTGTTCCAGATAAGATCCACAACATGCTGCGCCTGCTCACCCGGGATCGGCGCTTCGAGGATCTACCCATCAAGGCCGCGGTGGTGGCCACCGATCTGCTCACCGGGGAAGAGGTGGTGCTGGACCGGGGTTCGGTGGCGGATGCGGTTACCGCCAGTTTGTCCATTCCCGGCGTGTTTGTGCCCGTGGAAAAAGAGGGCCGGCTCCTGGTGGATGGGGGTCTGGTGAACAGGGTTCCCGGCGATCTCTGCCGCCGGCTGGGGGCGGATGTGGTGATCGCGGTGGATGTGGGCTGGGCACCCCTGCGCAGCCGGGTGCGCCATCTGCCGGATGTGATCATCCAGACCATCGATATTTTAAGCAGGCAGGCCGCGGCCAGCCGCTGGGTGGACTGCGATATTCTCATCGAGCCTGAGCTGGGCAATGTGCGCCTCACCCAGCTCAACCGGGCTGCAGAAATCGTGGAGAAGGGCAGGCAGGCAGCCCAGAAAGCTCTGCCGGAGATCGAAGCTCTCCTGGCTGAAACCGCCTAACCTGCAGGTTGTTGACAGGGTGGCAGAATCTTTGTATAATCTATGAGGTGATTAAGATGCGTCTCAATATCAGCGGTATTCAGGGCCGCAAAGGGGCCTTTTTTAAGGTTCAGCGGGAGCTTCCCGGTGATTTCCTAAGCACTCTGCCCGAAGTGAAAAAGGTCCTCGGGCCCATTAGAACAGAGCTGAAGGTGACAAACACCGGAGATGCATACTTGGTCGCCGGCAGCTTTACTGTGGATGTGGAACTCCGCTGCAGTCGGTGCCTCAAACCCCTTGGGGTAACCCTGGAGGCATCCTGCGAGGAGGAATTCTTGAAAGAGACAGCATTGGACCAAGACGAGGAGCTGCTTGAGGAGCAGCTGCTGGTGGAAGGCAGCGAAATCGATGTAACGGGCATTATCCGGGAATCACTGCTCATCAGCCTGCCCATGAAGGTGGTGTGCAGTGAAACTTGCCCCGGTCTCTGCCCCAGCTGCGGAGCGGACCTGGCGGAAGGAGACTGCGGATGCGCCCAGGAGGACATCGATCTGCGCCTTGCTCCCTTGAGCAAGCTGCTGGAATTATCGCCGCAAGCCGCTAGACCAGAAAGGAGGAAGGACGATGGCAGTACCGAAGAGGAGACATTCAAAGGCAAGGACAAATAAGCGCCGGGCAAATTGGAGGCGCATCGCGGTAGTGGAGGCCAGTATCTGCCCCAGCTGCCGGGAGCCCAAAATGTCCCACCGTGTCTGCCTGAACTGCGGGACGTACAAAGGACGCCAGGTTATTCAGGTAGAAGAGGCAAAATAGCTTGGAAAAGGTGTCTCGTTTGGGACATCTTTTTTTATT
>DGEY01000050.1:17489-37639 GCA_002391385.1 Firmicutes bacterium UBA3914 | reverse complement strand
ATCTTTTTTTATTCTAAATTTTTACTTTACTTTTTCCCACCCCCGCCCTATACTGAATAGTAGTTATAACCTGGTGCTAAGACTTGGCGTTAAGGGGGGAGCAGGGTTGAGCAGGCAGGGCCGGAACGAACGGAGGAAGGCCCTTCGGGAACTTTTGCAGAAAGATCCCTTCCTCACCGATTGGCAGCTGGCCGAACGGCTGGGGGTGAGCGTGGCCACCATCCGCCTGGACCGCATGGCTTTAGACATTCCAGAACTCAGGGAACGGGCGAAAACCATCGCCGCGGACACCTATTCCGCCATCCGCGCCCTGCGGGGCGAAGAGGTCATCGGTGATCTGGTGGAGCTGGAGCTGGGCCAAAAGGGCTCCTCGGTGATGGAAGTTACGGAAGCCATGGTCTTCGCCCACAACCAGATCCTCAGGGGTCATTTTCTCTTTGCCCAAGCCTATTCCCTGGCGGTGGCCCTGGTGGATTCGGAAGATGTCCAGGCTGAGGGAGCCAAGGTGGACTACCTGCGCCCGGTGAAACTGGGGGATCGGGTTTTGGCCAAGGCCCAGGTCACTGCCGTTCAGGGCGATCACTACCGGGTGGCGGTGGCCAGCTACGTCCAGGATGAACTGGTGTTCAACGGCGAATTTGTGGTGGTTGATGTGGCTGATAAGGGAGGGGCAAACCGTGCTTAGGATTGCAGTAGATGCGTTTGGAGGAGACTATGCGCCGGAGCAGATCGTGGAAGGAGCCCTGCTCGCGGCGGAGCTGGACAACGTTCAAATCATCCTCACCGGCGATGAACGCCGCCTAAAAGCGCTGGTGGGCGGGAAGGCCGGCGGCAGCCGCCTGGAGATCGTCCACGCTCCGGATGTGGTGCACATGGATGAGGAGCCGGTGGCTGCGGTGCGGGCCAAGCCCGACTCTTCCCTGGTGCAGGGGGCTAAACTAGTGCGCCAGGGCCAGGCCCAGGCCCTGGTCAGTGCCGGGAATACAGGGGCTACCCTGGCTGCCGCCCTGTTCAATATCGGACGGATCAAGGGTGTGGAGCGGCCGGCCATTTCCACCATTATGCCCACCGCCACAGGCTTTACCCTGCTGCTGGATGTGGGGGCCAATGCGGATTGCCGCCCCAATCAACTTGTGCAGTTTGCCCAGATGGGCTCCATCTATGCCTCCGAGGTCCTCAAGGTGCACAGCCCTAGGGTGGGCCTGCTCAACGTGGGCCACGAGCCCGGCAAGGGCAACCAGCTGGCCAAGGAGGTCTACACGCTCCTCCAGGATGCGGCAGTGAACTTCATCGGCAATGTGGAGGGCAGGGAGATCCCCGCGGGCCATGTGGATGTGGTGGTCTGCGATGGCTTTGTGGGCAACATCGTGCTCAAGTTTGCCGAAGGCTTAGGGTCCACCCTCCTGGGCATGATCAAGGAAGAGGCCAAGCGGAGCCTGGTGGCCACTGCCGGGGCCCTGTTGATGAAACCCGGCTTCCGCCGGATCAAAAAGCGGATGGACCCCAACGAATACGGCGGGGCACCGCTTTTGGGCATCAACGGGGTGGTGATCATCGCCCACGGCGGATCCAATGCCAAAGCCATCTACAACGCCATCCGGGTGGCCCGGGAAGGCGTGCAGAACCGCTATGTGGAGATCATCGCCGAGCGCATGGCCACCTAGGAATTGCAACTTAGTACTTGCCAGGGTTTGAGGTATGTAGTAGCATGAATATGCCGCTGTGCAGTAATATTAACTGGAGAACGTGGAGAAGGAGGTGACCTAACATGGGAGATTTTGACGAGAGGATTTTTGAAAAGGTCAAGACAATCATCGTGGAACAGTTGGGGATCAACGAGGCGGAGGTAACGCCAGATGCCTCCTTTGTGGAAGATCTGGGAGCTGACTCACTGGATGTGGTGGAACTGATTATGGCTCTCGAAGAGGAATTCGACCTGAAGATCACCGATGAGGAAGCCGAGAAAATCGCAACGGTGCGCGATGCGGTGATATATATTTCCGAGCAGTTGTAAGGTGTAAGGTCCCAAAGCCGCTTTGCTTTGGGACCCTTGAGATCAAAGGAGGGTACCATGAACCTGGAGAAGGAGTTGATCCAGGCTGTCCAGGAGAAACTGGGCTATCACTTCCAAGAGCCGCGCCTTTTGGAGCTGGCCCTCACGCACCGTTCGGTGGCCCATGAGCCCCAGAGCAACAACGAACGCCTGGAGTTGTTGGGCGATGCGGTGCTGCAGCTCACGGTGAGTACTTACCTGTACCGGCGCTTTCCCCAGATGCCCGAGGGTGAGCTGGCCAAGACCCGCTCCCTCTTGGTGCGGGAATCCACGTTGGCGGAGATCGCCCGGGAGCTGGAGCTGGATCGCTATCTGCAGGTGGGGGAAGGGGAACGGCGCAGCGGAGCGCAGCAGAGGGATTCGCTGCTCTGCGATGTGCTGGAGGCGGTGTACGGCGCCATCTACCTGGATGGCGGCTTTGCCCGGGCCCAGGAGGTGATCCTTCGCCATCTGCCGGCCTGGGATGCGGGGGAGCTGGCCCTGCTGGATGCCAAGTCGACCCTGCAGGAGTACTTCCAGCAGAGGGCCAAGAAACTCCCCGTGTACACCTTAGTGCAGGAGAGCGGGCCGGATCACGATAAGCGCTTTGTGGTGGAAGTGCACTTCGAGGGAGAGTTTCTAGGTGTCGGCAGCGGTACCACAAAAAAAGAAGCCGAGCAGGCAGCGGCTAGACAAGCCCTGGCCAGACTCGGTCTTCAGTAGCGGCGGTGTTGGGTGATAATCACACCCACCCTGGTTAGGGTAGCGGGATAGTGCTGCAGGGTGTTGGGCTCCAGCACATGCCCATCGATCACTTTGCCAATGAGGAAGCGCTGCTCGGTCTTGAACAGCATCCACTGCCCCTTTTCCGGGACGGCCGCTTCACAGATAATCAGGACATCATTCGCCAAAAACCAGGGACTGTATTCGTTGGTGCCCACGCTGATGGCGAACAAGCCCTGTGGTTGGGGATGGCTGTGCAGGTAAAACCATTCCCCCATGGGCTTTTTTTGTCTGGGATTCCAGCTGAAGAGGGGCAGGCAGACCAGATAATGGGCTTTCCCGCCGATCTCCACGGAAAAGGGGCTGGGCAGGGCGCTTTCTTCACCGAGCACCAGCCGTTTAAACTCGTTGATACCCCGGATGTTTCCCTTTTCCAACCAATAGTAAACCGATTTGCTGTCGGCGAATTTGAGCTGGGCTGCAATTTCTCGCACGGTGATGCTGGGATTCTGCTTGATCAGTGCTGCCATCTGGGCTAGGTAGTTCGAATACTGCAACTCAACCGCCTCTCCTCATTGGTTTTCATTAAGACATTCCCCGCCCAAAAACCAAAAACCTTTACATAAGCTCTGGTTGAAAGCGCCCCTAGGTGCGCCTTTGGTCCGGGAAATATCCATAGACTATGGAAGGAAAGGCGGCGGGAGATCCTCCCCGAGGAATGTTGGGCTGAGCCATGCATATACATGGACTAGGTAAGCCTGGACAGAGAAGGGGAGGTCGATGCCATGCAGCGCGACAACCAGGCGGTTGACTTGGAACTGATTCGGCGGGTGCGGGCTGGCGAGGAAGGCGCCCGGGAGAGCCTGGTGTTGAAATACATACCCATGGTGAAGTACATCATCCGCAACTACTACTCATCCTTCCTGGACTTTGAGGATCTGGTGCAGGAAGGGCTCATCGGCTTGCTCAGCGCCATTGAGGAATACAAACCGGAACGCTACGATGTGAAGTTCAGCTCCTTTGCTTATCTGTGCATCATCAGGCGGGTGTACAACGTCATCAAACAGTCCACCGGAAACAAGCACCGCCTCCTTAACGAAGCCGCCTCGCTGCAGACCCCCGTGGGCAGCGATGATGGCCGGACTATGCTGGATTTTGTGGCGGCTCCCCTCAACCAGTTCGACCCGGAGAAAGTGCTGGAGGAAAAATACGTGGACGAAGTGATCGGCCAGGTGCTGCGCAACCACCTCTCCCTTTTGGAGTACGCGGTGATCAGCCGCCTGCTCAAGGGTTACTCCGCCCGGGAGATCGAGGAGGAGATCGGTGTGGGGCTCAAAGTCATCGACAACGCAAGGACCCGGGTGCGCGCCAAGCTGCGCAGGCTCTTGGAGGAATACGGCTCGCTGCTCAGCCCCCAGGTGCCCACCGATGTGCGCCGGCGGGAGGATCTTTATCTGCAGCTTCCCTTGGGCAGGTAGCGGGAAGCAGTTCTTTTTTCTTCCAAGGTATGGTACAATGGGCAGGGATTAGTACTGGTCTTGGAGGAATTTTATGCGTCTTAAGCGCCTGGAAATCCAAGGGTTCAAATCGTTCGGGCAGCCGGTGACCCTGGAGTTCGGCCCGGGCATCACCGCCATTGTGGGCCCCAATGGAAGCGGTAAGAGCAATATCTCCGACGCCCTCCGCTGGGTGCTGGGGGAGCAGAGCGTGCGCAGCCTGCGGGGCAGCCGCCTGGAGGATATCATCTTCGCGGGTTCCGACGGCAAAAGGCCCGTGGGCATGGCGGAGGTGCGGGTCACCTTAGACAACTCCGACGGCTATCTGCCCCTGGATTACTCGGAAGTGACCATCACCAGGCGGGTCTACCGCTCTGGAGATAGCGAATTTTTCATCAACAAGCAGAGCTGCCGCCTGAAGGATATCCAAGATCTTTTCACCGATACCGGTTTAGGGCGGGAAAGCTATGCCGTGGTGGGCCAGGGCCAGATCGATCAGGTGCTCAGCGTGCGCTCGGAAGACCGCCGCATCCTCCTGGAGGAAACCGCGGGTATAGTCAAATACAGGCAGCGTAAGGAAGAGGCCCTGCGCAAACTGGAAGAAACCAGTGTGGACCTGCTCCGGGTGACCGATGTCCTCCACGAGCTGGAAAGCCAGCTGGGACCCTTGGAAGAGCAGGCTAAACAAGCGCGCCTTTATCTCTCCTTGGCTGACCAGCTGCGCGCAGCCGAGCTGGATTATTACCACCTGGTGTGGGAATCCCTCAGCCGGCGGGCGGTCAAGGTGGAAGAAGACCATCAGCGCCTGCAGGCGGAATACGCCGCGGGCAAGCTGCAGCAGGACAGCCTGGAGGATCGGGCCGCGGCCTTGGAAGCCCAGGAGAACCTCCTGCAGGAAGAGATCGAAGCCAAGCGGCAGGAACTTGCCGAGCTCATGGAGGCCTACCAAGAGACCCTCCACAGCATCGAGCTCCATAGGGAGCGGGTGAAAAACCAAAAAGTTCGCCGGGAGCAGCTGGATGCCTTAGTCGGTGCCAAGGAGGGAGAACTGGCCCTCCTTGCGCAGGAGGAGGACAAGCTCCGCGGCGAGCTGGAGGGTCTTTTGGAACAGCTGCGGGCCCAGGAGCAGGCGGTGGCCAGTGCGGCCAAAGCCGTTTCTGGCCTCCAGGAGCGGCAGAGGCAGGCCCGGGGCGCGGTGGATCGGCTCAAGGACGAGTTCTTTGAGTTCATGCGGGAGCTGGCCGATAAGCGCAACTTCCAGCGCAGCTTCCACCAGCGGCGGGAAGGCCTGGAGCAGCAGCTGAGCCGGGCGGACCAGGAGCTTGCTGAAGCGGAAGAACGCCTCGCTGCCCTGGAAGCTGAACTGCAGGCGCTCCAAAGGCGGGGAGAAGAAATACAGGAGCTGCTTCGCCGGCAGGCCGGGCAGGAGCGGGAGCTTAAGGCCCAGGCCGCCGCGCTGGAGGCGTCGCTCCAGGCCCTGGAGGGGCGCCGCCGGGAGCTGGAGGCCCAGCAGGCTCGCCTCACGGCGCGCCTGCGCACCCTGCAGGAGCTGGAGGAAGGCTACGAAGGTTACGCCGCGGGCGTGCGCCGCATCCTCCAGAGTTCAGAGATGTCCCCTTTGGTCCTGGGTACGGTGGCCGATGTGATCCAGGTGCCCGAGGGCCTGGAGACCGCTTTGGAAGTGGCCCTGGGCTCGGGCCTGCAGAACCTGATCACAGAAGGGGAAAAGGAAGCGAAAGCCCTCATCGCCTGGCTGCAGAAGGTGCAGGGGGGTAGGGTTACCATCCTGCCGCTGGAGACGGTGCAGGGCTCCGAGTTTTCGCCGCAGGCCAGAGCCCTTTTAAGCCAGCCCGGGGTTTTAGGACCCGCCCTGGAGCTCATTGGCTGCGAAGCCCGCTTCCGGCCGGCCCTGGCCTCCCTCTTGGGGCGGGTGGTGATCACCGAGGATCTGGATACCGCCCTGCGCCTTAGGCGGACGCTCAAGCAGTTTGCCCGCATCGTGACCAGGGACGGCTCGGTGGTCTTTCCCACCGGCGCCATGACCGGCGGCAGCTGGAATGCCCGCACCGCGGGGCTGCTGGCCCGCAAGGGCGAGCTCACCAGGCTGGAAAGGGAGCTGGAAGCCCTAGCCGGCAAGCTGGCTGCGGTCCGGCAGGAGCAGGGCCAGCTCTCAGGGCAGCTGGCCCAAAACGAAGCCTCTTTGAACCAGCTCCAAGGGGAGATCGTCGAGGCTAAGCTCGCCCTCCAGGGAGCAGCCCAAAAAAAAGAGCAGGTGGGCAGGGAGCGGGAAAGGCTGGCCTTAAGCTCCCGGGAGCTTAAGGCCAGGCTGGCGGATCTGCAGGGGGCCCTGGACGCCTTAAGTGCCGAGTATGAGCAGGCCGCCGCGGAGGTTAGCCAACTGGAGCTGGAAGAGCAGCTCCTCAGGGAGCACATCCACAAGGAGGAAGAGGGCTTGGCGGAGCTGGCCGCTTCCCTGGAACAGCTCAGTCAAGAACATACCGGCCAGCAGCTGCACCTAGTGGAGCTGAAGGGCCTTTTGGAAAACAAACGCACGCAGCTGAGCAACCTGGTGCGGAGAAAAGAGGAAGCCCTGGCCGCGGTGGACCAGGCCCAGGGGGAAATGACGGAGCTCGCCGCGCAGCAGCGGGAAAATGAAGCCTACATAGAACAAGCCGCCGCGGGCAATGCCCAGCGCCAAGTGGATCAGCAGGAACTCCGCCGGGAGCTGGAGGAGAAGCTTGCGGCCCGCCAAGGGCTGCAGCAAGAAAAGGCGGAGCTCGGGGCAGAATTAAAGGAGGTGCAGCGGGAGCAGCTGCGCCGGGAAAGGGCCCTCTACAGGCTGGAAGTGGAACTGGGTCAGCTGGAGAGCCAGGAGGAGCAGGTAAGAGAAACCCTGGCTGAACGGGGGCTTTCCCTGGCGGCCATTCTCAACCGGGAGGTACAGGCCAAAGAGCCGGAGCTGAAGGCCAGAATCGAAGAACTGCGGCAGCAGATCCGGGACCTGGGCCTGGTCAACCCCACGGCCCATGAGGAATACGAGCGGGTCCTGGAGCGCTGTTCCTTCCTGGAGAACCAACTGGCGGATCTCAATGAGGCCCGGGCCGGCCTTTTGGATGTGATCAGCGAAATGGATAAGCTCTGCCGCACCAGGCTGCAGGAAGTGTTTGACCAGGTGCGCCTGGAGTTCCAGAAGCTGTTCAGCTGGCTGTTCCAGGGCGGCAGTGCCGATCTGGTCATGACCGACCCGCAGTCCATTCTGACCACGGGCATTGATGTCTTGGCCCGACCCCCCGGGAAGAAGCTCCAGAACCTGCTGCTGCTTTCCGGTGGAGAGCGGGCCCTGACCGCCATCGCCCTGCTCTTTGCCATCAGGCGGGTCAAACCGGTACCCTTTTGGGTGCTGGATGAGATCGATGCCACCCTGGATGAGAGCAACCTCCACCGCTTCAACCAGCTCATGCAGGAGTTTGCCCAGGATACGCAGTTTTTGGTGGTCACGCACCGCCAGACGACCATGGAAAGTGCCCATACCCTCTACGGGGTAACCATGGGAGAGGAAGGGGTCTCCCAGATCATCTCAGTGGCATTGAAACAGGAGGAGTAACAAGTGTTTTGGAAGCGTATGTTCGGTGACAAGTCCGCCTCCGAAAAGGCCCAGGAAGCCAGCGGGGAACAGGAGAGCGGTTTTTTTCGCAAACTAGTCAGCGGTCTGGAAAAGACCAAACAGAATTTGGTGGCCAAGGTGGAACAGATCACCAGCGGCCGCAAGGTGGATGAGGCCCTCTTTGAGGAGCTGGAGGAGGTGCTCATCCAGGCGGACTGCGGGGTGGCCACGGCCATGTTCCTCGTGGACCAGCTCAGGGAAAGGGCCCGCACGGAAAGGATTACCGAGGCCGAGGAGCTGAAAACCATCCTCCAGGATGAGATGGTGGCCCTGTTGGAGAAAAACGCGGCGCCCCTGAAAACGCCCGGGGAAAAGCCCTATGTGATCATGGTGGTGGGGGTAAACGGCGCGGGCAAGACCACCACCATAGCTAAGCTGGCCCACCGTTTCAAGCAGGAAAACGCCAAGGTGCTCCTGGCCGCGGCGGATACCTTCCGGGCAGCGGCCATCGACCAGCTGGGCGTGTGGGCTAACCGCCTGGGTGTGGAGCTCATCGCCCATCAGGAAGGATCTGACCCGGCCGCGGTGGCCTTCGATGCCGTGAGCGCCGCCAAAGCCCGGGGCAGTGATGTTTTGATCATCGACACCGCGGGCCGCCTGCAAACCAAGGTGAACCTCATGGCGGAGCTGGGCAAGATTCACCGGGTCGTCCAGCGGGAACTGGGCCGGGACCTGGATGAAGTGCTGTTGGTGGTGGATGCCACCACCGGGCAGAACGCGCTCTCCCAGGGGAAGATCTTTCAGGAAGCGGTGCCCCTCACCGGCATTGCCCTCACCAAACTGGATGGCACCGCCAAGGGCGGCATCGTCCTGGCCCTCGCCAGCGAGCTGGAGCTCGCGGTGAAGCTGGTGGGAGTGGGGGAACAGTACGAGGACCTACAGGATTTCGATGCCCGGGCCTTTGTGGCTGCCCTCTTCGGCGGAGGGGAGAGTTAAGTTTTTGGGGTGTCAAGAGATAGTGCTTGACAAGACCCCCGGGGCTGGCTATACTTAGGTAGTGTAAAGTGATTATGCTTAACAGGAGATGGCCATGGAAAAGACGCTCCGCATGAGCCTGCTGTTTGACTTTTACGGCGCCCTGTTGACAGAGCGTCAGCAGGATGTGTTCCAGCTCTATTTCGGCGACGATCTCTCCCTGGGGGAGATCGCCGAGGAGCTGCGCATCTCGCGCCAGGCCGTGTACGATACCTTGCGGCGGGTGGGCCTGATTCTCGAGGAGTTCGAAGCTAAGCTGGGCCTGGTGCAGAAGCACCAAGAGCGGCAGCGCATTTATGAAGAGCTGCTCACGCTTTTGGCCCAGGTGCGCAGCCGCTGCGGAGATCTGCCTGAACTAGCAGCCATGGAAGAGCAAATCCAAAAAGCGCGCGCCGCGAGTTAGGAGAGACTGGCATGGCTTTTCAAAACCTATCATCCCGCCTGCAGGAGACCATGCGCAAACTGCGGGGCAAGGGCCGCCTCAGTGAAAAAGATGTGGACCAGGCCCTGCGGGAGATCCGCTTAGCCCTCTTGGAGGCGGATGTTAACTACAAAGTGGTGCGGGATTTCATCGCCCATGTCAAAGAGCGGGCCACGGGCCAGGAGGTGCTGGGCAGCCTCACCCCGGGCCAGCAGGTGATCCGCATCGTCAACGAAGAACTCACCCAGCTCATGGGGGGTACCCAGGCCAAGCTGACCCTGGCCAGCCAGCCCCCCAGCGTGATTATGCTGGTGGGCCTGCAGGGCTCCGGCAAAACCACAACCAGCGGCAAGCTGGCCCGGCTGCTCAAAAGCCAGGGACACCGGCCCCTTTTGGTGGCCTGTGACGTCTACCGCCCCGCGGCGATCAAGCAGCTCCAGGTCCTGGGTGAACAGCTGGAAATCCCGGTGTTCAGCATGGGCGAGCAAAACCCGGTGGATATCGCCAAGGCCGCCTGCAGCCACGCCCGCCGCTTCGGCAATGATGTGGTTCTTTTGGATACCGCGGGCCGCCTGCACGTGGATGAAGAGCTCATGGACGAGCTGGTGGAGATCAAGTCCGCGGTCAATCCCGTGGAAATCCTGCTGGTGGTTGATGCCATGACCGGCCAGGATGCGGTGAATGTGGCCGAGGCCTTCAATGAGCGCTTGGAACTGGGCGGAGTGATCCTCACCAAGCTCGACGGCGATGCCCGGGGCGGCGCGGCCCTGTCGGTGAAGGCGGTGACGGGTAAGCCCATTAAGTTCGTGGGGGTCAGCGAGAAAATGGACGGCTTGGAGCCCTTCCATCCCGACCGCATGGCTTCCCGGATTTTGGGCATGGGTGATCTCCTCACCTTGATCGAAAAGGCCGCCCAGGCCGTGGACCAGGAAAAAGCGGAGAAGATGGCGGCCAAACTCAAAGAGGCCGAGTTCACCCTGGAGGATTTCCTGGAGCAGATCGGCCAGATGAAGGAGATGGGCCCCATCGACCAGCTCATGGGGATGATCCCGGGCCTGGGGGCTAAGCAGCTCAGGGGTTTGGAAGTGGATGACAGCCACTTGAAGAAAATCGAGGCCATCATCAACTCCATGACACCGGAAGAGCGCCGCAGACCGGAGATCATCGGCGGTTCCAGGCGCAAGAGGATCGCCTTGGGATCGGGCACCAAGGTGCAGGATGTGAACCGCCTGCTCAAGCAGTTTGCCCAGACCAAGCAGATGCTGAAGCAGTTTGCCAGCCCCAAAGGGCGCAAGAAAAGGGGAATGTTTTCCCTGTTCCAATAGATGCAGCTTGCTAAGTGGGAGGTGAGGGACAATGGCAGTGAAAATCCGTCTGAAGAGAATGGGCGCGAAGAAGAGGCCGTTTTACCGCTTGGTTGTGGCCGATTCGCGAGCCGCTCGGGATGGCGCGTTCATCGAGAGCATAGGCTACTACAACCCCATCGCCGAACCTGCGGAGATTGAAATCGACGAGGAGAAGGCGTTGGATTGGTTGCGAAAGGGTGCCCAGCCCTCGGAGACAGCAAAGTCGCTGTTGAAGCGTACGGGAATTCTGGAGAAGTTTGCCGCATCCCGTAAGGAAGGGTAGGAGGTCAGTGTGAAGAACTTAGTTGAATTTATCGGCAAGTCTCTGGCCAGCCATCCAGAAGAGGTCGTGGTGGACGTCCGGGAGAAAGGTCGCGAACTGGTCTATACCCTGTATGCGGCGCCTGATGATATGGGGCGCCTGATCGGCAAGGGTGGGCGTATTGCCAACGCCATCCGCACCGTGGTGAAAGCCTCCGCCATCAAATCAGGGGTTCAGGTCCATGTGGAAATCGAAGAGAGACAAGCCTAAGTGGATTGTCGTGGGGGAAGTGGTCGCCAGCTGGGGCAACCGCGGCGAGGTGAAGATCATTGCCCACACGGAGTTCCCCGAGCGCTTTCAGCAGATGGAGGCGGTGCGGTTGTTTCCCCGGGACAGCGACGAACCGGTGGGTTCGTTTCCCCTGGAGTCCTGCCGGGGACACAAAGACGGCCTGCTTCTCAAGCTCAAGGATGTGGACAGCATTGACCAGGCGGAAAAGCTGCGGGGCATGCTGATCAAGGTCAGCGTAGATGAGCTGATGCCGCTCCCACCGGGCCGCTATTACATCTTCCAGATCATCGGCCTGGAGTGCCGGACTGAGTCCGGAACGCCTTTGGGAGTGGTCACCGATGTCCTGCAGACGGGGGCCAACGATGTTTACGTGGTCAAACCCTATAAAGGGGTGACCAGGCAGAAGGAGATCCTCATCCCGGTCATTCCCCAAGTTGTGAAGGATATCCGTCCGGAAGAGGGCGTGCTTGTCATCGAGCCCATGGACGGTATGCTGGAATGAAGTGGGGGTGAGCACATGCACTTCGACATCCTCACCCTGTTTCCCGAAATGTTTGCTGGGCCCTTGGGCACAAGCATGATCGGGAAAGCCAGGGAGCGGGGCCTGCTGTCAGTGGAGGTTTGGAATATTCGTGATTATGCCCTGGATAAGCACAGGACGGTTGATGACACTCCCTATGGGGGAGGCGCAGGCATGGTCCTGCGGCCGGATGTTTTGGTCCGGGCCATTGAGGCCGTGCGGGGCAGCTCCAGCGCCCCGGTGATCTACCTATCCCCCCAGGGGCGGGTGTTCAACCAAGAACTGGCGGCAGAACTGGCCAGGCTGCCCCGGGTGATTCTCCTCGCGGGGCACTATGAGGAAATAGATGAGCGTGTGCGCCAGCACTGGGTGGATTGGGAACTATCCATTGGGGACTATGTCCTAACCGGCGGAGAACTACCTGCCATGGTGGTTGTGGATGCGGTGGCTCGGCTGCTCCCGGGGGTGTTAGGCGATGCCAGCTCCCTGGAGGAGGAGTCCTTCCAAGATGGTCTGCTGGATTATCCCCAGTACACCAGACCAGCCGTTTTCCGTGACCTGGCGGTGCCGGAGGTGCTGCTCAGCGGGCACCATGAACAGATCCGCCGTTTTCGCTTGAAAGAAGCCCTGCGGCGCACGCTCCTGCGGCGCCCAGATCTCCTGCGGCAGCGGGAGCTGTCGGCAGAAGAACGTGAAATTCTAGAAGAACTGATTCAGGAGCATTCCTGTGAAGGGAGGGTAAATGGCAGTGGATGTAATCAGAACGATTGAGCAAGAACAGCTGCGCACCGATCGTCCTGAGTTCGGCCCCGGCGATACCGTGCGGGTACACGTGAAAGTCGTGGAGGGCAACAATGAGAGGATTCAGGTGTTCGAAGGCGTAGTGATCAGAAAAAGTGGCGGCGGCCTCAGGGAGATGTTCACCGTAAGGAAGGTTTCCCAAGGGGTCGGTGTGGAAAGGACATTCCCGCTCCACTCGCCTCGTGTTGACAAAATTGAAGTGGTTCGCCGCGGTAGAGTCCGCCGGGCTAGGCTGTACTATCTCAGGGAGCGCTCCGGCAAGGCGGCCCGCATCAAGGAGCTCCGCCGGTAGCCGGGGGAGAACCTTTCCCAAGGGGAGTGGGGATGACACTCCTCTTTTTCTAATCTGCCAACAGGGAAGGTGGGAGGCACGGATATGGCCAAGTCGCAGTTAAGGGAATATGCCGAGGCTCTGCTGGTTTCGGTGGTGCTGGCGGCCCTGATCATCTTGTTTATCGCCCAATCCTTTTTGGTGGAGGGCAGTTCCATGGAGCCATCCTTCCATGATGGCCAGCGCCTCATGGTGGAAAAGGTCAGCTACCGCTTCAGCGAACCTAAACGGGGGGATGTGGTGGTGTTTAGGTACCCCGGCGATCCCCGCCGCAAGTTCATCAAACGCGTGATCGGCCTGCCCGGCGATGAAATCGTGATCAAAAACGGCTTTCTCCACATCAACGGACAGCGCATCGAAGAAGACTATATCAACGGGCCCACCTACGGAACGTACAGTGCTCCCACGTTCGGACCGGTCTTGGTTCCAGAAGGCCATTACTTCGTGCTCGGGGATAACCGGCGCAACAGCGATGACAGCCGCTATCCCGATGTGGGCTTTGTGCCCCGGAAAAACATCGTGGGCCGGGCACTCTTTGTCTACTGGCCCCTGAGCCAGGTCAGCTGGATCAGCATACCCCCGGCCCTGGAAAGGATCGGCACCAGATAATGACCATCCAGTGGTACCCCGGGCACATGACCAAGGCCAAGCGCCAGATCCAAGAGGCGCTGAAACTGGTGGACGGCCTTCTGGAAGTGGTGGATGCGCGGGTTCCCTCAAGCAGCCGCAACCCGGATCTGCTGGAGCTCACGGCCAAACCCCGCATCATTGTCCTGACCAAAACCGACTTGGCTGATCCGGCCAAGACCAAAGAGTGGCTGGATTTCTGGCAGTCCCAAGGTGAAAGGGCGGTGGGGGTGAACCTGCTCCAGGGCCGGGGGGTGGGTCAGCTGAGAAATGTGGTGGCCCGCACCTTTGCCGGCTCTAGGCGCCAGCCCCGGCTTTTGGTTGTGGGCATTCCCAACGTGGGCAAGTCCGCGCTGATCAATGCCTTAACCCGCAAAAAAGGAGCACAGGTGGGGGCCAGGCCCGGCGTGACCAGGGGTAAGCAGTGGCTTTCCGGCGGCGGGATGCTGCTTTTGGACAGCCCGGGGATTCTCTGGCCCAGGTTTGAAGATCAGGAAACGGCAAGGCGCCTGGCTGCGGTGGCCGCGATCCGCGATGAGGTCTTGGATCAAGCCGGCTTGGCCTCCTGGCTTTTAAACTGGCTCCGGGAGCACTATCCCCAAGGGCTGCAGGAGCGCTACGGCAGGCTGGAGGCCCCCAGCGCTTTGGAGGAGATCGGCCGCAAGCGGGGCTGTCTTTTGCCCGGCGGTGAGGTGGATCTGCACCAAGCGGCCGCTTTCGTGCTGAAGGATTTCCGCACCGGGAAACTGGGGGCAGTGACCCTTGACCAGAGTCCGAGCGAGGTGCAGGGATGCAAAAACTGGAAAAACACTTAAGGCAGCAGGGTTTTCGCCGAATAGTGGGAATAGATGAAGCGGGGAGGGGTCCCCTCGCGGGGCCCGTGGTCGCGGCTGCGGTGCAGATCCTCCCGGCAAGCTTCGGGGTGGAGATCCGCGATTCCAAGGCTCTGTCCCCTAGAAAACGGGAGCTGGCCTACGAAGAAATATTGCGCACCTGTTTGGTGGGTGTGGGCAGGGCCAGCGTTGAGGAAATCGATGAACTGAATATCCTGGAGGCCACGTTTCTGGCCATGCGGCGCGCCCTGGAGGCGCTGCCGGTGGAGCCGGATCTCTGCCTGGTGGATGGTAATCTAACCATCCCTGGTCTGCGCTGGCCCCAGAAGGCCGTGGTCAAAGGCGATCAGCTCTCGCTTTCCATAGCCGCGGCCAGCATTGTGGCCAAGGTGGAGCGGGATCGGATCATGGAACATTACCACGAGCTTTATCCCATCTACAATTTCCGGAAAAACAAGGGCTACCCCACGAAAGAACACCGCGCGGCCATCGCCAAAGCCGGGCGCTCCCCTGTGCACCGCCGCTCCTTTCGATGTGCCGGCCTATGACCAGGGGGCGGCGCTTTGAGAGGCTGGCCCGGGATTTCCTGGTCAGCCAGGGGCTGCGCTTTGTGGAGGCCAACTTCGCCACACGTTTTGGGGAAATCGATCTGATCATGCTGGATGGCCGGGTTTTGGTGTTTGTGGAGGTGAAATACCGCAGCTCCGAACGGTTTGGCACCAGCTTGGAGCAGGTGACGCAGGGGAAAATCCGCAGGATCAAACTCGCGGCCCAGGCTTATCTCCAGGCCTACCCCGCACAGGTGGAGGCGGTGCGCTTTGACGTGGTGGGCATCAGTCCAGAGGGGAAAGGTTACAGATTTAATTGGGTGAAGGGAGCTTTTCAATGAAACACTGGTTTAAAGCACTCATTCTCTGCCTCATTCTGCTTTTGGTCTTGCCAAGTACCATCCTTGCTCAGCAGGAACCCGCCCCGGAGATCAGCGCGCGGGCGGCGGTTCTCATGGACTACCAGTCCGGACAGATTCTCTTCGCCAAAAACGGTGATCAGCCCCATGTGCCCGCGAGTTTGGTGAAGATCATGACCATGTATGTGGCCCTGGACCAGATCAAGGCCGGCCGGGCCAGCCTGAGCGATACCGCGGTGGTTAGCGAGCGGGCCTGGCGCATGATCGGTTCCCGCATGTTTCTTGAGCCCGAAGAAGTGGTCACAATTGAGCAGCTGCTCACGGGTATCGCCGTGGTCTCGGGGAACGATGCCTGCGTGGTTTTGGCCGAAGCCCTGGCGGGGAGCGAGGCGGCCTTCGTGCAGATGATGAACGAAAAGGCCGAGGCCTTAGGCCTTCCCCTAAGTTTTGTGGATCCCCACGGCCTCTCGGCGGATAACGTGGTCACCGCGGAGGGCGTGGCCCGTTTGGTGCGGGCGTACCTAACGGATCATCCCGATGCCATCCGCTTCCACCAGCAGCTTTCCTTCAGCTATCAGCCCCGTTCAGCCAAGACACCCATCGTCCAGAACAACCGCAACGGCCTTTTGCGCACCTTTGAAGGGGCCGACGGGCTGAAGACGGGTCACCTGGAGGCGGCGGGCTACAACCTGGTGGCCACCGCGGTGCAGAACAACCGCCGGTTGATCGCGGTGGTGCTGGGGTCCAGCAGTGAAGCCAAGCGGGAGGAAGAAGCGGCGGCCCTGCTCACCTACGGTTACCGCAACTTCGACCTGGTGAATATTGCTCCCCTGCTCAATGACAAAACCACCCGGGTGTACAAGGGCAGTAAGTCCCAGGTGGGTTTGATGGTGGCAGAACCAATCATCGCCGTGCCCAAGGGAGTGGGCGCCACAGTGAGTGTTGGCCTCCAGACCAAAGAGGTGGAGGCACCTGTGGCCAAGGGCACCCCGGTTGGGGTGCTCAGTATCTATCTCCAGGAGGAACTGGTGAAGCAGGTTCCCCTCCTGGCCGCGGAAGAAGTGGAAAGGGGCAGCTGGTTGAAGATCATGTGGGATAACGCCACCCGGTTTTTTCGGGACCTAATTCGCAAACCCAGGTGAGGCCAGCTCCCGGCTGTTTCCAGAAAGCAGTAGAGACTCTCGCCAGTGGGGTCTCTTTTTCTGTGGCAATAATTATTTTACTTTCACAAGGAGAAGTCGCTTTTTCGTAGAAAATGAGATACGAAATGATGAAATAAGTAGGGGACAGAAAGGGTGAGGACAGTGCAGCCGCTTACTCTCGATGACCTGGATAAGAAGATCTTGGGCTACCTGCAGCAGGATGGCCGCATGACCTTTGTCACGTTAGCGGCCCATCTAGGCGTTTCCGAGGGTACCATCCGCAAGCGCGTCAAGCGGTTGGAGGACGCCGGAGTGCTGAAGACCATGGGGGTGACCGATCCCTTGAAAATGGGCCTGGACACCGTGGCCTTCATCTGGTTTAAGGTAGACCGCCTCCATCTAGAAACGGTGATCGCCGCCTTAACGCAGCTCAGCGAAGTCCGCTATCTGGTGGTCACCACCGGCGGCTATGATCTGGTGGCCATGGTGGTTCTGCCCAACCGCACACAGCTGGTGCAGCTCCTCAATGACAAGCTCTCGCAGATCGAGGGTATCATCAGCACAGAAACATCTATTGTCCTGCAGATCCACAAGCAGATCCACGAATGGGCACCCTTCAAGGAGTATGTAGACAAGGAGGTCTCCCACGGATGAACGGATTTGTGCTTGATGAATTTGATCGGGAAATAATCCGCTTGCTGCAGCAGGACGGCCGCATGCCCTTTTTGACCATCGCCAACAGGCTGGGCTTGGCGGAGGGCACAGTGCGCCGCCGGGTAGCCAAACTGCGCAGTGAGGGCCTTTTGAAAATCGTGGGCATTGCCGATCCGTTTAAGGTGGGGCTGCAGACCGTGGCCATCGTGGGCCTCAAGGTGGAAAGGGGCAGGATCGAGGCCGTCGCCGAGCAGCTGAGCTCCTTGAAAGAGGTGCGCTATGTGGCCCTGTCCACCGGCAACTACGACCTGGTCATTGAGGTTGTGGTGTCCAACAACGATGAGCTGCTCACCTTTTTAGTGGATAAACTCAGTGAGATTTCCGGGATCAACAACACCGGTACCTCCGTGGTCTTGAAAGTGGCCAAAGAGGATCTGGCCTGGGATATGTAGGCTAGGCCAAGAGGTGTTCATGGGTTTCCCAGCGGTACTGCAGCGCCTCGGCCACCTGCTCTTCGCCAACTTGGCAGGCCCCATCCAGCTGGGCGATGGTCCTGGCGGTGCGCAGCGTGCTATCCACAGCCCGCACTGAAAGCCCCAGGCTCCTTTGGGCCTGGTAGAGAAAGTTCAGGGCCTTTTGGTCTACGGGTGCAGCGTCCCGGCGAAGGAACTCCCCGGGGCTGGGGGGCCAGGGGCGGGGCGCCTCCTCCAGTTCCTTAGGGGAAAGGGGAGCGAGGTAGCAAAAGAGGTCAAAGCGGTCCAGGAGCGGGCCCCGCAGTTTCCTGCGGTATCTGGCTAGATCGTGGCTGGTGCAGGTGCACAGGCGCACAGAACTGCCGAAATATCCGCAGGGGCAGGGATTGGCTGTGGCAATGAGCCAGAAGTCCGCGGGGTAGGTGAGGCTGTGCTCCGCCCGGGCCAGGTGTACCTCTCGATGATCCAGAGGTTCCCGCAGGCTCTGCAGGGCGCTTTGGGAAAACTCGGGGAACTCATCGAGGAGAAGAATGCCCAGATGGGCCAGGGTGATTTCCCCAGGACGGCCGCTTCTGGAGCCGATGAGACCCGCCTGGGACACGCTGTGGTGGGGAGCCCTAAGGGGCCGCTGCACAGGGGGCGGCGAGTCTGCGCTGGTCAGGCCCGCCGCTTCGTAGATCTTGCTTAAGGTGAGCATCTCTTCCCGGCTCAAAGGCGGCAGGAGCCGCCGGGCCTGGGTGGCCAGGAGGGTTTTGCCCACACCGGGTGGACCTAAGAGCAGGATGTGGTGCCGGCCCCGGGCCGCAATCTCCAGGGCCCGCTTGGCCTGGGCCTGGCCCTTGACCAGCGGCTGCTCGGTGGAGGCAGGAGGCTGGGGCAGAGTTAACTGCGGCAGCCCGGGGGCAGCCGCCCGGCCAGCCAGAAACTGCACCAGGTGGGAGAGGGAAGGAGTAAGCACCATGTTTTCGCCCCCGGACAAAGCCGCTTCCCGGCCGTTGGCCTCGGGTAGGATGAGCTGCAAATCGTGGGCCTTAGCCAGTTCCGCCAAACTCAAGGCGCCGCTGATGCGCTTGAGGGTGCCGCTTAAGGAAAGCTCCCCCGCGAAGACCCTCCCCTTAAGGGCCTGGGGCTTGATACTGCCTTGGTGGGCCAGGATGCCCAAGGCGATGGGCAGATCGAAATAGGAGCCGTCCTTGGGATAGTGGGCCGGCGCCAGATTGACCACTACCTTTTGGGCGGGGAACTTGAACCCGGAATTGCGCAGGGCGGAGCGGACCCGCTCCCGGCTTTCCCGCACCGTTTTGCTGGGCAGCCCCACTATCTCAAAACCGGGGAGGCCGGGGCGCACATCCACCTCCACTTCGATGAGAAAGCCTTCGATCCCCGCCGCCACACCGCTGTACACCAAAATCATGGAGACCCCCCTTGACTTTATAGTCAGAATATTGGTATATTTGACATAACTAAGACAAATCCTGCCGATCATAGAAGCAGCCCTTCCTCGGCATGCTACTAGGGAGCAAACAGTGAGGAGGGCTAACTTGCAGTTTGATCTAGGCGCGACCCGCATTTTCCACTGCCCGGTCTGTGAAGTGGATACGCCGCATACCGTCAAGGCCAAAAAAGGCGATATGTACGGCATTATCTGCACCAACTGCTTGGGTGGGGCGGTGGTGAGCGGGCTCGATTTACGAATCTATCAGCTAAAATGGGAAGAGGAGCTGCAGGCGATCCTAAACAGCTTAGTGGAGCATCCGCTCAGGGAGGACGATTGACAGGGAGGAAGAGGATGCGGTGGAGCCCAAGGCAGTATCTCATCGCCTTCAACATGGTCCCAGGGATTGGCGGTAGAAGGCTTTTGGCCCTGGAGGGCCACTTCGGCAGCCTGGCCGCGGCCTGGCAGGCGCCCCTGGAGGCGTTAGCCGCGGTCCCGGGATTGGGCCCCAAAACGGCGGATCAGCTGTACGCCGCCCGCAGGGGCACCTGCCCCCGAAGGGAAGAGGAGTGGGCGGCCGCGCTCGGCGCCAGGATTATCACCCTCTACGATGAAGAATACCCCGGCTACCTACGGAGGCTCGCGGTGCCTCCCCCCGTTTTGTATGTGTGGGGCATCCTGCCCAGGGAACCCGGTTTGGCCGTTGTGGGTACCCGCAGGCCTTCCGCTAGCGGCATCGCCCAGGCGAAATCCTTTACCGCGGAGCTGGTCAGGCGGGGAGAAACGGTGATCTCGGGCCTAGCCCGGGGTATAGATCGCTTCGCCCATCAAACCGCCCTGGATCTGGGCGGGCGCACGGTGGCGGTTCTAGGCTCCAACCTGAAGAACATCTACCCTGGTGAACACCGCGCCCTGGCCCGGCGCATCGCGGAGCAGGGGGCGGTTGTCAGCGAGTTTTCCAGCCGCCATCCCACCGTTCCAGGGAATTTCCCCCGGCGCAACCGGATTATCGCGGGAAGCTCCCGGGGAGTTTTGGTGGTGCAGGCTGGAGCCAGATCGGGGGCCCTGCGCACCGCGGACTGGGCGCTGGATTTAGGGCTGGACATCTGGTCCATTCCCGGTGAAATCAGCGATCCCTTGCGGGCAGGCAATCATCTTTTGATCAAACAGGGCGCCCACCTGGTGACGGATCCCAGCGAGCTATTTGGGGACAAACC
>DGEY01000050.1:10456-17300 GCA_002391385.1 Firmicutes bacterium UBA3914 | reverse complement strand
TCTTGAAAAGGCCGGTTCAGGAAGTGCTCATCGAACTTTCCCGGCTGCAGGTAAAACAGGGCCCGCTTGCATAATATTTCTAAAGCTACTATAATGAGGGTAATTCTAACCTGGAAATGAGAGATGAACTTGAGTAAAGATAGAACGCGACGTCCAGTTAGGGCGCTGCTCGCCTCTGGCGAAGTGGAGGAGGGCCTGGATGTGGGACTCTCTGAGCTTTTAGGCAGGCTCGCCCAGGAACTGCAGTTCTCGGTTTTGACCTTAAGCGGCTTGAGACCCGGCGGCAGCCGGGTGTTCAGCCCGTGGGAGCAAGTTTGCCTCAGCAGTGAGACGAGGGATTTCCTCCTGGCCGCCGTCCATGGGGGCATGGTCACTGCGGAGGAGCTGGAGCATGCCCTGGCCCTGCTTTTCGCGCAAACGCAGGGATTTGCTGAACTTGAGGACATCAGGGTCCTCCTGGAAAGCGTCGTGGAGGATCCGGAACGCCAGAGTATGCTGGCGTTATTTGATGCCGATAACTATCACTGAACTAGGGAAGAGCACGGAGGTGGCTGATTGGCTACGTTAATCATTGTGGAATCGCCGGCCAAAGCCAAAACGATCAAAGGCTTTCTAGGCAGGAACTATACAGTTAAAGCATCCCTGGGCCATGTGCGGGATCTGCCCCGCAGCAAGCTGGGCATCGATCTGGAGAACAACTTCGAACCCCGCTACATCACCATCAGGGGTAAAGGCGCGGTGCTGCAGGAACTGCGGGACGCGGCCAAAAAGGCAGACCGCATCCTCCTGGCCACCGACCCCGACCGGGAAGGGGAAGCCATCGCCTGGCATCTGGCGGAGGCCCTGAAGATCAAGGAGCGGGACTGCCGCATTGATTTCCGCGAGATCACCAAGAGCCAGGTGGAGCAGTCGGTCAAAAAGCCCCGACCCATCTCCCAACCCTTGGTAGATGCTCAGCAGGCCCGCCGGGTTTTGGATCGCCTGGTGGGCTACAAGCTTTCACCGCTCCTGTGGTCCAAGGTGAAACCGGGCCTGAGCGCGGGACGGGTCCAGTCGGTCGCGGTTAAGCTCATCGTGGACCGGGAGAGGGAAATCGCGGCCTTTGAGCCTGAAGAATACTGGAACATCACCGCCCTGCTGGAGACGGAAAAGGGAGAGCAGCTGGAAGCTAAGCTCCTGCAGAAGGCGGGGAAGAAAATCGAAATCCCCAATGGGGAAGCGGCAAAGCAAGTTGAGCGGGACGTTTCCGGCGCCAAGTGGGTGGTGGCTGAAGTTAAGACCACAACCCGCAGACGCAACCCCGCGGCTCCCTTTACCACCAGCACCATGCAGCAGGAAGCCGCCCGTAAGCTGGGCTTTACCGCCAGGAGAACCATGCGCGTGGCCCAACAGCTCTACGAAGGCCTCTCCTTGGGGGAGCTGGGCACCCACGGCCTGATCACCTACATGCGCACCGACGCCACCCGGGTTTCACCGGAGGCGGTGGCGGAAGCCCGTGCCTATATCAAACAAACCCACGGCCCGGAGTATCTGCCCAAGGCCCCCCGGCAGTATGCCGCCAAGCAGGGGGCGCAGCAGGCCCATGAAGCTATCCGGCCCACCGCGGTGTCCCGCACGCCGGACGCGATTAAGCAGTACCTCACCAGAGATCAGTACCGCTTGTACAAGCTGATCTGGGAGCGCTTTGTGGCCAGCCAGATGGCCTCGGCCAGCTTCGATGCCACCACGGTGAACATCGAGGTTGGGGACTACCTCTTCCGGGCCACAGGTTCACAGCTGAAGTTCCCCGGCTTTCTGCAGCTTTATGTGGAAGGCAGCGATGATAACGGTGTCGAAAGCGAGCTGGGGGATCGGCTGCTGCCGCCGCTCACCGCGGGTGAGGCTTTGGAGCTGCGCAAATTGAACCTGGAGCAGCGCTTCACCCAGCCGCCGCCCCGCTACAGCGAGGCCACCTTGGTTAAGACCCTGGAAGAGGAGGGCATCGGCCGGCCCAGCACTTATGCCCCCATTATCGAAACCATCGTGGACCGGGGCTACGTCTACCTTGAGGAAAAGCGCTTCCGCCCCACGGAACTGGGGATTGTGGTTGTGGACCTCCTCGCGGAGAGCTTCCCCAACCTGCTAGATGTGGGCTTTACGGCAGCCATGGAGCTGCAGCTGGACAAGATCGAAGAAGGGGAGCTGAGCTGGCAGAGCGTAATCCGGGAGTTTTACGGACCCTTTGCCCAGGACCTGGAAAAGGCCCATGCCGAGCTGGAGCGGATCACGCTACAGGATGAAGTCAGCGATGAGATCTGCGACAAGTGCGGGCGCAACATGGTGTACAAAACCGGTCGGTTCGGCCGCTTTTTGGCCTGCCCCGGCTATCCCGAGTGCAAAAACACCAAACCCATCCTGGATGAGATCGGCGTGGACTGCGCCCTCTGCCAGCGGGAAAACCGCCCAGATGGGCGGCTGGTGCGCCGCAGAACGCGCAATGGCCGCTTTTTCTACGGGTGCAGCAACTATCCCCAGTGCACCTTCACAGCCTGGCAGCAGCCGGTGGCCCAGGTTTGTCCCCACTGCGGGCAGAATCTCGTAGTGCGGAAAAAGGGCGCCAAGCCCACCTGCGCCAACAAGGACTGTCCCGGAGGTGGCAGCTGATGGCAGCGGTAACCGTCATCGGCGGCGGTCTAGCCGGTAGCGAAGCCGCCTGGCAGATTGCCCGGCGGGGTGTTCCGGTGCGCCTGTATGAGATGCGTCCGGTGGTGATGACCCCCGCCCATGAGACAGGGGACCTGGCGGAGCTGGTCTGCTCCAATTCCCTGGGCTCGTCTTTGGACAGCACCGCGGGGGGACTGCTCAAGCGGGAGCTGGAGCTGATGGGCTCCCTGATCATCAAGGTCGCGGAGCAAACCAAGGTGCCCGCGGGCAGCGCTTTAGCCGTAGACCGAAAGCTCTTTGCCCAGGAGGTCACCAGGCGCCTCGAGGAGCATCCTTTGATCGAAATTATCCGGGAAGAATGCCAAGCTATTCCCCCTGGGATCGTGGTCATCGCCACAGGTCCCCTTACCAGCCCTTCCATGAGCTGCGCCCTGCAGAAGCTGACCAAGGCGGAAAACCTCTATTTCTACGATGCCGCGGCCCCCATCGTCCTGGGGGAGAGCATCCGCTACGATCTGGGCTTTTGGGGAGCCCGCTACGGCAAGGGCAGCGCCGATTATTTCAACTGCCCCATGACCAAGGAAGAATATCTGACCTTTTGGCAGGCCCTCACAACCGCGGAAGTGGCACCCCTGCACGGGCATGAGCTGGATGCAGAGGGCTTTCCCGTCTTCGAGGGCTGCCTGCCCGTGGAGGTGATCGCCCGGCGGGGGGAAGATGCCCTGCGCTACGGCCCCTTCCGCCCGGTGGGCCTGGTGGATGTGGCGGGAAAGAGACCGTATGCGGTGCTGCAGCTGCGCCGGGAAAACACGGAAGCAACCCTGTTTAACCTGGTGGGCTGCCAAACCCGCCTGAAGTGGGGGGAGCAGAAACGGGTTTTCCGCCTGATCCCCGCGCTGCAGGAAGCGGAGTTTGTACGCTACGGAGTGATGCACCGCAATACCTTTATCAACTCCCCAACCGTCCTGGAGCCCAGCTTCCAGTTTAGGCAGGAGCCCCGGCTCTTTCTGGCGGGGCAGATTACGGGGGTGGAAGGCTATGTGGAAAGCACCGCCTCCGGGCTTTTGGCCGGTCTCAATGCCGCCCGGCTGTTCCTGGGGCAAGAGCCTTTAACCCTCCCCAGGGAAACCATGTTGGGGAGCCTGGCCCACTACATCGCCACCGCCAGTCCGGAAAACTTCCAGCCCATGAACGCCAACTTCGGCATCCTGCCGCCTTTGGAACCGCCGGTAAGGGGCAAGAAGGAGCGCAAGCTCGCCTACACCCAGCGGGCCCTGGAGGCTTTAACCGGGTTTTGGCGGACAGTCCAGGAGGGATCTCCATGGAGGAGCTAAAAGAGTACCTGGACTATCTCAGGGTCCAGCGCAATCTATCCCCGGCTACCTTGGCTGCTTACGAAAGGGACTTAACCCACTTTCTGGACTTCGCCTGGGAGCAGCTGGAGCTTTTGGACAGACCCCAGAGGCTGCAGGAAGTGGACAAGTACCTGCTGCGGGACTACTTGGCTTACCTGGCTAGAGAAGGCTATGCCCGCTCCAGTATGGCCAGGCGCCTGGCCTCCATCCGGGGCTTTTCCCGTTTCCTCTTTGCCAAGGGCCTGGTTGACCGGGACTTTGCCCTGGCGGTGAACACACCGAAACAGCCCAAGACGGTTCCCGAAACCATGAATATGGCGGAGATCAAAGCGTTTCTGGAGGGCAGCATGCCCGGCCGCACCGAAGCTCTGCGGGCCCGCAACCGGGCCATTTTCGAACTGCTCTATGCCACAGGGATCCGCCTGTCGGAGTTGGTGGGCTTGGATGTGGATGATCTGGACCCGGCCCACCACTATGTGCGGGTGTTGGGCAAGGGGCGCAAGGAGCGCATCGTTCCCGTGGGTGAATATGCCATGGCCAGCCTGCATAACTATTGCCAAAACTACCGCGGGCAGCTGCTTGGGGGAAAGGAATCCTCTGCCCTCTTCTTGAATGCCCAAGGGGAGCGGATTACCCCCAGGGGTGTCCAGTACCTGATCGAAAAGTGCTGCCGCCTCCTGGAGCTGCACAAGAGAATTACGCCCCACACCTTCCGCCACACCTTTGCCACCCACCTGCTGGATCGGGGCGCCGATCTCCGCTCCATCCAGGAGCTTTTGGGCCATGCCAGCTTGTCCACCACCCAGGTGTACACCAAGGTGACCCGCAGTCACCTCAAATCCGTCTATAACCGCGCTCATCCCCGGGCTTAGCCCGGTTGACTGGAGGGACCAGCGATGAAGATCAGCTCCACCACCATCATCGCGGTGCGCAGAGATGACCAGGTGGTGCTGGCCGGTGACGGCCAGGTCACTTTAGGCGAGCGCACCGTGATCAAACACGGCACCACCAAGGTGCGCACGCTGTCCGGCGGCCAGGTCTTAGTGGGTTTTGCCGGCTCCGCCGCGGACGCCATCACCCTTTTTGAGAAACTGGAGCAGAAGCTCAAAGATCATTCCAACCAGCTTTTGCGGGCGGCGGTGGAAATGGGGAAAGAGTGGCGTTCCGACCGCTACCTCCGCCGCCTAGAGGCCCAGCTGGTGGTGGCCGACCGCGAGCTCACTTTGCTCATTGCCGGCAGCGGCGACATTATCGAACCCGATGACGGGGTGATAGCCATCGGTTCAGGGGGTCCCTATGCCATGGCGGCGGGGCTGGCCCTGCTAAAACATACGGACCTTAGCGCCAAGGAGATCGCCGTGGAAGCTCTGCGCATCGCGGCGGATCTCTGCGTCTTTACCAACGACAACATCTCCCTTGTGGAGTTAACCGGTCAAGCCTAGAAAGGGGTGGGAGCGTGGATCTGACGCCGCAGGAAATAGTTGCTGAACTGGACCGTTATATCATCGGTCAAGATGAAGCCAAACGGGCAGTGGCCATCGCCCTGCGCAACCGCTACCGGCGCCGGCAGCTGGCCCCGGATGTGCGGGAGGACATCCTGCCCAAAAACATCTTGATGATCGGCCCCACGGGTGTGGGGAAAACAGAAATCGCGCGGCGGCTGGCCCGCCTGGCGGGCGCTCCCTTTGTGAAAGTGGAGGCCACCAAGTTCACCGAAGTGGGCTATGTGGGCCGCGACGTGGAATCCATTATCCGGGAACTGGTGGATGTGGCCATCCGCATGGTCAAGGAAAAAAGAATGGCCGAGGTGCAGGACCGGGCGGAGGCTCTGGTTGAGGACCGCTTAGTGGAGCTGCTTGTGCCCAGCCCCGCGCCCGCCGCCAAGCTCAATCCCATGGACATCTTCTGGGGCCTTGCCGGCCAGACCCAAGCCCCTAAGCAGTCTCCGGAAGAGGAGGAGAAAATCCAAAAGGAGCGCAAGCGGGTGCGGCAGCTGCTCCGCATGGGGGAACTGGAAGACCGCCTGGTGGAGGTGGTGGTGGAAAAATCGCCCAACTTCTTCTGGGAGATGCCCGGTTCCGGCCTGGATGACCTGGGGGCCGGGGTTAAGGAGATGCTGGGCGATCTGCTCCCCAAAAAGCGGCAGAAGCGCACCATGACCGTGCGGGAAGCCCGGGGAGTGCTCCTCCAGGAAGAAGCAACCAAGCTTTTGGACATGGATGCGGTCATGGCTGAAGCGGTGGCCCTGGCGGAAGAATCGGGGATCGTCTTCATCGACGAGATCGATAAGATCGCAGGAGCGAACGAGAAGAGCGGGCCCGACGTGTCCCGGGAGGGCGTGCAGCGGGATATCCTGCCCATCATCGAAGGCAGCACCGTGATCACCAAGGCGGGTCCGGTGCGCACCGATTACATCCTGTTTATCGCCGCGGGGGCTTTCCATATCTCCCAGCCGGCGGACTTGATCCCGGAACTGCAGGGCCGGTTCCCCATCAGGGTGAACCTCTCCAGCCTGCGGGCGGAGGACTTTGCCCGCATCCTCACAGAACCCAAAAACTCCCTGACCAAGCAGTATGCGGCGCTCCTGGGCACAGAGGGAGTCATTTTGGAGTTCACCAGTGACGGTGTCCTGGCCATCGCCCAGATTGCCGAAGAGGTGAACCGCACCACGGAGAACATCGGGGCCCGGCGCTTGCACACCATCCTGGAACGCCTGCTTGAAGATGTGAGCTTCGCACCGCCTAGGGGCGAGAAAGTGGTGATCGATGCCGACTATGTCCGCCACAAGCTCAGCGGCCTGGTGCAGGATCGGGATCTGACCCGCTACATTCTCTAGTCGCTTTTTG
>DGEY01000050.1:2959-10142 GCA_002391385.1 Firmicutes bacterium UBA3914 | reverse complement strand
CTTGTGGACAGGCTGAGTGTGGGGTTGAGCAAGGCCAGTTTGCGCCAGACTGTGCTGAGCAACAACTTGGCCAACTTCAATACCCCCGGTTTTAAGCGTTCCGACGTGGTGGACAACCCGTCGTTTGCCCGGGAGCTGGCCCGGGCCCAGACCTCTGGCCTGCGCCGGACCCACGCCAAGCACCTGCCGGGGCTGGCGGGCCGGGGTGTTCAGGGTTTTTCGGTGGTGCAGGACCCCACAACCACCATGCGCACCGACGGCAACAACGTGGACGTGGACCGGGAGCGGGTTCTCCTTTTGGAGAATCAGCTGTACTACGAATCCCTAATCGATGCAGTCAGCCGCAAGCTCGGCCAGCTCAGATCAGTGATCGGGGAGGGGAGGAGGTAGCAGATGAGCGTCTTTAGAATCTTCCGTATTGCAGCCTCAGGGCTGACGGCAGAGCGCTTGCGCATGGACACCATCGCCAACAATTTGGCCAATGCCAACACCACGCGCACCCCGGAAGGTGGGCCCTACCGCCGGCAGGTACCGGTGTTCGCCCCCATCTTGGACAGGGTGATGCGCCGCGGCGGATCCCCCAGTGGAAGCTTTAGCGGCGGAGGAGTCCAGGTGGTGGGGGTACTCAGCGATCCGTCGCCGCCACGGCTGGTTTACGATCCCCAGCATCCCGATGCCAATGCCGATGGCTATGTGGAAATGCCCAATGTGCACGTGGTGAAGGAAATGGTGGATCTGATCACCGCCACCCGGGCTTACGAAGCAAACATTGCGGCTTTGAACTCCGCCAAATCCATGGCGCAGCGCGCCCTGGAGATCGGCCGCTAGGGAGGGGGCTTTAGATGAAAGTTCAGTTTCCAGGCACGCCCACAAGTGTGAACCTCTCTAGACTGCAGCCGCGTCCCGAGCCCACGAAAAGCTTCCAGGAGCATCTCCGGGAAGCGCTGCGGGAAGTGGACCAGCTGCAGCACCAGAGCGATGTGGCCTTAAGTAAACTACTCACCGGCGAGATTGAGTTCCACGATGCCATGATTACGGTAGAGAAAGCTAATCTCGCCCTTCAGCTAACCATGGCTATCCGCACTAAACTGATTGAAGCCTATCAAGACATCATGCGCATGCAAGTCTAGCTAGGGTGGGTGTCGTATGAACAACATTGTGGAAACGATCAAGCAGACCTGGGGCAGGTTGTCGCGCCCGATGCAAATCGGCGTAGGCGTATTTGTCCTGGGTGTTTTTCTATCCTTGGTTCTGCTTGCCCTCTTGGGGCGCCCCCAATACCAGGTGCTCTTTTCCGGACTCAGCCCGGATGATGCCGGTGCAGTGGTGGCGGCCCTGCAGGAGCGGGGAGTACCCTATCAGCTGGCTGAGGGTGGAACGGCGGTCTTAGTTCCCGAGGATCAAGTGTTCGAAACCCGTATCGCCCTAGCCACCTCCGGCGTACCCACGGGGGGAGTGGTGGGTTTTGAGATTTTCAACACCACCCGCTTAGGCGAAACGGAAGCGGATCGCCAGCTCCGCTACCAGTGGGCGCTCCAGGGGGAACTGACCCGCACGATCCGCCAGATCGGTGAGATAGCCGATGCCCGTGTACATATTGTGTTACCCAGACGATCCCTCTTTGTGCAGGAAAGCCAGCCAGCCAGCGCCTCGGTGCTCCTGCAGCTGAAGCCCGGGCGCCAGCTCACCAGGGACCAAGTGCGGGCCATCGCCAATTTAGTGGCCAGCAGTGTGGAGGGGCTGACCCCCGATAACGTGACCATCGTGGACGCTAAAGGTACGGTGCTCAACTCCCCTGACTTCGGCGAGCTAGGTCGCGTGGCGGATCGCTTCGAGATGAAGTGGCGCTATGAACAGCAGCTGGAAAACAGCATCGTGGCCATGCTGGAGCGCATTTTTGGTTTCGGCAACGTGATCAGCAGGGTCAACGCCGTGCTGGATTTTTCCCAGATGGAGCAGTACAGCGAAACCTACTCCCCTGTGCAGCGGGGTGAAGGTTTGGTGCGCAGCGTCCAGACCTTTGAGGAATCTTACCGGGGCGAAACGACTGGTGCCGGCGGGGTACCAGGGGTGGATTCTAATATCCCCGGCTATGTGTTCACCGATTTGGGTGAAGGAACGACGGAATGGGAGCGCAGTGAAGCGCTGACCAACTACGAACTGAACCGCACGGAAACCTGGCTGACCACCCTGCCCGGGGAAGTGAAGAGCTTAGCGGTTTCTGTCTGGATCAACGGCGATTTGGAGCCCAACCAGCTCGCCGCGGTGGAAGAATCGGTCATCCGCGCCACCGGGCTGGATCTCAGCCGGGGCGACAGCATCTATGTGGCCAGCGTCCCCTTTGAGGTGATGCCCTTTGGGGATGGCTTTGATCTGCCCGAGTCTCCCAGGGCCATACCCGTCCCTTACTTGGTGGCGGGGGGCCTAGGGCTTGTCTTGCTGCTTGTGCTCATCTGGGTTTTGACCAGAAGAAAAGAGCCGGTGGCAGAAGTGCCCCTCGCGGCCGCCCTCGATGTGGTGGTGGGCGAAGAAGAGCTGCCCGAGCGGGAGCTCACCCCTGAAGAGCAGGAGAGGCTCCACATCCGCAAGCGCATTCAAAAACTAGCCCAGGAGAAGCCTGAAGAGGTAGCCATGATCATGCGCAGCTGGTTGGTGGAGGACTAGGAGGGTCAAGCATGAGAGCTCAGAGACTGAGCGGTAAAGAGAAAGCGGCGGTGCTGATGGTCAGCCTAGGCCCCGAACTCTCCGCATCTATCTTCAAACACCTCAAGGAAAACGAAATCGAAGACTTAACCTTGGCCATCGCGGGCTTGAAGCGGGTTCAACCGGAGCTCAGGGATGAGGTGATGGAGGAGTTCCACGAGCTGATTCAGGCCCGGGAGTACCTGGAGCAGGGCGGTATCGAGTACGCCCGGGAGCTTCTGGAGAAAGCGCTGGGCCCGGAGCGGGCAGAGGACATCATCAAGAGGCTCACCGCCTCTTTGGCCATCCGCCCCTTTGATTTTGCCCGCAAAACCGACCCGGGCCAACTTTTGAACTTTATCCAAAACGAGCATCCCCAGACCATCGCCCTGATTTTGGCCTACCTCCATCCTGAGCAGGCGGGCTTGATCCTCTCCTCCTTAAGCCCTGAACTGCAGGTGGATGTGGCCCGGCGCGTGGCCAAGTTGGATCGGACCAATCCCGAGGTGCTGCAGGAGATCGAAAGTACCCTGGAGCAGCGCTTATCTGCCTTTGTCATGGATGATTACACCGTGGCCGGCGGGATCGAGTCCATCGTAGATATTCTCAACATGGTGGATCGCACCACCGAGAAAACCATCTTAGACTCTTTGGAAGAAGAGGAGCCGGAGCTGGCGGAAGAGATCCGCAAGCGCATGTTCGTCTTCGAAGATATCATCCTCCTCGACGATCGCTCCATTCAGAAGGTGCTGCGTGAGGTGGATTCCAAGGATCTGGCCATGGCCCTGAAGACGGCCAGCGAAGAGGTCTCGGCCCGGATCTACAAGAACATGTCCAAGCGGGCCGCGGAGATGCTCAGGGAAGACATTGAGTACATGGGCCCTGTGCGCCTGCGGGATATTGAGGAAACGCAGCAGAAAATTGTGGCCATCATCCGCCGCCTGGAGGATATGGGCGAGATCATCATTGCCCGGGGAGGGGAGGATGAGGTGATTGTCTAAAATCATCAAGGCCGCGGAGCTGAAGGTCCTGCTTACCGAAGATGCCCAGGCCGTGATCCCCTTTATACCCACGGAAAGGGCTGATACCGCGGCTTTCGTCAAGGGCGAGACCATCCTGGAAGGTGCCAATCTGCTCCAGGATGCCCGGGCCAAGGCCCAGGAGCTCTTGGAAGAGGCGGAACGGGAAGCCCAAGCCCGCCTGGAGCAGGTGCAGCAGGAAGTGGACAGCATCCGCCTGCAGGCCAAGGAAGCGGGTTTTGCCCAGGGCTACCAGGAAGGGTTGGAGGAGGGCCGCCAAAAGGCCCTGGAGAAGGCGGCCGATCTCTTGAAGCTCCTCCAGTCCACAGTGGAAGAAGCGGTCCGCCTGAGGGCCGCCAGTCTCCAGGCCCTGGAGGACGACTTCCTAAAGCTCAGTATCTTCCTTGCCGATAAGATGATCAGAAAAGAGGTAGAAACTGATATTTCCTGGCTGAAGCCCATGGTGAAAGAAGCGCTGGAAGTCTTGGGTTCGGTGGAGCAGGTGGTTGTGCTCCTCAACCCTGTGGATTATGCCCTCCTGCAGAACTACAGGCAGGATCTGGAGCTCTCCAGCCGGGCCGAACTGGTTTTCCAGCAGGATGCTTCCATCACCCCAGGCGGCTGCTTGATTGAAACGGAAACGGGCCTGATCGACGCCCGTCTCGAGAGGCGCTTAGGCAAACTAGCCCATCACTTACTGGAAGTGCTGTACGATGAGGAACATCGCTGAGCTTTCCCCGCGGGTGGCCCATTACCTGCGCCACCTGGAAGGGGTCAACGACACCATCCACAGCGGCCGCGTCAGTCAGATCGTGGGCCTGACCATTGAGTCCATCGGGCCCACCACCAATATTGGAGATATCTGTTTGATCAAGCCCCGCAGCGGCGGGGGCGTTCCCGCGGAAGTGGTGGGCTTTCGCGATCAAAAGGTGCTGCTCATGCCCCTGTCTGACCTCACCGGCATAGGGCCGGGGAGTCTGGTCACCGCCACGGGAGCACCCCTCATGGTGCCCGTGGGCGAAGGGCTGCTGGGCCGCATTTTAGATGGACTGGGCCAGCCCATGGACGGCAGGGGTGCGGTTGCCGCCACCAAGTATCTCTCGGTGCAGGGGAACATCCCCTCGCCGCTGGAGCGGCAGCGGATCAAAACCCATCTGTCCGTGGGGGTGCGGGCCATTGATGGCGTCCTCACCTGCGGCCGGGGGCAGCGCATTGGCGTGTTCGCCGGCAGCGGCGTGGGCAAGAGCACCCTTCTGGGCACGATGGCCCGCAACACGGAAGCGGATGTGAACGTGATCGCCCTCATCGGCGAGCGGGGTAGAGAAGTCCGGGAGTTCATTGAACGGGACCTGGGCCCGGAGGGGCTGGCCCGTTCAGTGGTGGTGGTAGCCACTTCGGATCAGCCTGCGCTGGTGCGCATCAAGGGTGCCATGGTGGCCACAACCATTGCCGAGTTTTTCCGGGATTTGGGCCTGGATGTGCTTTTTGTCATGGATTCGGTGACCCGCCTGGCCCTGGCCCAGCGGGAGGTGGGCCTGGCCATCGGCGAGCCCCCGGCCACCAGGGGCTATACCCCCTCGGTGTTCGCCCTCCTGCCCAAGCTTTTAGAGCGCACCGGGCCCGGCCGCAACGGCACAATCACCGCCTTTTACACCGTGCTGGTGGAAGGTGATGACATGAACGAACCCATTGCCGATGCGGTGCGGGGTATCCTGGATGGGCATATCGTCTTGAACCGGGCTCTAGCTGAGAAGAACCACTACCCGGCCATCGACGTTTTGGCCAGTATCAGCCGTTTGATGGTGGAAGTGACCAGCATGGAGCACCAGGAACTCGCCGCCAAACTCCGGTCGGCCCTGGCCGCCTACACAGAAGCGGAAGATCTGATCAACATCGGGGCTTACGCCCACGGTTCCAATCCGGAAATCGATGAAGCAATCAAACTGCATCCCAGGATCACTGCCTTCCTGCAGCAGGGTGTCAATGAACGTTCGGACTTCTCCGAGACCTTGGCGCAGCTGGAAGCGGTGTTCAGTGGGAATGGTTAGGGGTTGAGGCATGGCTCGCTTTAAGTTTCGCCTGGAAAAGGTGCTGAAAGTCAGGGAAATCCAGGAAGAACAGTCCAAGTTCAAGTGGGCCCGGGAAGAGCGTATGGCCCATGAAGAACGTGCCAAATTGGCGCGCCTAAAGGAACACGAACAGGAGATCAGGGAATTCGGCTACGGGCAGGGTGAGGTGCTGCTGCGCCAGGCCATGTATGAGTACCTGGAAAACCTGGACCGCAAGGTGCAAAGGCAGACGGAGCGGGTGGCCAAGCAGGAAGAGGCGGCCAGCCACGCCAAGAAGCAGTGGCTCAAGGCCCGGCAGGAAAGGAAAAAGGTTTCCATCCTGCGGACAAAAGTCTACGCCTCCTTTGTGAAAGAGGAACTGAACAAAGACCAGAAAGTGCTGGATGACATGCGCTCGCGTGTCTTGTCCTAGGGAGGTACTCTGTTGTGGGCAGATGGGTTTTGGCCTTCACTTTTCTCTTGATCGCTGTGCTCGCTGCCTTCGTCGTCCTCTCCGTCACCGGAGTGATCGACGGGCCGGCTCTCCTCTGGAGCTGGGCTGGACGGATCGATTGGCTCCAGCCCCACCTGGCGACCTACAGCCGGGGACAGGAAGCGGAAACCTGGATCGCGGCACAGGAGGCCGAGCTTATGGCCATGCTGGCCGATTTGGAAAACCGCTATGAGGAGCTGCGGGCCAGCCAGAACCGGCTGGAGCAGCGCTCGCAGCAGCTGGACAAGCGGGAGAGCGAACTGGCGGCCTGGGAGGCCAGGCTCCAGGCGGAAGCGGAGCACAGGCGCAGTGTACAGAATCTCGCGGAAATCTACAGCGGCATGCAGCCCCAGGACGCAGCCCGCATCCTGCAGGAGCTGGATAGGGAGCTGGTCCTCCAGGTTCTTTTGGAGATGGACACCTTCACCGCCGCTGACATCCTTACTCTTCTGCCAACTAACCTGGCCGCGGCCTTGAGTAAAGAACTGGGCCGGGCCGGTGAATAGGTTGGAAAACAGCTGGGAAAGGAGGTGAGAGCATCGAGTTAGTAGCCATTATTGATTTGCTGCCGAGCGCGCAGGCGGAGCAGGGACAGGCCGTCCGCCGCCAAGGTGAGGGGGAAGCAAGCTTTGCCGACCTCTTGAGCAAAGCCCTCACCCCTGGGCAGGCCGCAGCGGAACCGCAGGAAGAGGTCCCCAAAGAGCGTGAGGACGAAAAGCAGGAGGAACAGAACGATCTTCCTTGGGGCTCCATCCTCCTCGACCTGCGGGGACAGCCAAGCGCCGAAGTCCCCGAAGGCACCGAGCAGCCTTCCGCCCTTGGGGCAGCGGAACTGCCGCAGCGACAATTCCCGCTGCAGCCAAGCGCAGCAGAGCTGCCAAGGCAAGGCTTGACCACTTCTGCCAGTGAATCCGCGGCAGTGCCCACAGGCGATCCGAGCG
>DGEY01000050.1:0-2785 GCA_002391385.1 Firmicutes bacterium UBA3914 | reverse complement strand
CCAAGTGGGCAGAAGCACAAAGCTGAAAGCCCTGCTCCAGAAGGGGCCGGAAACCAAGAAGCAGCTCCACTAGAGCAGATGCCCCGGCGTAGGCTGAGCCCATTGCCTCGACCGCGCGGGGAGGCTCCCCGGAGCGCTGAACCCCGGTCCGCTCTAGTGGGCAAGGCGGGGCAGGGGCCGCTGGCCGAGGTACCCACCGAGGGTGCCAGAAACGTGCGGGTGAGGAGAGCGGTTACTATCCGGGAGGGAGCTCCGCTGCCGCAGGAGCTGCAAGGTGGAGAGGGAAGCCCCAAGGAGGTCGTTCTGCCCAGCCTAGCAGCGGAAAACGGTCCTGAGCCCCAAGCTCAAGAGCGGGAATTTGCATTTGCCGCCCAAGGGGAGGAGCAGCCTAAGGAAAGCGGCGACTTCCCTCAGGCCAAACCCAGCCCCACACGGGGATCTGCCGCCCCGGAGACTCGGGCGGAAGCGCCAGTGAAACCCGAGGCAGGGCCGGCGGAGGGAGAGCAGCAGGTGGTGGAAGGGGAAGCCGTTCCAACGGCTTTTGAAACGGCTGAACCGGAAAAGGAGCTGAAGCCGCCCGCAGCCCAGCGGAGCCAGCCAGAGGAAAGGATTGATCCCGAAGTCCCCAAGGCGCATCCGGAACCGGCGGTACAACCACCCCCAGTCAAGCTGGAGCAAGTGCAGGAAGAGCTGGAGATGCCCGCACCTTTGCGGACCGTGCTGGACCTTAGGCAGCCGCAGCAGGTTTTGCCTAAGCTGGTGCGCTTCATGGAAACGCTGGTCACCGAAGAGCGCAGCGAAGTGCGCATCGAGCTCAAGCCAGGGCACCTAGGTGAGATGCGCATCAAACTCGCCGTGGAGCGGGGGGTCATGGTGGCCCAGTTCCTGGTGGAGAACAGCAGGGTGCAGGAGCTGATCTCCGCACAGCTTCCCCAGCTTTACGCAGCCTTACAGGACCAGGGAACGGTGCTGGGCGACGTGATGATTGATATCGGCTTGGGCCAGGACAAGCTGGGCCGGGAAAACCAGTCCCAAGGTCGGGCACCTGGGCGCTCCGGCCAGGCTAAAGCCGGAGCAAAAGAAACAGCCACGGCGGCGCGCTATCTAGCAGGCAGCAGCTGGCACAGGGTCGATGTACGTGTCTAAGGAGGTGAGGTATTTGTATGTGAACACGGTGGGTACCGTGGACGAACTGCTCCGCCAGCGGGAAGGGGCCAAAAGGGACCCAAGCGCCTTGGGCAAAGATGACTTTCTCCGTCTGCTGATCACGCAGCTGAAATACCAGGACCCCATCAGTCCAGTAGACGATAAAGAGTTCATTGCCCAAATGGCCCAGTTCAGCAGTTTGGAGCAGATGCAGAATCTCAACACCAACCTCAGTGAAATGATGCTGGCCCAGCAGAAGCTCTCAGCCTTGGGACAAGCCATGCAGATGATCGGCAAGGAAGTGGAGCTGTTCACCAAGGAAGGCGAAAGCCTCTTTGGCAAGGTGACGGGGGTGCAGTTCCGCAGCGGCTGGCCTGAGATTATTGTAGGCGGCAAGCTGTACGATTTCACTGAAGTGGTGGCCATCAGGGAGGGAGTGCCCAGTGACCCAGCAGTTTAAGATCCCCAGGGGATTACCTGTCCAGCCGGCGCAGCCGAAAACCACGCCGCGCAGCAAACCCGCGGCCAAACAGCAGGACTCCTTTGCTCAGATCCTCGAGAGCAAGCTGCAGCAGCCTGCCCTGAAGTTTTCGGCCCATGCCGCCAGGAGGCTGGAGGCGCGGGGCATTCGCTTCACCGATGAGCAGCTGCACACTCTGGAAGAAGCTGTGGAGAAGGCCAGAAAAAAGGGAGGCAGAGAGACCTTGATCCTCATGGGCGATGTTGCCCTGGTGGTGAGCGTGGTTAACCGCACCGTGATCACCGCCATCGATGGGGAGAGTCTCAAGGAAAACGTGTTTACCCAGATTGACAGTGCGGTTATCACCTAAAAGCAAAAACTACAGGGCTGGACCCTTCGGGGAGCCCTCCCCCCACTGAACGATTGAGGTGGGGTTTGAAAGGAGGATGCAGAGCGTATGTTGCGTTCAATGTTTGTCGGCGTCTCCGGTCTGAAAGCGCACCAGATGCGGATGGACGTCATCGGCAACAACATTGCCAATGTGAATACCGCGGGGTATAAAGCTTCGCGGGTTACCTTCCAGGAAATGCTCAGCCAGACCACCCGCGGCGCCACGGCGCCCACCGCGAACCGCGGTGGTTCTAACCCGCAGCAGGTGGGCCTGGGCGTGCAGCTGGGTTCCATCGATGTCAAGCACACCCAAGGCAACACCCAAAGCACCGGTTACATCACAGACCTGGCCATTGAAGGAGACGGCTTCTTTATCCTAGCAGAAGGAGAAGATGGCTTAAACCGCCTCTACACCCGGGCGGGGATTTTCGGCCTGGACAGCGGAGGCACGGAAGGCAACCTGGTCTCCTTGGTGAACGGCATGCGGGTGATGGGCTACAGGGCGGAGAACGGGATTATCGACTACACGTCCCTCAAACCCCTGTACATCTCCGGTTCGCAAACCATCGAAGCGAGGGCCACAGATCAGGTGGTGTTCGGCGGAAACCTGGACAGCCGCTACACGGAAGGGACCGGGGTCCGCAGGACTGTACAGGTCTACGACTCCCTGGGCACAGAACACACAATTGTAGTGGATTTAACCAAAACAAATTAGGATAACACATGGGATTGGAAGGCCTACTGGCTCCTGCCCGGGAGACCCGCTGCCACCCGCCCCACGGGCGGACA
>DGEY01000085.1:55484-66825 GCA_002391385.1 Firmicutes bacterium UBA3914 | reverse complement strand
CGAGTAGGCTAAACTCTGCGGTTGTCCAGAATGCAGCCCCCCAAGGGGCTGCATACTTTTCTGTACGAGGCATAGGTTTGATGGGGTGATCTCCATGAAAAAGCGGAACAACCTGGACACCGCAGGCTTTTGGCTGCAGCCCATGGCGGTGCTGCAGGGCACGGCGGTGGCCTTGGCTCTGCTGCTCCTCACTTCCCTGGGGCTAGCCTTAGCAGTATATTTCCTCCCCTGGCAGGCGGCACCCAACCTCCTCAATCTTCTGGCCCACCTGGCGGTGTTTGCGGGGGCTGCCTGGTCCGGCAAAAAGTGCCTGAAGAAGGCCTGGATACACGGGATTGCGGTGGGGCTGGCCTCCTTTGTGCTGCTCGGCTTTTTGGGTTCTGCGGATATTGCTCTCCTCACTTGGCTGTGGTGGCAGAAGCTTCTGCGCATGCTCTTTGTGGCCATGCTCGGCGGCATGATGGGAGGGCTTTTGAAAAGAGGCTGAAGCAGAGCTGTGAAAATTTCTGGCAGCGCAGGACTAGGCCCACGATTAGCGAAAGAGATCAAAGAACCCTATATTCATGGAGGAACGGCCGTGTCTGTCATGAGATGCCTTGCAGCCTGTCTCGTGGTATTTGCCGTCAGCTCCTGTGTCCTGGCGCAAACGGCGAGGTTTACAATGCTGGAAGCGGCTCCTGATTGGGATGACCTGGTTAGGCCGTCGGTGGTTATGGCCGAAGTGCTCACAGACACTCCGGCCTACAGCTCCTGGGACGGTGGGGGAAGCAGAACCTGCACCTTCCATGCCGGGGAGACAGTGGAGGTTGTCCGCGACCACGGCTTCCAGTGGTACTTGATTCGGGCCGGAGACGGCCGGGAAGGTTGGGTGCGCGACGGAACGCTGGCCATCCCCAGTGATCCGGAAACCAACAGCTATCGACTGCCCAGGCGGTTGGTTGAAGAGTATGTGAACGTGCGGGGGTTCACCTCCAAGACGGATCAGCTGGTCTGGGTGGATCTTGACAGGCAGCTCACCCATGTGTTCACAGGCGGCCAGGGCAGCTGGGAGCTGGTGCGCACCATGCTCTGCGCCACCGGGAGGAACATTTCCCCTACCATACGGGGGCTCCATGAGATCGCGGAGCGCGGCGAATGGTTTTATGTGGAAAGTTCTGGTCAAGGAGCAGAAAACTGGGTTCGGTTTCATGGCCCCTACTTGTTCCATGGCCTGCCCATGGACAAAAAACACACCATCCTGGATTTCACCTTAGGGCAGAGGCGCTCCGCCGGCTGCATCCGGCTTTCCATGGAGGACGCCCGCTGGTTCTACTCTTTTATCAAGCGGGGAACAACAGTGTTTGTTTACTAATGCGCCGCCCCATCGTCTAGATGGGGTGGATTTCTACGGGGAAAAGGGGGAATGCCTGAAGAGCAGACAAGCAATGATCGAGGAAAGGACCGGGGAACTTGATGAGAGCAAGAGAACATTTTCCAAGCACTAATAGGGCATTAGTCGGTCAAATGGTGATGTTTGCCCTGCCCATCATGGCGGTCAACCTGCTGCAGCTGGTCTTTAATGCAGCGGACATGATCGTGGTGGGGCGTTTCGAAGGGGCCAGGGCCCTGGCGGCGGTGGGGGCCACAGGCTCTTTGTTTAACCTCATCGTCAACTTGTTTATGGGTCTGTCGGTAGGCACCGCAGTGATTGTAGCTCAAGACTACGGGGCCCGCCGGGTGGAGGGGATCCGGCAGTCGGTGCATACATCCATCGCCGTCAGCCTGATCGGCGGCGGGGTGGCCACCGCCATCGGCCTCAGCTTCTGCGCTCCCCTTTTGCGCTGGATGGGGACTCCCGAAGACATCATCGGTCTTTCTACTTTATATATGCGTATCGTTTTCGCCGGGATGCCCGCCAGCATGGTCTTTAACTTCGGGGCAGCTATCCTCCGGGCGGTGGGCGATTCCAGAAGGCCCATGTATTTCTTGGTGGTGAGCGGCGCCGTGAACGTGGTGTTCAACCTGTTCTTCGTCGCCGTGCTGCGCCTGGGTGTGGCCGGCGTGGGCTGGGCAACCGTCATCTCCCAGTATTTGGCCCTGATACTGATCATGATCTCTTTGTCGAGGCAGGAGGGAGCTCTGCGTTTTCAATGGCAGAGGCTGAAGATCCACCGTCAGAAGCTCGTACAGCTTCTGAGGATCGGGGTGCCCGCGGGGCTGCAAAGCGTACTCTTTTCAATATCCAACGTGCTGATTCAGTCGGCGGTGAACTCCTTCGGCACCACCATGGTGGCGGCCAGCGCTGCCTCGTCTAACGTGGAAAACCTGGTGGCTACACCTATGAACGCTTACTACCAGGCTGCGATAACTTTTACCGGCCAAAGCATGGGCGCGGAGGATTACGACCGCATTGACCGGATCGCCAAAAACTGCACCGCTTTGGTGTTCGTGACGTGGCTGATTCTAGGCGGAATCACCCTCTCCTTTGGCCGCACGCTGCTGGCCTTTTACACCACCGATCCCGCGGTGATCGAGCTGGGCATGCGGCGGATGAAGGTACTCATGTCTTTGTACTTCACCTGCGGCATCATGAACGTCTTCCCAGGGCTGACCAGAGCCATGGGCTACTCGGTACTTCCCATGCTCTCCACGCTGGTGGGCGCCTGCCTGCTGCGCATTGTCTGGCTGGCCACGGTGTTCAGGCTGTATCCCACCCAACTGGTGCTGTTTGCGGTGTACCCGGTGACCTGGACCATAGCTGGACTGGGGCAGGTAGCCAGCTTCTTCTACGCCCGCAGCCGTATCCGCAAACGGGCCGTGCTGTCTCAGGGGCAGGCTGAAGCAGCCATTTGACCGTGGAGAGGAGAAGGATGATGAACACATGCCCAGAGCGGTCCGTGGGCCGCTGGCTGTCCATTTTGCATCGCATGACCATGAAACATGTAGCTGATGGCCTCAAGGAGCATGGCGTAGGCAGCGGCCAGGCCATGTTCCTTCTGGAGCTCTTTCACTGCGATGGAGTGCGCCAAGAGGAGCTTTCTCGGCTGTTGAACGTCGATGGAGCCACCACGACGCGCGCCATCACTAGACTAACTCAGGAGGGTTTGGTGGAGCGGCGGCCTGATCCGGAAGATGGGCGCGCCCACCGCATACACCTTACGCCCAAGGCGGCCGGGCTTCAGGCACATTTGCTGCAGGTTGTGAGCAGCTGTGATGATCAGCTGCTGAGCGGGCTGAACGATGAAGAACAGGAGCTGTTCCTCAAGCTGTTGGTGAAGATGGGCCAGGCGACAGCTCCCTCGGGCCGCTGCGCCGGCTGCAAGCTCAGCGCGAACTGCCCCTGACAGCCATGCTTTTCTCTGCCTAAATGGAGATCAATGACGAATACGACAACGAGAGGGAACCATAACAGAGAGGCCTCGCAAGCGAGCTGGGGAGGGTGCGCGCCAGGCAGGAACCGGTTATGGCAGGGCACCTCCAAGCTGCCAGCTGATCATGGACCAGAGGTGTTCCATCTAACGATTTGGACGGCACAAGATCTCGTCCCCAAGGGGACGGGATTTTTGCCAAGTGGAGCGAACTAGGGGGGCACCGGAGTAAGGCCCAGAGCCCCCGGTTTTTTGGCCCTCGTGGACGAGCTTAAGCTTCGGTCGCGCGTGGGAAGGAAGGGGTTACGCTGCCCGGGCACTCCGCCCGTCCGCGGGGAATAAGGGAAGTGGTCCTACGCTGGGGGAGACCAGCTGTTCATGAGCCCAGGCGAGCTCTTTAGGTACTATGTAACCAAGGCCTGCCGCTTTCTTTTAGGACCAGGCCTGTCTAGGAGGGATAGCTGTGGGGGAGAGGCCTGAACATCTGAGAGCACCGGTTTTGGTCACCGGCGCGGCGGTGGTGGTCTGCCTGGTGAGTTTCCTAGTGGACCTGAGGGTATCTGTCCCGGTGGGGCCGGCCAAGTTGGCTGGTATTCTCTTGGTGGTGTTGGGCATGGGACTTGTCTTGTGGGCGGCCGCTTACCTCAAGGGTTCGCTGCTGGGAGCGGTGCAGCCCCTGGGAGAACTGGTTCAAACGGGCCCCTACCGCTTGGTGCGCCATCCGGTCTATGCGGGAATGGCCATCGCCGCCTGCGGTATCCCCGTTTCCACGCGGAGCTGGTTAGGTCTCTTGGCTGTTTTTCTGCTGTTCCTGCCGGCTTTGGTGTACCGGGCTAGGCTGGAAGAGGAGGCACTGCAGGAGCGATTCGGTGCGGTTTGGGAAGAATACGTTTTACGGACGGGGTTCTTTCTGCCGCGGCTGCCCCAGGGTGAATCCCACGGAAAAGCATAAAGGGCGCAGTGGGTTACAAAGGATTTCCCCGCCGCGAGCAGAAGTGTAATGGGCAATACTGATGCAGGGAAGTGGTACTGTGCAGCTGTCTTGGCACGATGGGATCGAGAGCTTCCTCCAAGAAACGCTGGAACACCTGGAAAGGGAGGAAGCCCGCCACAACCTCTTGCTGGGTCTAGCCCTCATTCTCCAAGAGCACCCAGATGCCTGGGATGAGGTGTTCCTGGTCACGGTGCGGGCCGGGCGCGACCTGGCCGCAGCGGGACTTATGACTGTCCCGGCCAATTTGATCCTCTACACAGCACCGGGCGTGGATCTGGAGGAGACTCTATCGTGTTTGGCCAACGGTTTTCTGGAAGGGGGAATAGCGCTTCCGGGAGTGACCGCCCCCGCGGCAGTCTGCCAGCGGTTCGCGGCTTTGTGGGCAGAGCTCACGGGCTGCCGTGCCGAGTTGGAGATGCCCATGCGCCTCTATGAGCTCAGGCAAGTGACCGCAGGGGTGATTGGGGAAGGAAGCCTGAGACTTGCCCGGGAAGAAGATCTGGACTTCGTCATCGGCGCGATCGCCTCTTTCGAGAGGGATGCGGGGTTGAACAGCGCCCCAGACCTGGAGCGCATAGGCCGCCTGGCCCGCAGACTCGTGGCGCGGCGCGGTCTCTATCTGTGGGAGCACGGGGACAGAATTGTCTCCATGGCGGCGAAAACCCGCCCCACTCGCCACGGGATCTCCATCAACCACGTGTACACACCCCAAGGGCTGCGCCGCCGGGGCTATGCCACCAGCTGTGTGGCAGCCCTTTGCCAGCTGCTCCTGGACGAGGGGTACCAGTTCTGCACTCTGTTTGCTGATTTGAACAACCCCACATCTAACAGCATCTACCAGCGCATCGGATTCCGACCCATCGGTGATTTTGCCGGCTACACCTTTGGGAGCGATGGACCATGATCATCAGTGCCAGCCGCCGCACTGACATCCCTGCTTTCTATGGGAAGTGGTTCCTGGAGCGCCTGAGGGCCGGATTTGCCTATGTGCGCAATCCTTTCCGTCCCCGGCAGGTGACCAGGGTTGAGCTCCACCCCGAGCTGGTTGACTGCATTGTCTTTTGGACCAAGAATCCCGCACCCCTGCTTTCTGATCTGGACAGCATAACCGATCTGGGCTACAACTTCTACTTCCAGTTCACCTTGACGCCCTACGATCGGACCATCGAGGGGAACCTCCCCGAGAAAAAGGTCCTGGTGCGCACCTTTCAGGAACTGGCGGCAAGGATTGGCCCCGCCAGGGTGGTTTGGCGCTATGACCCCATCATCCTCAGTGAGGATCTGACCATTGCCAAGCATGTGGAGCTCTTTGCTCAGCTGGCCGCGGAGCTCAAGGACAGCTGCGAGCGGTGTGTCATCAGTTTCCTCGACTTCTACGCCAAGACCAAGCGCAACACCCGGGGCCTAGGCTTTTTGCCCATCGGCCCGGAGGATATGGAGGTGCTCGGTAGGGAGCTGGCCGCAGTGGCACGGAGCGCGCAGATGGAGATCTGCACCTGTTCTGAAGCGGTGGATTTGAGCCCCTGGGGCGTCAAGCCGGGCAAATGCATCGATGATGAACTGGTGAGTAGGATCACTGGGCGGTCCCTCAGCCTGAAAAGGGACAGGAACCAGCGGGCCAGCTGTGGGTGTGTGGAGAGCATCGATCTGGGAGCTTACAACACCTGCCTGCACCAATGTCGATACTGCTACGCCAACGCCGATCACGCAGCAGCCAAGGCCAATTGGACTCGCCATGATCCGGCTGCGCCTCTGCTTCATGGACGAACTAGTCCACAAGATGAAATCCGTGTGCGGCGAGCATAGGCACAAAAAAAGAGGCTAAGCAGCCTCTTTGTTCATGCTCTTTTTGAGTCCCTTGGCGCGCCACGCGCCCCGTTTGAAAAAGCCGTAGGTAATCAGTGCACCTAAGGTCCAGGCCACAAGCAGGGAGACGAAGGTAGATTCGGGCCTGCCCGTGGGATACTGGGGGCTTCTGGTGAAGTAGGCGAGGGTGTAGGCCAAGGGCACGCGAATGATCACCGTGGTGATGATGGAGATCCACATGGGAGTTATGGTATCCCCGGCACCCCGCATCACCCCGGAGAGGGACTGGGTGACCGCCATGGCGATGTAGCCGAAGGCTAGGATGCGCAGCATGCGCTGGCTCAGGGCCACCAGTTCAGGGGTAGTGGTGAAGATGCGCATAAGGTAATGGCCAAAGAAAAGCAGAACCACGGTGATGGCCGCGGATACGCCCACGGCAATCAGGGTCCCTTCCTTGGTGCCCCGGTCAACACGGTCTAGTTTGCCGGCACCAACGTTTTGGCCTGTGAAGGTGGTCATGGCACTGCCGAAGGAGAAGTTGGGCATCATGGCAAAGCCGTCGACGCGCATGACGATCACATTGGCGGCAATGACCATTTCTCCGAAGGTATTCATCAGGGACTGCACCATGATCATGGCCATGGAGAAAATGGCTTGGGTTAGCCCGGAGGGCAGGCCCAGCTTGATCACGGCGAGAGAAAGCTCCCTATCCAGCTTGAGCGCGGCGCGGTTAAGGTCGAAGTGCTCCCGCATCCTGGCCAGCTTGCCCAGACAGAGCACGGCGGAAAGGGCCTGGGCCAGCACCGTGGCCAGGGCTACACCAGGGACCCCAAGGCCAAAGCTGGCCACAAAAATGATGTCCAGGACCACGTTGAGCGCGGTACTCAGAAGCAGGAAGACCAAGGCGGACACGGAATCCCCCAGGCCACGCAGAATTCCGGAGAGGATGTTGAAGTAGGAAAAGCCAGCGCCGCCCAAAAAGAAGATGTTCAGATAACCTACGCACCAATCGATGATGGAAGCGGGCGTGTTCAAAAGCTCGAGCAGCGGACGGGTTACCAGAGGCCCCACCACCATGATGATCACAGAGGTGATGGCGGTAAGGGTCAGGCAGTTGCCGATGGTCTTGGAGAGATTCTCCCGATCTCTGGCGCCAAAATACTGGGCTACCATAATACCTGCGCCCACCGAAATGCCCACAAACAGCACCAGCAGCAGGTGGAGGACCGGGGCGGCACTGCCCACGGCGGCCAAGGCGTTGTCTCCGATATAGCGGCCCACGATGATGGAGTCTGCCGTATTGTACAGCTGCTGCGCGATGTTGCCGATGAGCATGGGGATGGAAAATTCGAGAATGCGTTTCCAAGGTGGGCCTTGGGTCAGGTCTTTAGCCGCGAAGAGTTCTCTAGCCTTGGCCATAAGCAACCTCCTTCAAAAATGAAAAAACAGAAGCCTCCTGGGGCTCCCACAAGTATCATAGCTTGATTCTAGTACTCCTTTTCACTTCTGTCAATAACCAGTGCCAGTAAAGGAAAAGGGTGTGCTGTGCCGAATAAAAAGGCAGGCATCTTAAAGCGGGGTAAGACCGATGGAACTTTTGATCATCCGCCACGGTCAGTCCCAGGCGGATCTGGAAGACCGCCATGAGGGCCGGGCCGATTTCCCCCTTACTCAGCTCGGGGTCAAGCAGGCCCAGCTGCTGGCGGAGTGGGTGCAGGAGCGCTTTCCACCTGAGCTCATCTTGTCCAGTCCCCTGCAGCGCGCCAGCCGCACCGCGGAGATCCTCCGCGGGGCCACAGGGGCGCCCCTGCAGCTGGAGCCTGCCTTGATGGAGTGGAACAACGGGCTGCTGGCGGGACTTGCCCGGCAGGAAGCAGCGGAGCGCTTTCCCCTGCCGCCAGGGGGTCGCAGGCCCCACGATACCTACGCTGAGACCGAGTCCTTCATCGAGTTCAGGGCACGGGTAGAGATGTTCTGGTCCAAGTTCACCTACGAGTATATCCTGCCAGGGGCTTTTAAGCGGATTGCCCTGGTTAGCCACGCCGGCACCATAACTCAGCTCTTTCGCTGTTTTTTGGGGTTGCCCGTGGTGTGTGATTGCTTCTTCAGCACCGGCGATACGGGGGTGCATCTTTGGTCGCTGGAATCGGGGAGAAGAACCATCGTCTTTGCCAACAGTCTGGAGCATCTCCAGGCTTTAGGGTAGAAGGGAGAGTACTATGACAGGTATCGGCAGAGAGTTCATGGAAAAGACCAAGTATCAGCACCTGGCCCCGTCCCACCAGGATCTGGGACTGCCCCAGCCGCCTCTGCAGGTTGCGGTGCCAGCTGACGCCGTTTTCATCGAACTGCCGCCAATTGAGCAGATTAAGGTTAAGGAGATGGACTTAAGGACGGCCATGGCGGCCAGGCGCTCAAGGCGCAAGTATGCCCGCACCGGGCTGACTCTAGCCGAACTTGCCTACCTGCTTTGGTCTACCCAGGGCGTGCAGCAGGTGACCGATCGACCGTCCACCCTGCGCCCTGTGCCTTCGGCTGGTGCCCGCCACGCCCTGGAGACGTACCTGCTGATCAACAGGGTGGAAGGGCTGGAGCCGGGGTTGTACCGCTATGTGGCCCTTGGACATAAACTGTTGGCAGTTGACCTGGGCGCGCAGCTGGCCTGGGAGATTGCCCGCGCGGCAGGCGATCAGCCCTTTCTGGCCGAAAGCGCCGTTACCTTTCTCTGGGCTGTCGACATCTACCGGATGACCTGGAGGTATGGGGAGCGGGGCTACCGCTACATCCTCCTGGATGCCGGCCATGTGTGCCAGAATCTCTACTTAGCATCAACCGCCATCGACTGTGGGGTTTGTGCCGTCGCTGCCTTCGATGACGATGAGCTCAACAAGCTCTTGGGACTCGATGGCGAGCAGCATTTTGTCGTTTACCTTGCTGCGGTGGGTAAAACCGCAGCCCAGTGGGGGTGACCTGTTGGACAGAAAAGAGTTTGCCCGGGAACAGAAGTGGTTGGACCGGGTTTACAAAGAGATAGATGAACAGCTGGCCGAGCAGGAAGCGCAGGTCAGGGAGTTCTACGCGGAGATGCGGGAAATACGCCGGTCCCTCAGCGAAGAACACCGCATCAGCTCAGCCGGTGATAAACGCCTCATGGACGCTGCCCAGCGCATCGTGGAGCTGAGGCACGGAGCGGTGGAGTTCGGCATCCAGCACCGCCTCCTCAGGCAGCTGCGCGCCCTGGAGAGAAACCCCTATTTCGGCCGCATCGATTTCCGTGAAGAAGGGGCACCAAGCAGTGAGGCGATTTATGTAGGTGTGCGTTCGCTTTTGGACCGGGCCACGGGCTGGCCGCTGGTTTACGATTGGCGGGCGCCCATTTCCAGCATGTTCTACGATTACGGTTTAGGCGAGGCCCAGTACACCGGCCCCGGCGGGACCTATCGCGGTGAGATTACCCTCAAGCGCCAATACGGGATCAAGCATCGCCAGCTGCAGTACATGTTCGACAACGAGCTCACCATTGACGATGAGATCCTGCGGGAAGCCTTGGGGCGCAACGCCACAGCCAAGATGCGCACCATTGTCAACACCATCCAGCGGGAGCAGAACCAGGCCATCCGCAACGATCAAGACGCTCGCCTGTTGGTGGAAGGAGCAGCCGGCAGCGGGAAAACCTCGGTGGCGCTGCACCGGGTGGCCTATATGCTCTACAAATACCGGGAAAGCCTTGAACCGGAAAACATCTTGGTGTTTTCGCCCAACAAGATCTTCAGCGACTATATCTCCCAGGTTCTGCCCGATCTGGGCGAGGAGAACGTACCGCAGCTGACCTATCGAGAATTTGCCGAGTCCTTCTTTGACTGGCAGTGGGATGTGGAAACCCACGTCGCTTACCTGGAAGAGCTGCTCAGCCAGGATGAGGATGAGCGGCAGCGGCGCCTGGAGAGGTGCAGCTTCAAGTCATCACCGGCGTTTCAACGGGTGCTGGATGCCTTGATCCAGCTGGTGACGGGGGAAGCGGCTGCTTTTTCCGACATCTACATGGGCAAAAAGCTCTTGATGTCCGCCGCCGAACAGGAGAGGTTGTTTGGGGAAAGCTACGCCTATCTGCCGGTGCAAAAGCGCCTGCTGAAGATCCGCCAGCGCATCCTCCATGTGCTCCGCCCCCTCAAGAAAAGGCGCCTGAGGGCGGTGCTCAATGCCATCCAGCAGGAAGCGGCCTTTGAAGGAGAAACCTGGTTGGCCAAGGCCCGGGAGGCGGTGCGGCGGGTTCGGCGGGAGCTGGAGCCACTACTCACCCGCCTGAACAGCCAGTACAAGGTGGACAGCATCACCTGGTATCGGCGCCTGTGGCAGGATCCCGGACTGTGGGAAAGGGTAGCCGGAGAACTCAAGGCTCCCTCCGGAGCAGGGGAGAGCCTGCGCACTTTGGACGAGGGCTGTATTGCCTTTGAAGATGTGGTGCCCTTGATGTACCTCAAAGGCGAACTGGAGGGCTACCCATTGCGGCGGGGCATCCTGCATGTGGTGGTGGATGAAGTGCAGGACTACGCCCCCCTGCAGCTGCGCGTACTGACCAGTACCTTCCCCGCGGCCCGCTATACCCTGGTGGGCGATGTTTACCAGTCCCTCCATCCTTATGTGTGGGGCAGCAGCGCCGACCAGCTGGAGGAGCTGTTTGCCGGCCTGGACCTGCGGACTGTGAGACTGAACAAGAGCTATCGCTCTACCCAGGAGATCTTCCGCTTCTGCAGTGCACTGCTGGGGGGTTCCGGCGCGGAAACGGTGCTGCGCACGGGAAGAAAACCACAAGTCTATCAAACAGCTCCCGGGAAGCAGGTTGAACTCATCGCAGGGAGGATTAAGGCGCACCTTGAGAACGGGTATGAGATGATCGCCGTGATCACCAAAACCGCCCAGGAGTGCCACCGGATCTATGGAGCCCTGCGGGAGCTGGACCTGGAGGTGGAGCCCACCCTCTTGGTGAAGGAGAGCGGTGAGTTCCAGAAAGGTGTGCTGGTGCTTCCGGTGTTCTTAGCCAAGGGGCTGGAGTTTGATGCGGTGATCATCGCCGATGCCAGTAGCCAGTGCTATGGCGCCGGGCATGACAAACGCCTCTTGTATGTGGCCTGCAGCAGGGCACTGCACGATCTGGATTTGGTCTGTCCCGGAGAGTTATCCCCCTTCCTGAGGA
>DGEY01000085.1:51672-55239 GCA_002391385.1 Firmicutes bacterium UBA3914 | reverse complement strand
CGAGCTTTATGGGGTTGAGGGAGCTTGAGCTTTGTGATATACTAGACAAAGAATAACGATGTGGAGGAGAGCGATGTTCAGCTAACCAACACCGGTGACATGAACACTTGTGGAAGGGGCCTTCAGTCCAAGGCCTAGTTTGTGGTCGCCATGTTGGGCAGATGAACTGCTCTCTTAAGGTGTGTGCTTCGGCCCGCCTTAACTGCGCGATTTGTCTGCTTGCGTCCAAGCAGACTTCTTTTTTGCCCTCCTGCGGCCGCTATGCGGAGGTGTAAAGATGCTTGTCATCAAAAACCTTACCTTGATAATGACCAAAGACCTCCGGGTCTTGCTGGAGGATTTTAGTTTTTCCCTCCAGCCGGGGATGAAAGTGGGCCTCATCGGCGAAGAGGGGAACGGCAAGTCTGCGCTCCTGAAGGCCATTGCTGAGCCGGAGGCTTTGCGGAGCTATATGGAAATCCAAGGCGAGATCATCACCGTCGGTGAAGTGGTTGGCTATCTGCCCCAAGTGCTGCCTTCCGAGTTCTTGGAGCAGAGCACCAGATGGTACCTGCACTCCAAGGTGAACTGGGACGACTTCGACTACGGGACCTATTACAGACTCCTGGATGAACTGGGTTTCCCCGAAGACCGCATTTCGGAAAGCATCTCAATGCGCCACCTTTCAGGCGGGGAAAAGATCAAGTTCCAGCTCCTCTGTGAAATGCTGAAGCGACCTACGGTGCTGCTTTTGGACGAACCCAGCAATGATCTGGATTTGCAGTCCGTCAAGTGGTTGGAGGGCTTTATCCGCCGGGCGAAGATCCCCATGGTTTTCGTGTCCCACGATGAGCTGCTCCTGGACCGCTGTGCTAACACCATCATCCATCTGGAACAGCTCATGCGCAAGCGCAAGCCCCAGCATACCATCGCCCGCCTCAGTTACGGAGAGTATGTGCAAAACCGTGAGCAGCGCATCCTCAGACAGACCCGCCTGGCCCAGAAGGAACGGGAAGAATTCGAGGCCAAGCTGGAGCGCTACCGCAAGATCTACCAGCGGGTCCAGCACGAGCTGAGGACTGTGTCGCGGCAGGCTCCTTCCGTGGGCAAAAACCTCAAGGACAAGATGCACAGCGTGAAAGCACTGGGCAAGCGCTTGGAGCGGGAACAGGAGCAGATGACCAAAAGGCCAGATTACGAAGGAAGCATCAATGTCCGCTTCGACGGAGCCATCACCATCCCCCGGGGCAAGGTGATGGTGGATCTGCACCTTAAGCCTCTCCGGGCAGGTGAGCGGGTGTTAAGCCGCAGTGTGCGCCTGCACATTACAGGTCCGCAGAAGGTGTGCATTGTGGGGGCCAACGGGGCGGGGAAGACCACGCTTCTGCGGGCGGTAATCCAGGATCTGGCGGCCAGGGGTATCAAGTACGGCTACATGCCCCAGGATTACACGGAACACATGGATCCCCAGCAGAGCGCTGTGGAATTTCTCAGCCGCTCCGGAACCAGGGAAGAGCTCACCACCATCCGCACCTACTTGGGCAGTCTCAACTTCACGGCGCAGGAAATGGACCATGCCGTGGCGGAGCTCTCCGGCGGCCAGCGGGCCAAACTCTATTTCGCCAAGATGATCCTGGATCGGGCAGAGGTTCTGGTTTTGGACGAACCTACCCGCAACCTTTCGCCCCTTTCCGGTCCGGAAATCCGCGCTGCGCTGCAGGACTTCGGCGGCTGCATCATCGCCGTGTCCCACGATCGGAAGTTCATCGCTGAGGTCTTCCAGGAGGTGCTGTCCTTGGACGAAGAAGGTCTGCATCCCGTGGCCGTTTCTGCAGAGCTGGAGGATAGCTAAGGGCAGAAGACATAGCTAGGGGAGGAACAGGCCGGAACAGCAGTTAGGCGGGCCCGCCCTTGAGGATTTGGCTCGATCATCCTCTTGGGCAGCCCGCGCTACTACTCTAGGTTCGGCTTAAAACCCGCCTATCCCCGCGGGATTAGGCTGGAGGACGACTCCGCTGCAGATGTCCTTTTGGTGCTGGAGCTCCACCAGGGCACAGTACGCCACTGCGAGCACTGCAGTAGAGACAGAACTGGAAACCGCAGCCCTGCCTGCTACAGGCTGCGGTTTTTGCGCGCGTTGCGGCGTGTAGCTTGGCCTACCGGCTGATCAGGTACACAGCGTTGGTCAGGTCTTAGAGGAAAGATGGACTGAGATGGTGAATATTACCAGTGCAGATCGCTGGAAAGGAGGGAGGGGGGTGCGGTGGAAGATTATCGCCGCGCTGATCGCAGCCGTGGTCTTGTGTCTGGCCGCTGGTACACGGCTTACGGAGCAGACTGCTCAAATACCGCAGGCCTATGGCGATGTGCGGGGGCAGGATTTCAGCCAGCTGGATCTGAGGGAGGTCGAGGATCTGCTGTTTAGGCTCTCGTTCGACACCAAGACGAAGTGGCCTGAGCCAACCTTATTACCCGAGGGTTTTGACCCGGCAAAGCTCCTGGAGCTGGGCAAGGAACCAGGCCTTGGGATCAGGGAGCTGCAGGCTCTGGGGTTGACTGGCGCTGGCGTTACTGTGGCATACATCGATCAAGCCCTGCTCCTGGACCACAGCGCCTATGATAATGTGAAACTGCACTACGAAGAGCTCCTACCATCCCAGCCGTCCATGCATGGCCCGGCGGTGCTCAGTCTCTTGGCCGGGCGGGAGATCGGGATCATTCCAGAAGCCGAGGTGTACTTCTTTGCCCACAATGGGGGGCCGGAGGGGAACAAGTACGAGGCCCTCGCCCTAGAGCGCATTGTGGAGCTGAATGCTGAGCTTCCGCCGGGGAAGAAGATCCGTGTTGTGGGCATATCCCATGCACCGGCGGACTCTGTCAACAAAGAGTACGCGGATAAGCTGCGTGCTGCGGAGAAAAAGGCCAGAGAAAGCGGGATCATGGTTGTGGACTGCGACTATCCTTTGCTGACGGCGGGCGTCAGGGGATACGGCAACCGAGAAGACTACTGCAGCTACGAGCTCAGCCCCTGGCTGAAGGGTGTTCCCGAGTCTTTGCTGCCGGGACGGCTGATCGTGCCGGCGGACGGCAGAACAACGGCTGCAGGCTACTTAGGCGATCCCGACCACTACATCTACTGGGCAGAAGGGGGCTTCAGCTGGGCTGTGCCCTATGTGGTGGGCCTTATGGCCATGGCCCTGCAGCTAGACCCAGACCTCACCGAAGAAGAGATCTTTTTCCACCTGCACTCAACTGCCCACGAGCATCTCGGTGCCGACTTCGTGAATCCGAGGGGCTTTCTAGAAAGCGTCGCCGCGGCAGCTGGGCTGTCGCTTGAAATGTCCATCGGCCATCTCGATTCTCCGTAGTTCCGGCGCCGGACGGTGCGGGTTTGCGTTTTCTTTTTGTGAAACTCTGCTCAACCTAAAGCCAGCGCAGCCCTAATATGGTATAATTGAACAGGCAGGTTTGGCGCAAAATAAAAAGCACGAGACTTAATGTCTCGTGCCCATTTGCCCAGATTTGCCAGGCGGGCTTTCCATAAACCCGCAGATAGAAATGGCAGGGGAGACAGGACTCGAACCCGCA
>DGEY01000085.1:18511-51508 GCA_002391385.1 Firmicutes bacterium UBA3914 | reverse complement strand
GGGGAGACAGGACTCGAACCCGCAGCCCTCGGTTTTGGAGACCGATGCTCTACCAATTGAGCTACTCCCCTGCGACAGTTATTATCTTAGCACAGGAACGGGGTTTGGTCAATAGGGTGGGCAGGAATTCCCCGGTACCTGTCTAAGTAGTTAGCCGGTAACAACAAAAAAGGGAGTGGGGTATTTGGCAAGAACCGTTTTAGGAAAAGTACCAGTGGGAATCTCCAACAGACACATCCATCTATCTCAAGAGCACCTGGAGGCGCTGTTTGGCCCCGGGTATCAACTGACTGTGCGCAAGGATCTGTCCCAGACCGGGCAGTTCGCGGCCGAAGAGACGCTTACCATCGAAGGCCCGAAGTCTGCCCTTAAAAATGTCCGGATTTTAGGTCCCGTAAGGAAGGAGACGCAGGTGGAAGTATCGCGCACCGACGCTTTTGCGTTGGGCTTGCAGCCGCCGGTCCGGGATTCCGGGTATTTGGCTGAGTCTCCAGGCATTAAGCTCATCGGCCCCAAGGGCACAGTGGAGCTGGACAAGGGCGTGATCATCGCACAGCGCCATATCCACATGAATTCTGCCGATGCGGAAGCCTTCGGCGTGAAGGACAAAGACATCGTGTCCGTGCGCGTTGGCGGCGAACGGGGCCTGGTCTTTGATAACGTCTTGATTCGGGTACGGGATGATTTCGTGCTGGAGATGCACATCGACACAGATGAGGCAAATGCCGCCATGCTCAACAACGGCCAGTTGGTGGAGGTATTACGCGACTAAACGAGAGAGGTGGTATGTATGGATCTGCAGAAGATCGCCAATGTAATTCGCGGCTTGGCTGCGGACGCAGTGCAGAAGGCCAATTCGGGCCACCCGGGAGCACCCCTGGGTCTGGCTGATGTGGGCGCAGTGCTTTATTTTGACTTCCTCAAGCATAATCCGGCCAATTCCAAGTGGCCCAACCGTGACCGCTTCATCCTTTCCGGTGGCCACGCGTCCATGCTCCTTTATTCCCTGCTGCATCTTTCGGGCTATCAAGTTTCCCTTGATGACATCAAGAACTTCCGGCAGCTGGGGTCCAACACGCCCGGCCACCCGGAATACGGTGACACCGACGGAGTGGAGACAACCACCGGACCCTTGGGACAGGGCATTGCCAATGCGGTGGGTATGGCCATCGGCGAGCGCATGGCCGCGGCCCGCTTTAACCGCCCCGGGTTTGAGGTGGTTGACCATTATACATATGTGTTGTGCGGTGATGGAGATCTGATGGAAGGTGTCAGCTCCGAGGCTTCCTCCTTGGCTGGCCATCTGAAGCTGGGCAAGCTCATCGCCATCTACGACTCCAACCGCATCACCATTGAAGGATCAACCGATTTGGCCTTTACCGAATGCGTCAAGACACGCTATCAGGCCTATGGGTGGCAGGTTTTGGAAGTTGATGGTCACAACATCCCTGAGCTGCAAAAAGTGATTGCCCAGGCCAAGGAAAACCAAGAGCAGCCCACTTTGATCATTGCCCGTACGACCATCGCCAAGGGCGCGCCCACCAAAGCTGGCCTCGCTGAAACCCACGGAGCACCGCTGGGCGCTGAAGAAGTTGCGGGACTGAAGCAGGCTTTGGGACTGCCTGTGGACCAGGATTTCTACATCCCCGAAGAGCTCCAGGATCTGCCCGAGAAGATGCGGCAGCGGGGCAGGCAGCTGGAGGCGGAGTGGAAGGAACTGTTCGAGCGCTGGGCGCAGGAATACCCACAGCTCGCGGAGGAGTGGAACTCCTGGCTCAGCGGCACCCTGCCTGATCTGAGCGATATCCTCACCATGTTTGGTCCAGATGCCAACATGGCCACCCGGGCCGCCAGCGGGCAGGTGCTGAACGCCATCGCCCGCAAGGTACCCAACTTGGTGGGCGGTTCAGCTGACCTGGCGCCGTCGAACAACTCGTTCCTCCATGGCGAGGGCGTGATCAAGGCCGGTGATTTCAGCGGCCGCAACTTCAGTTTCGGCGTGCGGGAGCACGGTATGGCTGCCGTCCTCAACGGTTTAGCCCTCTATGGCCATTTCCGGGTCTTTGGCGCGACCTTCCTCGTGTTTTCCGACTACATGCGGGGCAGTATGCGCCTGGCGGCCTTGATGAAACTGCCTGTGGTCTACATTCTCACCCACGACTCCGTATACGTGGGGGAGGACGGGCCTACCCATCAACCGGTGGAAACCACAGAGTCCCTGCGGCTCATCCCCAACCTGGCGGTTTACCGCCCGGCGGACGCGGAGGAAACCGCCTGGAGCTGGGTCCAGGCCATGAAGCGCCAAGATGGGCCCACCGCCTTGGTTTTGACCCGCCAGAGCCTACCCATGCTGAAAAAACCCCAGGGCTGGGATTTCACCAAGGGTGCCTATGTGATCCGGGAAGAGCAGGAGGATCTGGCCATCGTCTTGGTGGCCGCGGGCAGCGAAGTGAGCTTGGCGCTGCAGGCCGCGGAAAAGGTGGAAAAACCAGGCTTGGGCGTGCGGGTCGTTTCCGTGCCCAACCGGGGGCTCTTCCTCAAGCAGGATGAAGCCTATCGGCGCAAGCTGATCCCCGAGGATGTGCCCACTTTAGCCATTGAGCTGGGCGTGGCCACGGGCTGGTACTCCATCAACCCCAAGGGCAGGGTGGAGGTGTACGGCCTGGATCGCTTCGGTGCCAGCGGCCCGGGTAAGCAGGTCGCGGAATACCTTGGCTTCAGCGTGGATGCCTTGGTGGAGCGGATCCAGAGTATGGTGAAATAGCAGATAGGAAGAGGCTGCACAGTAAAGGGCAGCCTCTTTTTTTCTAGAACTGTCTGGGTTGGTACATCCCTCCCGATTGATGGGGCAGCTGGCTTTCGTAGCCCTGGAATTTCTGATACTCCTTGGCCACCTGACTGGGCTGCTCAGGATGGAGTGAATACCAGCCCTTTTCAAACATGAGGTTGAACACATCCCGCGCCGCCTGGTGGGTCTCATTGAGGATGCGCATCACCTCGTTGTGCAGAGTCTGGTGGCTGGCTTCCCGGGCAAACACATTAAAGCCATCGGTCAGCCATTTCTCGGTGGCCAGCATATCATTGAGGCAGTCCCGATCGTTAAACTGAGTGCCCTGCTGCACCTGGGTGCTGGGGTTTTTTATGGTTGGGCTCGCCGAGCCCTGAAAGCGCGGTTGATAGCTTCCGTAGGGGCGGTTGTGGCTGTTCATGGTGTCCCTCCTTTACTGCCTGTAGCCTTGGTAGCCGAAATGGTCATGGTCGTGCTCCGTGTTGTTCAGCTGGTTGAGCAGAATATCGTAGTGCGTTTGATGCAGCTGGCTGATCTGCTCCAGCTGATGCTTGATCTGCTGGTCCGAGCACTGACTGGCCAGGAAGTGGGCCTTCTTCGACGCCAGCAGTTCCCAAGACAGCGCATCCGTGAGGTAGTTGCAGTCTTTGGTAGACAGTACTCTGGGAGGCTGCCCCATGCGATACTGCTGTGTATATCCTTCGCGATACATCAGAAACCCCCTTTTCCGTCTTTCAATACTAGATTACCCTGCCCTTAGCAAAACAACCCAGAAAATTACCATCGGCAAGGAGGAAATTCCTAGGAGAGGGTGAATAGATACTAAGTGGAAAACTTATAATTAGTGGACTAAACATTTGGCTATGCTAAACACAGGAGGTAAGGTCATTTAATGAGTGAATTGATTGCCAACCGCAAACACCGCCAGGAGATTCTGAAGGGTATTATCCGCGACATCCATGCCGGAGCCGATGTGGAAGAGGTCAAAAGCCGCTTTGCTGATCTTTTGGCCCAGGTGGGGCCGGCGGAAATTGGGGAAATCGAGCAGGCCCTGATCAATGAGGGCATGCCGGTGGAAGAGATTCAAAGGCTCTGCGATGTCCATGTGGCGGTCTTCAGAGATTCCCTGGAAAAGCAGTTGACCGGCGCGGCTGCCCCGCAGGATCCCGCGGAAGAAGCCCTGCACGACCTCAAGGAGTTCAACAAGAAAACTGGCGCGCTTGTGGAAGAGATCCGCGGCATTCTGGACCAGATCAGTTCAGCTCCAGATGGAGCAGATCATTCGGCCCAGCTCGCAGCCTGGGCCGCTAAACACCAGCAGCTGCTGGAAGTGGATAAACACTACGCCAAGAAGGAAAACGTCCTTTTCCCATACCTGGAGCGCTACGGCATCAGTGGACCGCCCATGGTCATGTGGGGCAAGCACGATGAGATTCGGGCAGCCTTAAAGGAAGTGACTCAGGTTATCGCCAAGGCTCAGGAAAAACTGTCAGGAGCCCAGCTGGCCGCGGACATCGGCAATATTGTGCTGCCGGCCCTGGCAGATGTGTCCGAGATGATCTACAAGGAGGAAAACATCCTCTTCCCGCTTTGCCGCGAGACCTTTACGCAGGATGAGTGGCGGGAAATCGGGGCCCAGTTCAAAGATCCCCTGGCCACTGTGTATAAGAGCAAAGAAGCAGAGGCTAGAACGGCTACAGGTGGTGCCATTGAACTGGAAGTTGGTGCCCTCACACCTGAGCAGCTCAATCTGATCTTCAGCCACCTACCCGTGGATCTCACCTTTGTGGATGAGAATGATGAAGTAGCTTTCTTCTCCTTAGGTCCGGAGCGCATCTTTGAACGCACCAGGGCCGCCATCGGCCGCAAAGTGCAGCTCTGCCATCCGCCCAGCAGTATGGGAGTTGTTGAGCGGATCCTGGATGATTTCAAGAGCGGGCGCAGAGACGTGGCGGAATTTTGGATTCCCATGAAGGATATGCTGGTGCACATCCGCTACTTCGCGGTGCGCGACAGCCAGGGCCGCTATCGGGGCACTCTGGAAGTGACCCAGAACATCGCTGAGATCAAGAAGATCACGGGCGAAAAACGCATCTACGACTACGAAAGTTAAATCAGTCACTTCCGACTATCCCTCCATGTTAGGTGGAGGGATTTTCATCGCCCGGGAAGAAATCAAAATGGAAGTATAGGCTCAGGAGGGGCTGATTGAGATTTCGGATCGACTGATTTTCCTGGATGTGGAGACAACTGGTCTAGATCCTGAGCGGGATCGCATTATCGAGATCTTCATGCTTGCGCTCAGCAAAAGCGGGGAGGTGGCCCAGTATGAAACCCTGATCAACCCGGAAAGGCCCCTGCTCCCGGAAATTGTGGAGCTCACCGGGCTGACCGATGCTGATCTCAAGGATGCACCGCTGGAAGCGGCCGTGGCTCCAGAGATCAGGGAGTTTATTGGGCTGGGCACCCCTGTGGCCCACAACCTAAGCTTCGATCTGCGCTTTGTCAATGCCATGTTCCGGCGCAACAACCTTTTGGAGCTGGGTGAGGGTGGCCTGGATACTCTGGCCATCAGCAGGGCGCTTTTCCCCAAGCTAGCCATCTACCCTGGGGGCGGCGGCAGCCATCGGCTCAGCAATCTAATGTACCATTTCCGCCTGGACGGGGCCTACGCCAATGCCCACCGGGCCCGGGAAGATGTGCTGCTCCTGGTGGAGGTCTTCCGGCATCTGCAGGACTACGCCGCGGGACGGGGCAGCTTAAGCTACCCCGAACCGCTGATCTACGGCTGTCCCACCTGCGGGTCGGTCATGTATGTTAACCGGGAAGACGGCCGGGACGTGCTGGTCTGCAAAAACCAGCCCTCTTGTCAGGTAAAACTGGTTGTCTAGGGGGTTGACATATACCCCGTGGGGGTATATACTAGAGACGAAAGAAGTTCTCGATTGAGGAGGATGCTAAAATGCCAATGACAGTGACCGATCAGGATTTCCAGAGCAAGATCTTGGATCATAAAGGCGTATCTTTTGTGGATTTCTGGGCAGGCTGGTGCGCACCGTGCCGGATGCTCGCTCCCATCGTGGAGGAACTGGCCCAGGACTATGCCGGTAAAGCCCAGATTGCCAAGCTGGATGTGGACGCCAACCAGTACACCGCCCGTCAGTACGGTGTGATGAGCATTCCCACCATGATCATCTTCAAGGACGGCCAAGAAGTGGACCGTCTAGTGGGTGTAATGCCCAAGGAGATCATCGCTTCCAGGCTCGATAAATGGCTCTCTTGACAAACGGGAAAATCTGCGCTATGATATAAGCGGTGACGCGGGGTGGAGCAGTCTGGTAGCTCGTCGGGCTCATAACCCGAAGGTTGCAGGTTCAAATCCTGCCCCCGCAACCAAATTTGCCAGCAAAATGCCAGTTCTGCCTAGCTTCAGGCCCGAACTGGCTTTTCTGTTGCCGGCTGCAGGCTGGACGAAGAGGTTTGGAGGTCATCACTATGCCGCTGCCTGTAATTGCAGCCGTTATTCGGCAAGGCCAAGAGGTACTGCTGTGTCAGCGCAAAGAAGGGGCCCTGGCCGGCAAGTGGGAGTTTCCAGGCGGTAAGCTGGAAAATGGAGAGAGCCCGGAGGAGTGCCTGGTTCGGGAGATCGAGGAAGAGCTGGGCATCCAGATAGAGGTGGAGCAGATCTATCAGGCTGTGCATGCCCACTACGACCACGGCGACTTTTTGATCATCGCCTACCTAGCCAGGCATCTCGGGGGAGAGATCACCCTCCGGGTCCATTCCGCTTACGCCTGGGTGGACGTGGCTGATCTGGACGAGTACGACCTGGCGGACGCCAATGTACCCATCGCCAGGAGCCTAAAAGAAAACAGCAAGCCCGCCGGGACCGGCGTGGGTACCCACGGTGGGGCCGATTAGTCCTTCAATGATCTCTTTGGGCCCAAGTTCCTTTTGGACCAGGGCCTTCAGCTCATCCACGGCGTCGGCGCCGTAACTGTGGACAACCGCCACTCGCCGCTGGGAAAAATCGATTCCATGCCCTTTAGCCTTGTCGATCAAGGCCTGCAGGGCTTTTTTTGTGGAACGCACCTTGTCATCCACTTCCACGGTTCCTTCCTGGGTGATCTTCAAAATGGGTTTGATCTTCAGCATGGTGCCCACCAGTCCCTGGGTTTTGGTCAAGCGTCCCCCTTTCACCAGGTGGGTTAGGGAGTCGATGGTGAAATAGGCTCCAGCGCTGGCGCGGTCTCTTTCCAGCTGCTGCAGCACTTCCGGCAGGCTCTGGCCCCCCTGGAGCATTTCTCCCGCGGTGATCACTAAAAGGGCCTCGCCGATGGAGGCAGATTTGGAGTCGAAGATGTGGATCTTGTCCGTCTGCAGGATTTCCTTGGCCAGGTGGGCGCTCTGCAGCGTGCCGCTGAGCTTGGCAGAAATGCCGATGTAGAGGATGGTATACCCATCATCGAGATAGGGCTGGAACGCCTCTACGAAATCATGGGGGTTGGCCTGGTTGGTGGCCGGCAGCTCTTTGCTTGCCGCCATCTTCTTCCAGAAATCCACAATGGAGAGGGTGACCCCGTCCTTATATTCCTCTTCGCCGAAGATGACAGTTAAGGGAATCACTCCCACGTTATACCGCTTGCGGTACAGCTCTGGTAGATCCGATGCACTGTCTGTAAAGAGCTTGATCTTGTCCATGGTTTCATCCTTTCTCCAAAGTCTAGGCTACCAAGTTCGACCTTGGCGCCGGCTTCCCTTCGGACCAGATCGGCGCTCTGCTGCTAATGGACGCCTTTGTTCCCGCCATCCCTTGACTTGGCGGCGGGCCCGTGGGTATAATTAGTCTAAAGCAAAGACAGGGAAGGGGAATAGTACCTTCGTCCCTCTGGTCCAGAGAGTCGATAGGTTGGTGGGATATCGAACCAGATACGAAGGGAATGGGCCCTGGAGTCGCCAGGCTGAACGGACAGTAGGCCTGGACGGTTGTCCCCCGTTACGGGATCAAGGAGCGGATCGCAGAGGCGATCAAGCAGGGTGGCACCGCGGTAGTTTTATCGTCCCTTTCTCGGGGGGCGGTTTTTTTATGGAACAAAACCATGCGCAAGGGAAAGGATGAGGAGAGACGATGGCTGTTGAGCATACGGAATATGGAACGTTTGAAGCGTCTTTGGCCAGGAGCAGGGCGCTGGAAAAAGAGCTGCGGGAAAATCCGGAGAAACACAAAATCCTCACCGGGGATCGGCCCACGGGGCGCCTGCATATCGGCCATTACTTTGGTTCCCTGCAGAACCGGGTGCGCCTGCATAAACTGGGCGTTCCCACCTTTATCGTTATCGCCGATTACCAGGTGCTCACGGACAGGGACACGTTCGAGACCATCAGTGAAAACGTCCACCAGCTGGTCATTGACTATATCGCCGCGGGGCTGGATCCCCATGATGGGAAAACCTTTATCTTCCCCCACAGCCATGTACCGGAGCTGAACCAGCTGCTGCTGCCGTTTTTGACGCTGGTCACCATGGCGGAGCTCGACCGCAATCCAACTGTGAAGGAGGAAATCGCCGCTGCCGGCCTGAAGAGCATCAACGCGGGGATGTACACCTACCCGGTACACCAAGCCGCGGACATTCTTTTCTGCAAGGCCACGGTGGTGCCGGTGGGGAAGGATCAGCTGCCCCACTTGGAGCTGACCCGCACCATTGCCCGCCGCTTCAACAACCGCTTCGCCAAGGATCAACCTGTCTTCCCGGAGCCCCAGGCGCTCCTCAGCGAAGCACCTTTGATTTTGGGCCTGGATGGCGCCCAGAAGATGAGCAAGAGCCGGAACAACGCCATCATGCTCAGCGCGGATGAAGACGAGACGGCCCAGCTGATTAAAAAGGCCAAAACCGACTCTGAGCGCCGGATCACCTACGACCCGGAAAACCGTCCTGAGGTTTCCAACCTCCTGCTGCTCACTTCGCTTACCACCGGGCGTCCGCCGGAGGAAATTGCGGAAGAGATAGGGGATGGCGGGGCAGGGCAGCTGAAGAGGATGCTCACCGAATCCCTCAATGAGTACCTGCGGCCTCTGCGGGCCCGCCGCAGGGAACTGGAACAAGATCCAGCCTACATCCGCCAGGTGCTGCGGGACGGCATCAAGGCCGCCCGGGAGGAGGCCATTAAGACGCTGGAGGAAGTCAGGGCAGTTATGAACATGGCCTTCTAGGGGTGAGCCAAGTGGTATGCTCAGGGAACTGACCGCCATTGACGAACAAATGATCGATTTTGCTTGGGAATTGGGGAAGAGGGCAGAAACTGCGAGCTATCCCCGGCCCAGCTCCCGGGCACAGCTCCTAGAACGCCTGCAGAAGGCGGTCCACCCTGACCAGGAAGGGGCACTGGGGTATTATGCTGGAGGGCTGCTCCAGGGGATTTGTACCTATTTTTGGGATCCTCAGGAGAGATATGCCCAAACAACCCTGTTCTTGCTGGAGAGGAGCGGCTATCCCCAGGCCGCCGATGAGTTCACGGCCTTCCTACGGGATCGCTTAGGCGGCTATGAACTGCTGGTGGGCGTGTCCGCCGCAAATGATGCTGCCGTTAGCTATCTACAGGATCGCGGCTTCGTCTGTGTGGAGGCGAGTATTGACACTAGACTAGCCCGGTGGCGCCGGCAAACTGTCGACCAGGCGATCGTGGTGGAAGCCATAGGCCCAGCCAGTTTCGGGGAATACGCGGCTTTCCACGACCAACACGCGCTGCCCTTGGAGATGTATTGGCACAGCAAGAATATCCAGCGGGAACTGGAGCGCTTCAGGATCCTTGCTGTGCGCCAAGGGGGCGAGATCCGGGCCAGCATTTTTGCCAGGACGTACCCCGGGGGTGCAGAGATAATTGGCCACTTCGCACCAGATGGAGCCTACGCGGTGAGGGAGGCTTTGCTCCAGAGCCTGCTGGAATTGCTCCATCGAGGGGCGAGGCCGCCAGAAGAGGTTGTGTACTTCATCGATGAGGGCAGTGACCTGGAGCTGCAGGCAGCTTTGAACGCCGGGTTTGAGATCAACGATCACTACCGCTGCTATAGGTGCATCCTCTGACGATAACGGGACGGGGGAGGACTCAAATCCACCGTCCCGTTTAAAATCATTTCGTAGTTTACATAATATCCCTTATGCGAAGTAACAGAAAACGCAGGCGGGGGGAGGTACAAAAAATCCACCCTCCAGGTTTTCCTCCCTTGGGTGGATCTGTTTATCCTGTTTGCTTTTGGGCCGGAGTTCTGACGCTCTTAGTTGCTTCCACGTCTGTGCAGCTGCCACGCTCAGCTCAGCGGCTGGCCAGGTGCGTCGCCTGGAGCCGTTTTACTTCCACGGTGAGGATCTGCCCGGGAAAAATCTCCGCGGAACTGAGCTGATTGAGTTCACGGATGCGGCCCACTGCGTCCCGGGGATCTGCATCGGGCATCTGGCTTACGGCAATGTCCCACAACGTGTCGCCTGGCTGGACCACAATTTGCGTGTAGATGCGCTCTGTGCCCGCCTCGATCCAGCAGCGATCAAGGGCGCTCAGCTTGACTACAATGGCTGCTGCGCTCAGCACCAGCATCAGCAGCAGTGCAAATACCCAGATGGTCGTAACTGCGCTCTGTGCCTGGCCCCGCATGGCTGTGTACCTCCTGCCGAACAAGTGTTCCTTCACTTGTAGTATATAGGGGAACATATGTTTTGTCAAGCCTTTTCAGAACAATTGTTTGACCGCTCCCCGCTGACCATGCTATAATGAACTCAGCGAAGCCGAAATCAAGCCTTAGGAGGTCGTGGTATGCCCAAGCTTTCCGAGCGTCAGCGCAAGATCCTGGAGTTTATCAGAAGCGAAGTGGCCACCAAGGGGTATCCCCCTTCTGTCCGGGAAATAGGCAACGCAGTAGGCTTGCGCAGCAGTTCCACCGTCCACGGCCACCTGACCAAATTAGAAGAACTGGGATATATCCGGCGGGACCTCTCTAAGCCCCGGGCCATTGAGCTTCTGGACGACGCTCTGGCGCCGCGCACCCGGATGGTCAATGTGCCCTTGGTTGGCAAGGTAACCGCCGGCACGCCGATTCTAGCTGTGGAAAACATCGAGGATTATTACCCCATACCGATGGATTTGGTTGAGCATGAGGATGTGTTCATGCTGAGGGTGAAGGGCGACAGCATGGTTGAGGCGGGCATTCTCGACGGCGACTTCGTCCTGGTGGCCCGCCAGGAGACCGCCCTCAACGGGGAAATCGTGGTCGCGCTCATCGACGGCGAGGAAGCCACTGTCAAGCGCTTTTTCCATGAAGGCACCCACATCCGCCTGCAGCCGGAAAACGCAGCCCTAGAGCCTTTGCTCGTGGATGATGTGCGGATTTTGGGGAAGGTAATCGGGGTATTCCGCAGGATTCACTGAAGGTTGAAGGCAGAGAAATCAGAGACGAGCAGCGCTTTCACTGCTCGTCTTTTTTGTATTCCCCATAGGTGATCAGTTTGCCGTTGATCACTTCGCTGTCCACCACATCGTATTTGGCATCGAAATCAACGGTGGCTTCAATGCGCTGATAGCACCTGGAACCCACCACGGTCTTTCTGACGAAGTACTGCCCGGGACCGAGTTCAGCATCTGGTCCCTCCCGCTTTTGCAGTTCGCTGGTGGTTCTCAGTCTCACCGGGATTTTTTCTCCGCATCTGTCACACTGTACATAGATCCAGATGGCGTACCTACCATCCCGCTTCACATAACCGGTCTTGGCCTTGGACCTGGACCGGCCAGGCGCAAAAAGTCTGGCGAGAAAGTCCATGTTTTTCTGCCTCCACATCCACGATTCTATGCACGTACATTTACTTTGGCATCCACGGGACTTTCTCCTGCAATAAACAGAAAAAAGACTTCCAGCGCCTCTTTAACCCCCTGGTCTTTGCTGCCGGAAATAAAGTGAGGTAAACCTGCATATCTCTCCACCGCAAGGAGATATGTCTGGTTTACCCCACATTCCAAAACCTGCTTGTGCAGCCACTGGTAGACGCTGCAGCGGGCTAGTGCATAGCTTCTCCAGAAATCTGGATCACTTCGGTACTGGCAGAACACCAGGTCCTGCTGGGCAAGGCACATGCAGCGCTTTAAAGCTCTCAGCACGTCAGCCTGGGCCAAAGCGATCATAACGTCCCGGTCCCCCCTTATTGGTCACTTCCCTCCTGCTCGGCACCGACTGGGATGTATACATACTGGACTTTGCCATCGATGACCAGTTCGTAAAAGTCGCAGAGCTGTTCGTCTTTTTTTAGTGAACCGATGTAACGGGCCTGATGCTTAAACTCCAGCGGTTCCCTGCCCATAGCCGGCTCCCCCTTTCTACCGCCCGTTCTAGTTTATTATCACTCCAAATCTTGGTCCCTATACAAAAAAGGTGCCGCACTCACGTGGGCACTCTCTTCCGGCTGCGCAGGCGCTCAAGTTCTTGGTAATTGGTCAGGTCAAACTGCAGGGGCGTAACGGAAACGTAGCCTTGATCCACAGCCGCAATATCGATGTCCAGTTCCTTGGACTTCAGGGTGCCCGGGGTGCCCCCCAGCCAGTAGTAGCTGTCACCCCGGGGATCCCGGCGCATCTGCACCATGCTCTCATAGCGGCGCACTCCAAGCCTGGTGAAGCGCACCCCTTTGATCTCCGCCTTGGGCAGGCCTGGGATATTGATGTTCAGCACGCCCGCCTGCGGCAAGAGGTCGGGGTGCAGGAGAAATCCAGGGTCCTGAAAGAGCAGCTCCCGTACTATCTCCGCGGCATCAGATAGATACTCCTCGGGCCCTGCCAGGGAAAAGGCGATGCTGGGGATACCGTTCAGCACCCCTTCCAGGGCCGCGGCCACGGTTCCTGAATACAGCACATCGGAACCGAGGTTGGCGCCGTGGTTGATGCCAGAAAGCAGGAAATCAGGTTTCAGCCTGAGTCCGTTCAAGGCCATGATCACGCAGTCAGCTGGCGTACCGTTGAGGATATGGCCCTGCTCCGTCTGCCTGAGGCGGAGCGGCCGGTGGATGGTGATGGCATGGCTCATGCCGCTGTGCTGCTGCTGGGGGGCGACCACGGTCACCTCTCCCCTGTCCTGCACAGCGCTGCGCAGAGCAGCCAAGCCGGGGGCGGCAATTCCGTCGTCGTTCACAAGCAAGATCTTCACCTGGCATCACCGTCCCCATCCTATTTGTAACTAGCCCTTTTTACCCCCGGTGTTGAGACCAGCTCTTCGATGATGCTCACCCGGCTGTGCCTGGGGGAAATATCCACCTGGAGGTCCAGCTTGGCTTCCCCGGTATCACTCCCGGACAGCTCCACGTTGAGCACATCCACTTCGAACTTGGCCAAAACCGCAAAGACCCGGGCCAGCTGACCGGGTGTATCCTGGATGACCATGGTCAGCGTTTCATGCTTGGTGGTTATGTACCTCCACTCCAGCTGGTTGAGGACCAAGAGGGTCAGGACTACCAAAATGGTTCCCAAGATGCCGGAAAAATAAAGGCCTGCTCCCACCGTAAGGCCAATTCCCGCCACTGTCCAGAGGCTTGCCGCGGTGGTGAGGCCGCGGATGTTGGCACCTTCCCGCATGATCGTACCTGCACCGAGGAAACCGATGCCGCTCACCACCTGCGCGGCGATGCGTCCAGGTTCGCTATGTTCCGACGGAAAGGCGTAAGCCGAAACGATCATGATCAAGGCGGAGCCCATGCTGACTAAGATGTGCGTTCTAAAGCCCGCCGGGCGGCCGTGGCTTTCCCGCTCCAACCCCACCAGGCCCCCCAGGATGAGTGCCAGTACTAATCGTGCCGCTATTTCCACGTTGGTAATCTCCAACCGGTTCACCTCCCTAGTCTAATCTGCTAAGCCCATCTCCCTGAGGACGAAGCGCAGGGCGATCTCCACATGCTGCCGGGACATGCCGCCCTGCAGATAGCCGATGTATGGTTCCCGCAGGGGCCCATCCGCACTCAGCTCGATGGAAGAACCTTGAATGAAGGTGCCGCCGGCCATGACCACTTCATCAACATAACCCGGCATCAGGCTGGGGACCGGCAGGTAGTGGGCATCAACCGGTGCGGCCTTTTGAATGCCCCGGCAGAAGCTGAGCAGCTCCTCCCGGGAGCGGAACTTGATGGCTTGTACGATATCGGTGCGCGGTTCCTCGGGCAGCGGGGCCACTTCATAGCCCAAGCTGCGGAACACCTCTGCCGCCAGGAGCGCACCGTAGATGGCTTCTCCCACCAGATGGGGTGCCAAAAAAAGGCCTTGGAGCAGGGATCTGGCCAGGCCGAAGGATGAGCCCAGCCTCCCAGCAAGGCTGGGTGCCGTGAGGATCTCGGCGCAAAGACCCACCAGGTCTGTTCGCCCTGCGATATAGCCTCCGCTCACCGCCAGGGCACCGCCGGGGTTTTTGATCAGCGAGCCGGCGATGAGATCCGCCCCAGCTTCCAGCGGCTCGAAAACCTCCACAAACTCCCCGTAGCAGTTGTCCACAAAGACAATGCAGTCTGGATTGGCTTCCCGCACCGCTTTGATGCCCGCGGCCAGGTCGGCGATGCTTAAGGAGGATCGCCAGCTGTAACCCCGGGAACGCTGGAAAATGGCCATCTTCGTTTTCGGGGTGATCTGTTTCCCGATGGCCTCCAGATCCAGATGGCCCGTGGGCAGCAGGGGAATCTCCCTGTAGCTGATACCCCGCTTAACCAGGCTTCTAGGTGAGCTTCCCCTGGTTCCAATCACAGCCTGCAGGGTATCATAGGGCGGGCCGCTGGCGGAGACCAGCTCATCTCCGGGCTCCAGAATGGATAGACAGATCGAAATGGCGTGGGTGCCGGAGACAATCTGCGGCCGGCAGAGCGCCGCTTCCGCTTTGAAGACGTGTCTGTATACTTCCTCCAGGGTCTCTCTGCCCGGGTCGGCGTAGCCATAGCCTGTGGCCTCACCGAAGCTGTGACTGGCCACCTTCGCGGCGTGGAAAGCCCGCAGGACCTTTTCCTGATTGGCGAGGACCACAGCCTCCATGGGAGTATAGTAAGGAGCGATTCTCTCTTTGGCCTGCTCAATCAGTTTCACTGGGCACCTCTGCGCGCATGGCAGCCCCGAAACTGCCTTTGATCTGGACCCGTTTGCCGGGGAGCTTTTCTAGGATGCTTTCTTTGATCGGTTTTTCTGAATAGATGTGCAGACGCCAAGCCCCGCTGGAGGTTTGAAACATCTCCAGCTCACCGGTGATGCCGTGTTTGTTCCACAGTTTATCTGCTGCAGCCCGCACTTCTTCTTCGGTGGCAAATTCTAGTGCGATGGTGTTCATGGCTTCGACCTCCTCCGGAGTTATCATGAAGTCTTCGGTAAACCTTGGGCAAATCCTGCTTCTAGGGATCGCTTCCCCGGAAATCAACCGGGGAGATCACGGTAAGCTCGCCTTTGGTCAGCTCCCCCTTCCCCACCAGGCGCACCGCCTGGCGGCGGATCACCTGCTCCACAAGGTTGCGGACCGCCCGGGCATTGCCGAAGGTTGCCGGATCGCCCTGGCGCAGACGGCGGATCTGCCGGATCAGCTCCTGCTGAGCCCGGGCTGTGAGGGTGTACTCCCTCTTTTCCAGCATGGCCAAGGCGATCTTGTAAAGCTCAATATCGGTGTAGTCGGGGAATTCCACCGTGATGGGAAAGCGGGAGCGCAGCCCGGGATTGGCTTCCAGGAAACTGTGCATGGGCTGGGGGTAGCCCGCCAAGATAACCACGAAGCTGTCCCGGTGGTCTTCCATGGCCTTAACTAAGGTATCGATGGCTTCTTTGCCAAAATCCCGCTCCCCGCCCCGGGCCAGGGAATAGGCTTCATCGATGAAGAGCAGGCCTCCCTGGGCCTGTTTAATCACTTCCCGCGTTTTCTGGGCGGTTTGTCCTATGTATTGGGCCACCAAATCCGCCCGTTCCACTTCTACGGTATGCCCCTTTTGCAGGATGCCCATTTCCCTCAGCATCTTGCTGAGCAGGCGGGCCACGGTTGTTTTCCCCGTGCCCGGATTGCCGACAAAGATGGTATGTAAGACCATGGGTTCACAGGTTAGCTGCAGCGTCTGGCGGTATTTCTGAATGAGGGCAAAGGCCTGGATTTCCCGGATCACCCGCTTCACGGACTGCAGCCCCACCAGGGCATCCAACTCGGCCTGGAGTTCCCGCAGGCGTTCCCGCTGGCGATCTTCTAGGCCTTGGAAAGCGGTGGTAGACATCCCAGCCACACCTTCCTTTCCCCTCTCATCTATACGCCGTCGGGGGGCGGAAGGTGTCATGGGGAAAACTCTCGCCAGAGATCGCGGATGGTTTCCAGCACGGCGGCATCGCTAAGTCCCGTGCGGTTCAGCCAGTGGATGCGCTTGTTGCGCCTAAACCAGGAAAGCTGCCGCTTGGCGTAGCGGCGGGTATCCCGCTTGAGCAGCTCCACCGCCTCCTCCAGGGACATCTCTCCCCGCAAATACATGGCGATTTCCTTGTAGCCCAGGGCCTGCAGCGCCGTGGGCTGGCTGGGGTATTTCTCCAAAAGACCCGCCACTTCTTCTACCAAACCCTGCTCCAGCATGAGGTCCACTCGCCGGTTGATCCGCTCATAGAGCTCCTGCCGCTCTCGGGTCAAGCCCACATAAAGGGGGTCGTAGGGACGCTTCTGCTGCTCCCGTTTCTGCTGAAGGAGACTGATGGGCTCTCCCGTACGCCGGTAGACCTCCAGGGCGCGGATGATGCGCCGGAGGTCATTGGGGTGCAGGCGCTGGGCGCTGACGGGGTCCACCCGCTGCAGCTCCCGGTGGAGACTTTGGGGGTCCCGTTCAGCCTGCTCCTCCAGCTCTTGGCGGATTTTGGGATCGGCTGGGGCATCGGGAAACAAAAACCCCTGCAGCAGCGCATCTACGTAAAGGCCCGTTCCCCCGGTGAGCAGAGGCGTTGTCCCCTGGGCCTTTAGCTCACTGAGGACCTGCTCCGCCAGGTCCACATAGTCCGCCACGTTAAAGCTTTCATCGGGGTCCACCACGTCCAACAGGTGGTGGGGCACCCTGCGGCGCTCTGCAGGGGTGGGTTTGGCGGTACCGATATCCATACCCCTGTAGACCTGCATGGAATCGGCGGAGATGATCTCTGCCTTAAACTCCTCTGCCAAAAGCAGGCTGAGCTCCGTTTTGCCCACGGCGGTTGGTCCGATGAGCACCAGGATTTTCTGCTTTTCCACCTCATCCCTCCTACAGGCGGCCGAAGCGTCTGAGCAGCTCTTCCGTTTCCAGGCGCACAATGATGGGGCGTCCATGGGGACAGGTAAAGGGGTTTTCAGACTGGGCCAATCCGTCCACAAGTGCCCTCATCTCCCGCTCCTCCAGGTACTGTCCGGCTTTGACCGCACCTTTGCACGCCAGGGTGATCAGGGCTTCTTCCTTGCTGCCCGTGGTTTTCCCGGCGTTCTGCGCGATCTCCAAAATCTCTTCCTTCCAGCTTCCAGCGCTGTGGGCGAGGAAGCTGGGCACGGCCCGCAGGATGAAGCTGCTGCCTCCGAAAGGTTCCAGTTCCACCCCGAACTCGGCCAAAAGCTCCAAAGACTCTGCCACCAGGAGCGCCTCGCTGGGGGTAAACTCGAGGTGCAGGGGCAGGATCTCCTGCACCTGGATGGCCGACTGCTCCCAGGCCCGGCGGAACTTATCCACTAAGATCCTTTCGTGGACGATATGCTGGTCCAAAATCCACAGCCCCTGGGGCGTTTCCAGGAGGATATACGTTTGGTGCAGCTGGCCGATGATCCGTCCGCTCCGCAGCATGGCGCGCACATCATCAAGACTACCTGCTGTATAATCCCCAACCGCCGTCTCTTTTACGCCGGCGGCTGCCTCTCGCCCTTGGTCAGCGCCCCCTTCTGCCCCCCGAACCCTTGGTTTGTGCTTGCGGAGCACCTGATCCATAAACTCCCAGGTCTCCGGCTGCCAGCGCAGCATGGCCTGGACCGCTGGCTTGGCAGTCCTGGGTGGAGCGGAGGCGTTTTGGGGCTTAGTGAGCTTGGGTGCGATGTTTCTTCCCGCCAGCCCAGCCCGGACCGCCTGAAGGGTTTCGTTGAAAATGGCCTGTTCGTCGGCGAAGCGCACCTCCAGTTTAGCCGGGTGCACATTGCAGTCCACCAGTTCCGGTTGGATCTCCACCACCAGCACCGCCCAGGGGAAGGTGCGCTTGGGCAGAAGCCCTTCGTAGGCCTTCTCCAGGGCAGCCCGCAGGGTCCTGTTTTCAATCACCCGCCCATTGACGATGAATACCTGGCCGCTGCGGTTGCCCTTGGCCAGCTGCGGTGTCCCGAGATAGCCTTGAATCCGGCCCCAGGCGGTGGTGGTTGACAACTTAAGCAGCTGGGGTTCTACGTTTTTGCCCTCCACCAGGAGGATGCTGTCCAGGAGGCGGCCGCTGCCGGGGGTGACCAAGCTGGTCTTGCCCTCCACCACCAGGCGAAAAGAGATGTGGGGATGGGCCAGGGCCAGCCTGCTGGCGAGCTCCACCACCCTTCTGCGCTCGGCCGTGGGGGATTTCACGAATTTCAGCCTGGCGGGGACGTTGTAGAACAAATCCCGCACTTCCACGGTGGTACCCGGGGGCGTTCCCACCGGCTCCACTTGGTATTCTCCGTTGACGTTGAGGATCTTGTAACCCGTTTTCTGCTCCGGCGGCCGGCTGTATAAAGTCAACTTAGAAACGCTGGCGATGCTGGGTAAAGCCTCACCCCGGAAACCTAAGGTGTACAGGGCGAAAAGATCATCCACTTCAGAGATCTTGCTGGTGGCATGGGCTTCAAAGGCCAGTCGCAGGTCATCTCGGGCAATGCCCGATCCGTTATCCTGCACCCGGATCAGCTCCATACCGCCGTTTCTGATCTCAATGGTGATCTGGGTAGCCGCGGCGTCGATGGAGTTTTCCACCAGTTCCTTAACCACCGAAGCGGGCCGCTCGATCACCTCCCCCGCGGCAATCTTCTGGGCGACTTCGGGGGGCAGGATCTTAATCTGAGCCATTTTGTTCACCGCCCCTCTTTTGACGCAGTCTGTCCTGCCAGACCACCAGTTTCTGCAGCGCTTCCAGGGGTGTGATGCTGTTCAGATCGAGGTCTAAGAGCTCCCCTTCCACTTCGCTGGGGGCTAAATCTTCACTGACCGCCGTCTCTAGAGTTGATGTATCGTAGTCTAAGGTCTTGAACAGATCCAGCTGGAGGGGACCGCTGCCCCTGGTTTCCAGCTCTTCCAGGAGCTCCATGGACCTTTTGATCACCGCAAGAGGCACTCCCGCCATACGGGCCACGTTAATGCCGTAGCTGCGGTCGGTGCTGCCGGGGGCCACCCGGTGCAGGAAGAAGATCTCCCCTCCCCTTTCTTCCACCTCCATGCGGTAACTGCGCAGCCGCTTGAGGGAGTATTCCAGCTTAGTCAGTTCATGGAAGTGGGTGGAAAACAGGGTGCGGGCCCTGACCTTGTCGTGGATGTACTCGATCACCGCCTGGGCGATGGCCATGCCGTCAAAGGTGCTGGTGCCCCTACCCAGCTCGTCCAGGACGATCAGGGAGCGGCGCGTGGCATTGAGCAGGAGTTCTGCCGTTTCGATCATCTCCACCATAAAGGTGCTCTGGCCCGTACTGAGATCATCGCTGGCACCGATGCGGGTGAAGATGCGGTCCACCAGTCCAATCTCCCCGTAATCCGCGGGGATGAAGCTGCCCATCTGGGCCATAATTACGATCAAGGCCACCTGCCTGAGGTAGGTGCTTTTCCCGGCCATGTTGGGTCCGGTGAGCAGGATCACCTGCTGCTTGTCATCAAAACAGACATCGTTGGGCACAAAGCTCCGCTCAACCGCTTCGATCACCGGATGGCGCCCGCCGCGGATGTCCATGGTTGGCCCTTGGGTCATGCGGGGCCGCACGTAGTTGTGGCGTACCGCCGCGGTGGCCAGGCTCTGGAACACATCCAGGTTGGCCAGGATGCGGGCGTTTTCCTGGATGGCCTCCACGTGCTGGAGAACCTGTTCCCGGATGGCCAAAAAGAGCTCGTACTCCAGCTCCTTAATGCGCTCATCCGCGCCCAGAACCAGCGCCTCCTGTTCCTTGAGCTCGGGGGTGATGTAGCGTTCGGCGTTGGCCAGGGTCTGCTTGCGCTGGTAATCCTCGGGCACTAAATGGGCGTTGGGATTGGTCACTTCGATGTAATAGCCAAAGACGCGGTTAAAGCCCACCTTAAGCGATTTGATCCCGGTGCGCTCCCGTTCCGCCGCTTCCAGATTCTTGATCCACTCCCGGCCGCTGCTGCGGGCCTGGCGCAGCTTGTCCAGCTCCGGGCTGTAGCCTTCCTTGATTAGGTTGCCGTCCCTGAGGGTGATGGGGGGTTCATCTACGATGGCGGAGTCCACCAGCTGCACAAAATCGGTGAGGGGATTCAGCCCTTGCACCAGCTCCCTCAGGAGCGGGGTCTGGACCTCGGCAAAAAGCTGGCTGATGGCGGGGATTTTACCCAAGGAGGCAGCCAGGGCCCGTAGGTCCCGCGCGTTCCCCCGGCCGGTCACCAGCTTGCTCAAAAGGCGCTCCAGGTCGTATACCTCGTCCAGGAGCTGGCCCAGCTCCAGACGGAGCGCGGTCTGTTCCACCAGAGTCTCCACCGCAGCGTGCCTGGCTTCGATTATCTCCAGATCCACCAGGGGTTTTTCCAGGTAGCTTTTGAGCAGCCTGGCCCCCATGCTGGTTACTGTGTAATCTAAAACCCCCAGGAGGGAGCCGGTTTTCTTCCCTTCCCTGATGGTTTGGGTAAGCTCCAAATTGCGGCTGCTGTGGCCGTCGATCTGCAGGAACTCCTCCAGCTTGTAGCTGGCCACGGCGCGAATGTGGCTCAAAACGCCCCGCTGGGTATCCTGCACATACTTAAGGGCCAGGCCCGCGGCGAGGATCTCCGGGGCGTTCCTCAGGCCAAAAACGGTCAGGGAGCTGACCTGGAAGTGCCTGAGCAGGGTCTCGCTGGCCCGGGCCAGCCCCGGGGCATCTTCCACCACACTGATCACTGCCCCGGAAGAAGCGGCCAGGGCCTCCACGGCCTCCTTTTGGGGAAAATCGGGAGTCAAGAGGATCTCCGCGGGCTTGAGGCGCCTCAGCTCATCGCTGAGCTGCAGGAAGCTGTCGGTGGAAACGGTCATGAACTGGCCCGTGGACATGTCCAGGGAAGCCAGACCCCAGCTTTCCCCTGCGCTGCCCAGGGCCACCAGGAACTGGTTTTCTGCCCCGTCCAGGTTCCCTTCGATGAAGGTGCCGGGGGTAACCACTCGGATCACATCCCGCTTGACAACACCCTTGGCCTGCCGGGGATCCTCCAGCTGCTCGCAGATGGCCACCTTGTAACCGCTGCGCACCAGTTTTTCCAGATACCCCTCGGCCGCATGATAGGGAACCCCGCACATGGGAATCCGGCCCTGAGGACCGGCTTCCCTGGAGGTGAGGGCGATCTCCAGGATCTTGGAGGCCAGCTTGGCATCTTCACCAAACATCTCGTAAAAATCGCCCAGGCGGAAAAAGACGATGCTGTCTGGGTACTGCTTTTTGATCCCGTAGTACTGCTGCATCATGGGGGTCAATTTCAGGGCGAATCACCTCCCAATTACGCCTGGGGCTGCACAACCCTTCCCCGCAGCGTCCAGGTACCCGCTTCAGTTATCTCCACCGTAACTAGTTCGCCCATAAGCTCCTGGGATCCTGCGAAATGGACCTGGCGGTTGGTGCGGGTGCGCCCCACTAGGCCCTGGCCATCGGTGCCTTCCACCAACACTTCCTGCTTTGTACCCACGAGCCCTTGGATGTGTTCGGCGCTGATCTTGTTCTGCAGCTCGATGAGGCGGTAAATCCGTTCCTTTTTCACCTCTTCCGGGACCTGGTCGGCAAAGCGGGCCGCGGGCGTCCCTTCCCTAGGTGAATAGATGAAGGTAAAGGCGGAATCAAACCGCACCTCTTCCACCAGGCTCAAGGTTTCCTGGAAATCCCCTTCCGTCTCTCCGGGGAAGCCCACGATGATATCGGTGGTCAGGGCGATCTCCGGCACCGCCTGGCGCACTTTTTGCACCAGGTCCAGGTACTGTTCCCGGGTGTAGCCCCGGTTCATGCGGCGCAGCACCCGGCTGCTGCCGGCCTGCACCGGCAGGTGGAGGTGTTCGCAGACCTTGTCCAGCCCGGCCAGGGCGTCGATGAGGTCGGGCCCCAGATCCCGGGGGTGGCTGGTGGTAAAGCGGATCCTAGCCAAACCCTCTATGGCGTTAAGCTCCGTCAGGAGCTGGCTGAAGGAGGTGTCGATGGAAAGGTCCTTCCCGTAGGCGTTCACATTCTGCCCCAGGAGGGTCACTTCTTTGTAGCCTGCCTCCACCAGCCCCTCCACTTCCGTAAGGATGGACTCAGGCAGCCGGCTGTGCTCCTTGCCCCTGACGTAGGGGACGATGCAGTAGGTGCAGAAGTTGGTGCAGCCGTAGATAATATTGACAAAGGCCTTTAGCCTGTGGCTGCGCTCCACGGGGAGGTTTTCCCGGAAGTCCTGCCCCTCCTCTTCATAGGGGGCCTCATCCCACACTTCCACCACCCGCTCTCCCCCTTCGGCCCGGGCCAAAAGCTCCGGCAGCCGGTGGATGTTGTGGGTGCCGAAAATGAGGTCCACATGGGGCAGCTCCCGCAGGATGTTCTGCCGTTCCTCCTTCTGCTGGGTCATGCAGCCGCAGATCCCGATGAGCAGATGGGGCTTGGCCTCCTTCAGGCGCTTGTAGCCGGCCATGTGTCCGTAGACCTTCCGCTCGGGGTTTTCCCGCACGCAGCAGGTGTTGTAGAGTATCAAATCGGCCTCTTCCACCTCTTCCGTTTCTGCATAGCCCAGGGAGAGCAAAAGGCCTCTGATCACTTCTGAGTCGTGGTCGTTCATTTGACAACCCATGGTCTTAAGGAAAAACTTCTTCATAGTCAGGTACTCCTTTGGATATGGTAAGTGCCCTCCTAATTATACTATGCCTCACCCTGCTTGACCAGAGCCCCCTCGGTATGCTTTGCAGAGCCCTGGGCATAATGATCTCGAGGGAGGGTTGCCATGCTCATCACCTTAGCCCGCACTCTGTTCCTCTATACCCTCGTGATGGTCACCATGCGCCTCATGGGCAAAAGGCAGATCGCACAGCTGGAACCTTTTGAACTGGTTATTGCCATCATGATCGCGGAGCTGGCGGTCATTCCCATGCAGGACCGGGATATACCCTTGATCAACGGCGTCATCGCCATTATAACCCTGCTGTTTGTGCAGGTGAGCTTCAGCGTGCTCAGTTTGAAGTTTTTGTGGTTCCGGTCGGTTTTGGATGGGCGCTACAGCGTGATTATCGCCAACGGAGTAATCCAGGAAGCGGAGATGCGCAAAGCCCGCTACAACTTGGACGAGCTCTTGGAACAGCTGCGCCTCAATTCCGTGTTCAACCTGGAGGATGTGGAGTTCGCGGTTTTGGAAACCAGTGGCGATCTCAGCGTGCTGCTCAAATCCCAGGCCAGACCCGTAACCCCAAAGGATCTGCAGCTCGAAACCGGGTATGAAGGACTTCCCCTGGTCTTGATCCTCGACGGCAAGGTCATGCATGGCGAGCTGGAAAAGGCCCAGCTCGGCGAAGGGTGGCTCCGCACTGAGCTGGAAAAGCGCGGGGTGAAGGACCCCGGGGAAGTCCTAATTGCCACGCTAAGTACCACGGGACGGCTCTTTGTGCAGCTGAAAGAGGCTGTCCGGCGTCAAAGGCGGTGAGGAAAAACCGTGAAGCTTTGGGCTGTCATGTTCCTGGTTATGGTTCTCATAGTGGCGGGCGGGCTTTACTTGGAGAACACCATCCTAAAAACCACCGATCAGATCTCCCGCTCCCTAAACACCATCCAGGAAGCGGTGAGAAACGACCAGTGGTCAGATGCCCTTGAGCTGGCGGATCGGCTGGATAAGAGCTGGTCCAGGTACAAGACGGTCTGGGATCCCTTTATCCACAACCACGATCTGGAGACCATCACCATCCACCTAGCCAGGCTCAAGACTTTTCTGGAGACGGCCGACAGGGGCCACGCTTTGGCTGAACTGACCAATATCGAAATTCAACTGCTGCAGCTGCGGCAGCAGGAGGTGCTCAGCCTGCAAAACGTGCTTTAGCCCCGGCCGAAGGAGTAGTACTTGTGCACCTGGCCCGTGACCAGACCCACAAAGGCCCCCGTGGGCAGGGCAAAAAAGAGCATGTAGGGGAGATAAGCAAAAATGCCCACGGTCTCAATGACCACAGAGGCCACCAGCAGCTGGGCTACATTGTGGGTGACCGCGCCCACTAGGCTAATGCCCAGCAGGCTGAAAAACGTGGAGCCGAACTTGTACACCAGCCCCATAACAATGGCACTGGCCAGTCCACCCGCGAAACTGAAGAAGAAGGTTACCGTCATAAAGGTTCCGGCCAAAAGCGACCCTAAAGTGGTGCGCAGGATGGAGACGACCACGGCGTCCCGTATACCGAAATTGACCACCACATAGAGGGTGATAATATTGGCCAGCCCCAGTTTGAAGCCGGGGACAATTAGGTCCGTTGGCATGGGAATAAGTCCTTCGAAGATGTGTAGGGCCATGGCCAGGCCCGTTGCCAGGCCCAGGTAGACCAGGCGGCGCGTTTGTGAATAGCCCACTGAGTGCTGCTCCTTTAACCGTGGATTTTGTGCGAACCGCTGTAGACCGTAAGGTTGCCCTCGTGCAGAAATGCTTTCACCTGCGATGCGGTCTCGTCGAACTTGTAGGACTGCTGGCCGATGCACACCACCACATTGGGATGAACGAGGCTAGCGGTGATCCGCCCGCCCTTGAGCAGGGTCACCTTGGTGACGATGCCTGTGGGACCGCCGAACTCCCTGGCTGTGATCGTGCCCGTTTCCACCGTCACCTGACCGCCGCGGAATATGCCGCTGGGAGCTGCAAAACCCCGGCCCGCGAGAACTGTGGAATAGAAGCAGCCCTGTCCTGTGACGGTCACCGTGCCCGAAGCCTCCACCCTGCTGTTCTGAAGATAATGCACCCGGGCGTTGGCTTCCGAAACACCCAGCTCTTCAATTCTGGCCATACTCTGCAGCACAAGCCGGTGGTACTTTTTCAGCTCATCCAGGCCGCCCGCGAACAGAGTACTTGTTCTAAACAGGGCCGGATCGAGGAGATCTAAGAGGGAATCCTCCCCCGCCTCGGCCGTTTCTTCTTTAGTCTTCTCCTTTTGGGCCTGCTGGAAACCGGCCAGATCCTTGAGGAGTCTGGGCAGGTCGGAAAACTTTAGTTCCACCAGATGCTTCACTAGATTTTCAAAGGAGATGTGCTCAGCCTGGGCGGCCACTGATTGGGCAGCGGTGATCAGGCCCTCCAAGCGTTCAAAGATCTTCTCCAGGAGATTGAGCAGCTGCATCCTGGCCACCGAGGCTGCCCCCGCATACAGCTGAGAACGGACCACATTGCGCAGCACGGTGATGGAGCCCATGGTGCGCAAGGTCGCTCCGCTCACCAGTCCGTGCACCACGATGGAGCCCGTTTTGGACTGGACCCTGACGTTTTCCAGAACGCTGCCCTTGATGATGATGTCGCCTTCCATGGTGATGTTGCCGGTGGAGACATCGGCGTCACCGGAAAGCTCAAATACCTCTTTAACCCGGATCACTCCGCCCTGCAGATAGGCCAGGCCGGAAACGGCGGCGATGGCCTGCAGCCCATCTTCGCTGAGCATCGCGCCTTCCCCCACCTTGAGCTGGACGTCCTGGATGGGCCTAGCGGGGATGATTTCCCCGTACACATTCCTGCCCGGTTTCCCCGGCTCACCGGGATCCTTAACCGCCAGAACGGCGCCCTTGGGCACGCCTTCGGTGCCGTGCAGCTCGTAGTGGTCAACGCGGATGGCCTCCAGATCCACCTCCGGCGGTTCATCTTGAAACACGTATTTGATGGAGGCATCCCGGCCCGGTGTAGGTGGGGTGCCCACCGCCAGATCAAAAACGCCCCGCTGGGCCTGGAGGAGTTCCGGCGTGAGTTCACTGAGGCGCAGCCCGTGCTGAAGACCTGCGGCCACCGCGATCTCCCGTACTGCCTCTACCGATAAAGCCGGCGCTGCCACCTGCTCCTTCAGTACCTGCAGGCGCAGGCGGCTGCGGGGAGATTGATCCGCCAAGCGGTGCCTAAGGCCCGGTGTGCGCTCCCAGATGAGCTGGGCCTTGGTTTTGGTTTCGTCAACTATTATATCATAATGCAGCTGCGGCTCGCTGTCTGCGGGCAGGATAATCTCCAGGGGCTCCAAACCCTCCGTAAGCAGCACTTCCTTCTCCACCTGTTCGCCCCGGTAGAAGACCTCCACGTCCGGGCCCAACTCGATCACCGGGGGTGCCCCGCCCGGGGGCGGCGCTTGGTACTGGAGCTTGCCGTCAACGACGGCCACAGTTCCCACGCCTGGGGCGGATGTGGGCTTTGTGTCCTTGAGGGTTAGGCGTACCTGGGCAGGCTGGGCTTTCCGCCGCAGCAGGCCCCGCCTTGCCGGCTCCTGCAGGATTTCCACTTCAACCTGGTCCCTGGCCGCGCCAAGTTCAGCCAAGGCAGCAGCGATGGCTTCTTCGATGGTTTTTCCTTCGCCCAGGGCCTGTCGTTTTGTCACTTACCTGCCCCCCCTTACGCTGGTTTTCGGTAAATGCAGTAGCTGACCCGCTCCAGTCCGAAGCTGGCGGGATCCATGATCTGTTCCGCAGAACCCACGATAAAATAGCCGCCGGGATTGAGGGACTGGACAAAGCTCGTGATCAAGCGCTTTTGGGTAGTACTGGTGAAGTAGATGAAGACGTTGCGGCAGAGGATCAAGTCGAAATTCCTCTCATAGGGGTCTTTCAGCAGGTCATGCTGCTTAAAGACCACCATGCCTTTGATGCTGTCGGCAATAGCCCAATTCCCGTTTTCCAGCTGGGTGAAATACTTGTTGAGGTACTTAGGGTCCAGACCGTCCACCTGACTGGGCAGGTAGATGCCTGCTTTGGCCTTTTGCAGCACCGCTTCGTCCAGGTCGGTGGCCAAAAGCAAACTGGGTGTGTAGCGGCCTTCCCTGAGGAGCATGGCGATGGAGTAGACCTCGGCGCCAATGGACGCCCCGGCGCTCCAGATGCGGGGGCGGCGCAATTTGCCGATCGCGGGCAGGACCACCTCCTCAATAACATCGAAAACCCGCTGATCCCGGAAGAAACTGCTGGTGTTGATGGTCAGGTATTCGATGAACTTCTCCCTGTGCGCCCGATCTGTAGTCAGGGTTGCAATCAGGGCATCGTAGGAGGCCAGTTTATGCCGGTCCAGCCACTGGTTGATCCGGCGCCGCATCTGCTGTTCTTTATACGCCGTAAGATCGATGCCCAAGGTCCTGTCGATATCCTTTTGCAGCTTCGCATAATCCCTCATAGACGACTCACCCTATCCTAAGGCAGCAACCAAGTCTGTGATCACGCCGCCGATTCTCTCCAGAGGAAGAATGTAATCGGCATTGCCTTCATCGGCAACAGCCTTGGGCATGCTGTAGATGACGGAGGTGGCCCGGTCCTGGGCGATTGTGATACCTCCCGCCTCTTTGATCTTGGCCATGCCCCTGGCCCCATCCCGGCCCATTCCAGTGAGGATCACCCCGATGATGTTTTTCCCGTAGACGGCAGGCAGGCTTTCCATGGTCACATCAATGGCCGGCCGCAGGAACATCACCCGGTCTTCTTGGTTGAGCAGGACCCGGCGTTCCGGGGTGATCACCAGATGGTAATCCCCGGGAGCCACCAGCGCTTTACCGTTTTCCACCAGATCCCCTGTTTCGGCCTCCTTTACGGGGAAGGGAAACAGGGTGTTGAGCCGTTCAGCAAAGCTTTTCGTAAAGTCTTTGGGCATATGCTGCACCACCACAATGCCCGCGGGCAGGTTGGCGGGAATATGGGCGAATACCTCCTCAATGGCCTTGGGGCCGCCGGTGGATGAACCGATAACCACCACTTTGCTGGCTGCACCTGTGGGTGCCGGGGGCAGGGTGGGTAGGGGACGCTTAGGTGCCGCGGCGGGAACTCTCTTGGGCGCGGGCAGCTGGGCCAGGGCGGCACAGCGGATTTTGTCCACCAGTTCCTGGGCGATGCTGTGGAGATCCACCGCTCCCGGGCCCGCGGGTTTGGAAACAAAATCCACTGCACCCAGGGCCAAGGCCTGGATGGTTGTCTCTGAGCCTTGGCGGGTTCGGCTGGAAAGCATCACCACCGGAAGCGGCTTTTCGGCCATGATCCGCTTCAGCGTCTCCAGGCCATCCATCACCGGCATTTCCACATCCAGGGTGACCACATCCACCTGCAGCCGCTGCAGCTTTTTCAGGGCATCTTCCCCGTTGCGCGCATAGCCTGCCACTTCCAGATCTGGCTCTGCACTGATTATTTCCACGATCAGTTTGCGCATAAAGGCGCTGTCATCCACTACGAGAACCCGTATGGCCATGCTGTTCACCTCAAATCTGCACAGGCTCCTTGCCGATGGCTGTTACAGTCACTACTCCGTTGTCAACAAAAAAGCGCATTTTGCGCCCATGATTGCCTGCCACATCTTGGCCCACGATGGGAATTCCGTGCTGCGTGAGAAGCTCTGTCACTGCTTGAATATTCTGCTGTCCGATGCTGATGGTATTGAGGCTGAGGTTGGGAAAAAGATTGGCACCTCCGGCCAGCTTGGCTTGGAGCCTGCTTTTGCTGGCCCCCAGGCGGAGTGCCTCTTGAATCATGGCGGGAATACCAGTATCGGCGTATTTGCCCGGCGGCGCCCCTTGGTCATTGGATCTGCTGCGCGGGAGAAAAATATGGCCCATCACTCCAACCTTGACCTTGTGGTCATAGAGGGTTACGCCGATGCAGGAACCGAGACCAACAGTGGTGAGGATACCGTGATTCTTGGCGGAACTGATTTCTCCCATGTTGACAAAAACCTCTGTCATCCCAGATCCTCCAAACCAAACTGCCGGGCTATTTTCCTGAAGTCATCTTCATCAGGGAGAAAGATAATATGGCCTTCTATTTCCTCGCCTTCCGCCGAAAACTTGGTGCGAATCACCGTTACCTCGTTGGTCACCTCTGCTCCCGCCAAAATGCTTTCCCACACCGCACCGGCCATGTCAATAGCCAAGCCAGGGACACTGGGCATCATGAGCAAATTGGTCATCTTGGATAGGGCGTTGAGAAAGGAGGTCACCATGATATTGCCCAATTCCTGCAGGGCCGAGCGGCCCAGTTCATCGATTTCCTCTGTTTCCTGCCCGGTTAAGAGTCTAACCAGGAGCCGGGCAGTGTCCAAAGGGTGCAGGCAGGCCATGTAGCCCCGCACATCGCCTGAAATGACAACAAAGATGCCCACAACCACCTGTTCAAGCCCGCCCATGTAGTCGGCGGCTTCTGTAAAGGGCAGCATTTGGGCATCGGGAACTACCAGCTTAAACATGCGGCCCTGGAGCATCTGGGATAGGGCTATGGTGGCATGGCCAGTGCCGATGACCGCCAGTTCCCTCAGGAAATCCAGTTTCTGTTCGTTCACGGTCCTTCCCCCTTAGGCACCGATCTTGCGCAGGGACTCCACCACCCGTTCCGCATCAAAGGGTTTGACCAGAAAATCCTTGGCTCCGGCGCTCAGGGCCTCAATGACCATGGGTTTTTGCCCCATGGCACTGCAGACGATGATCTTGGCCTGGGGGTCGATTCTCATGATTTCTTTGATGGCGGTGATGCCGTCCATCTTGGGCATGGTGATGTCCATGGTCACCAGATCCGGCTGAAGTTCCCGATACAGAGCGATGGCCTCTTCCCCATCTGCTGCTTCGCCCACCACTTGGTAGCCGTTCTTTTCAATAACGTTTCGTAAAGTCATGCGCATGAAGGCGGTATCGTCAGCAATTAAAACCGTCTTGGCCATGTGCTCAACTCCTATCCGATTAGGGTGCTATTGTCAATGATCAGGGCTACTTGACCATTGCCCAGGATGGTGGCCCCGGCAATACCCCTGACATCACCGACAACACTGCTCAATGATTTTATGACAATCTCCTGCTGCCCGATGAGATCTTCCACGATGAATCCCGCTTTTTCGCCCTTGACCCAGACGATGATCACCGGTAGAGGACCGCTGCGGTCCACCGGTGTAAAGCCCAGGCACCCTGCGAGATCATAAAGGGGCAGTACCTCATCCCGGAGCATGATTACGTCATGCTGCTGGATGCTTTTGATCTGCTCCGGCTCGATTTGGATGTTTTCCCGTACGGCCTGGATGGGAATGGCCATGATCTCGCCATCCACCTTCACAAGCAGGGCCTTGATGATGGCCAAGGTCAGAGGCAGTTTGATGATGGTGCGTGTGAACTTTCCAGGTTCAGACTCGATATCAATGGTTCCGCTGAGGGATTCCACGGTGGTCTTCACTGCATCCAAGCCCACTCCCCGCCCAGAGAGGTCTGTAACCACCTCTGCGGTGCTGAAACCGGGGTGGAACAGGAAATGAACCGCCTCCTGCATGGAGATCTCCCCAGCATCGCTGGGCAAGAGCCCCAGGGCAGCGGCTTTTTCCCTAATGCGCTCCAGGTTCAAACCCTGCCCGTCATCGCTGATCTCAATCAGAATGTGGCTGCCTTCATGGCGGGCACTCAAGCGGATGGTGCCCACAGGAGACTTGCCTTGGGCAATGCGCTCCTCCCGGGGCTCGATCCCGTGGTCGATGGCGTTGCGGAGCAGATGCACCAGGGGATCCCCGATCTGGTTGACAATGGAGCGATCCAGCTCCGTGGTTTCGCCGGAGATCTCCAGGTGAATCTCTTTACCCCGGGCTTGGGCCAAGTCCCGGACCATGCGGGGGAAGCGGTCAAACACCTGTTTGATGGGGACCATCCGCAGGCTCATGGCCGCATACTGCAGTTCTGTGGTAATGCGGTCCAGCTGATCCAGGGCGCCCATGCGGTCCACCGCTTCGCCGCTCCGCACCATCTCCAGCACCTGGGTGCGGCTGATGACCAGCTCTCCCACTAAATTGATCAGCTTGTCCAAGCGCTCGGTTTCCACCCGCACCAGCGGTTCCTGCCGGGCAGTCCTGAGGGGAGTGGAGGAAGCCGCCTGTTCCGCCGTGGCAGAGATCTCGCCTCCGCTCTGCTTGGCCGCTTCCCCGCCCTCAGTAGGGGAAAGCTCCTCCACCTGCGCGCTTTCTATTTCAGGAATGCCTTCAATAATCTCTTTGATCCGCTCGCCCGGTTCTTTCGTTAAGATTACCAGGGCAAACTGTCGGTCGAAATGCTCATCCTCCAGATCCTGGACGGACGGGTTGCTCTGCACAATGGCGGCCACCTGCTCCAGGGCCTGGAACACCGTGTAGACCCGCACAGACTTGAGGATGGTCTTGGGTTTGAGAACCACCGACACGGCGAAAGCGTGGTAACCTTGGGACACCCCCTGCTTGATGGTTTCCCGGTTGAACTCATTCAGCTCTGCCGTAAAGAACCTCTCCTCCCCCACCCCAGGTGCGGCCTGGCGGGGCGCGTTCACCAGCGCCCGCAGAGCTGCAATCTGCTCCCCGTATGGACTGAGCGGCTCCTCGCTGATGGTCTGTTCCAGGAGCAGCTCCAGGGTGTCCACCGCGGCAAACAGTACATTGATCACGTGGGTGGTGGGCTCAAGCTCACCTTCCCGCAGCAGGTCCAGGACGCTTTCCATTTCATGGGTGAACTCGGCCAGTTCCTCGTATCCCATGGTGCCCGCCATGCCCTTTAGACTGTGGGCGGCCCGGAACATCTCATCCACGGCGCTGTGGTCCTGAGGGTTCTTTTCCAAGTTGAGCAGGTCCTCATTGAGGGACTGCAGGTAATCCCGTGCTTCGGCAGCAAATACTTCTCTAAATGAACTCAAATCCATGGGCTTACCCCCTTCGCCAACTGGCCAGCTAACGGATGCTGGTTATGCGGTCTTGAGGCGCAGCTATTTCCGTAATCCTCACTCCAAACTGCTCGCCCACCACCACCACTTCACCCCGGGCAATCAAGGTGTCGTTGGCATAGAGATCGATGGGCTCGCCGTGTAGCGACTCCAGTTCCATGATGTGGCCGGGGCCCAGCCGCAAGATATTATCTATGGTCATCTTGGTACGCCCCAAAATGGCCCTAACTTGCACGGGAATGTCCCGGATCAGGTCTATATTGAGATTACCCAGATCATAGCGGACAGGTTCGGGGGCCGGCCGTTCCTCCGGTGCAGCGCTGGTGGCCACCGGCTCCTGCTTTAAGTCTTCCCAGTCCATGGTCGCGGCCGGCTCTTCCCCGCCGGAGGGGGCAGGTTCCGCTTGGGGCAGCAGCGCCCGCACCATCTCCCGGGCAAAGTCGATATCAATAATCTGGAGCATAGTGCTGTCCACCAGGCCTTCTATCTCCACACGAAAAGCCACAACCACTACAGGCTGCTCCTCGGGCAAATCGGGGGCAATGGGATCCTGCGCCAGGTCCCGCCAGGTGGTGGTGGGCGGTGAAATCTCAATCTGCCGCCCAAACAGCTCGCTCATGGAGGTGGCCGCTGAACCCATCATCATGTTCATGGCTTCGGTGACGGCGCTGAGATAGAGCTCGTCCAGCTGTTCCGGGAGGTTTGTCCCATCTCCGCCCATCATCAAGCTGGCAATGATCAGGGCATCCTCCTCCCGGATCACCAGGAGGTTGGCACCCTGCAGCCCCTGCACATAGGCTACATTCACCACGATACAGGGGATGGGGTAAGACTCGGCCACCGCCCGTGCGGTGCTCACATAGACGTTGGGAACGGTGATCCGCACCTTGTGGTTGACCAGGGTGCTGAGTACGGTGGCGGCGGAACCCATGGAGATGTTGCCGATCTCCGCCAGGGTATCCTGTTCCATGACGTCCAGGTAATTGTCGGTTTCCAGCTCGGCAGACTCCTTTTTCTGGGCGTATTCTTGGAGCAGGGCATCCAGTTCCTCTTGGCTCATGAGATCATCATTCATCATCCGGCCCTCCTTCGACTGCGGGCTCCAAGACGGCGGTAATCACCACACCCAGCCGCGCGCCGAGCCTGCCAGGTGTCCCCTTGAATTTCGTCATGGAACCGATTTTCACATCCAGGG
>DGEY01000085.1:12519-18287 GCA_002391385.1 Firmicutes bacterium UBA3914 | reverse complement strand
GCTGCAGCGATTCAAACATGCGGATGTGGGTTAAGTTCTTCAAGATGGGCTCTAGCGTCCGGTGGGGCAGGCAGATACTGATCATATCGCTGAACTCCTGCAGCTCAAAACGCATGGTGATCAGGGCCACCGCATCGCGGTCGGCAGCCACCTGCAGGAACTGGGGATTGCTTTCCATATAATCCAGTTCAAAGTGGAGTTCCGCCACATCCCGCCAGGCATCGCTGAGCAGTGAGGAGAGGGTGCTGAGCACCTGCCGCTTCAACACCGCGATTTCGATATCCGTCAGACTGCGGGATCGGCGCATGGGGATGCCATCACCGCCGCACAGCCGGTCATGGAGCAGGAAGGCAATGTCCGGTGTAAACTGGACGATGGCGTAGCCCTCCAGGGGACGCACTTGGTAGATGCTCAGAACTGAGGGGTTAGGTAGAGAACGCACGAAATCTCCAAAGAGGATCTGTTCGATGCTTTGTACCCTCAAATCGATTCGGTGGCGGAGCTTAGCCGACATATAACCTGCATAGGTGCGGCAGAACTGTTCGTGAATCCTGTGCAGGGCCCGGATGTGCTCCTTGGAAAACTTGTTCGGTCGGCTGAAGTCGTAGCGGGCCTCGCCCTCTTCCTCCGCGTCCGTGTCCAGTTCGAGCTGCAGGTCTGGCTGGGTGGCAGCTTTAATTAGAAGGTCGATTTCTTCCTGAGTTAGAATGTCCTCCACCTTCCTCACCTCCTGTGGCGCGCCAAAAGATCACTTCTCCCGTTAGTTATCGGCATGGGAAGGCGCTTACTTGAGCTGTTCCTGTGCCTCTTCCACCTCTTGATCCTGCAGGCTCTGCAGTTGGATTTTTTCATCTGTGCTCAGGATCTTGTCCACATCCAGGAGGATCAAAAGCCGGTCATCCACTTTACCCACTCCGGCCAGGTAATCGGCCCGCAGTCCCGCGATATTGCTCGGCGGCGGTTCGATGGCCTCTTCTGGCAGGCGCAGGGTCTCGGTGACCGCATCCACGATGAAACCAACCAGACCATTATTGATCTCCAGCATAATGATGCGCGTATCTTGGGTCTCTTCCTGGGGTTCCAGCCCAAAACGCTTGCGCAGGCAGATTACGGGAATAACTTCGCCCCTCAGGTTGGTGACTCCCTCAATGTAATCCGCCACATGGGGCAGCCTGGTGATATGCCGAGGTTTGACGATCTCGCGCACATCGGTAATTTCCACACCAAACTCCTCGTTGTGCAGGCGAAACACCACTAATTGTCTCTCTTCCATGGGGATCCCCCTTCCGCCGAATCCTTAGTGGTAAGATAAGAAACGGTTCTACATCACCTAAAAGTTTCCTCTCTTCTTCAGATAAAGTTCTACTCTGCCTCTGGTTTTCCTCCCCCAAGGAAGGGCAATAAACAACCCCCAGGCCCAGTTCCCGGGGGTTATCGATGTGGTTTGCTGATTAGGGCCAAGAGGCTGCTGAACACCACCGCGGCCGCAAGCCCCAGGCCCGTGATCTCGAAGGCTCCCGTAAACAGCCCCTCCCAGCCCAAGCGCTTCACCTCGGAGATCATTCCGGTGGTGATTGAGCTGCCAAAGCCCATGACCGGGACCAGGGCCCCCGCACCGGCGAACTCCTGAAAAGGTTCGTACAGCCCCAGGCCGTTCAGTACCGCACCTAGGATGACCAGCCCCACCAAGACATGGGCAGAACTGCATTTGACCGTATCAAAGATGAGCTGGGCGATGGCGCAGATGGTGCCGCCCACCAGAAAGGCAATGAGATACTGCATTTTTCTCCTCCCTACTGCTCCAAAGCGATGGCATGGGCGATGCAGGGGATGGACTCGCCCTGCAGCACTGTTAAGGCACTGAGCAGCGCCCCTGTGGCCACGATCAAGGCCCGCCGGGCCTTGGCTGAGTTCAAGCGGTTGAGCACGTAACCCAGGGTCATGACAGCAACGCAGGCAGCGCCGCTGCCCCCGGCTCCCACCGGCTGCCAATCACCGAAGATCTGGCTGCCTCCATCCTGCAGCCTCTCCAAGCCCTCAAATCCCTCCCTTTCCAACAGCAGCCGCAGCATCTTGCGGCCCTGTTTGCCCAAATCTCCCGTGAGCACCAGATCGTAGTCCTGGAGGCTGCGGCCTGTGTCCGCCAGATGCGCCTTAATGGTATGGAAGGCAGCCGGTGCCATGGCACTACCCATATCATGGGGATCTTTGAGCCCCATGTCCACTACTTGCCCGAAGGTGGCATGGGTGATGCGGGGTCCCCGGTCGGCAAAGCTCAAAATTGCTGCTGCGGCACCGGTAACCGTGACATGGTTGGTCTGCAGGTGCTGCACGTTGAGTTCGATGGGATAGCGGAACTGCCGCTCCGCCGTCTGGTAGTGGCTGGCCGTGCCGATGAGCACCTGCTGGGCAAAATCCCCCTCCAGCAAAACCGCCCCTAGACCCAGGGCTTGCGCGAAGGTGGAGCAGGCTCCGTAGATGCCGAGAAAGGGTACGGGATAGGTGCTCGCCGCCAGGCAGGAGGTGGTGATCTGGTTGAGCAGATCGCCCGCGATGAGGAACTGTACATCTTCGATCGCGGTGTCGTGCTGCTCTAAAGTCTTGGTGATGGCCAGCTCCAGCATGAGGCGTTCCGTCTTTTCCGCCGTTTTCTGGCCCAAAGTGTCGTCGGGGAGGATTTCATCGAAGTCGAGGGCGTGGGGGCCCTTCCCTTCCCTGGGCCCCACCAGTGTGTAGCTGCTGGTGATGCGGGGGGCCCGGCTGAAGGTGAGGGTTCTTTGGCCGATGCGTTTGCTCAAGGCGATCCCCCTCAAAACAGCCCCAAGACCAGCGATTTGATCAAGGCGACGATAAAGCCGGAGAGGATGCCGTAGACGATGACCGGTCCAGCGATGACAAACATCTTGGCCCCCATGCCCAAAAGGAACCCTTCCCTCCGGAAGTCAATGGCGGCGGAAGTTACAGTATTGGCAAACCCCGTGATGGGCACAGCCACCCCTGCCCCGGCCTTTTCGGCGATTTCGTCGTACACTCCCAAGGCGGTGAGAATGGTGCCCAAGAGGATCATGGCTGCCAGAGTCACGGCCGCGGCTTCGTTTTTGGTCCGTTCAAAGCTCTGGGCAATGGTGAGCACCACTTGGCCGAGGGCGCAGATCAGCCCACCAACAAAAAACGCCCACAGCATGTTCTTCACAATGGGACGGGGCGGTAGATTCTCCTGGACCAGCTGCTGATATTCTTTGGGCTGCAACAGCGTCACTCCTTTCCTGCGCGTTAGTAGTATGCTGCCTGCAGCCCAAATTATGCAAAAAGCGGGGCCCCTAGGGACCCCGCCGCCGAAAGCAAGCCTTAGTTGCCGCCGGAACTCATGAAGAAACCGATCACCGCACCAATGGCGCCCACCGCAATACCCACGATGGCCAGGGTTTTGGCGGACTTGAGCTCCTTGTCCGCGGTTTCTTTATAGGCCGTGAATTCCTCTTCCAAGGCCTTGATCTGCCGCTCCAGCCGCTGTTCCCGGATGAGGGCGGCGTTGAGCTGCGCGTTCACATCGGAACCCAACTCCTGCTTGATATCCTCCAGCATGGAGCGGTCCTCCCGCAGGACCACGATTTCCGCCTTGGCTTCCTCCAGCTGGCTGGCGAGCTCATCCCGGCGCTGCCGTTCACCGTGGAGCATCACAGCCAGGTTCTGGATATCCTTTTCCAGCTGCTGGTTGTTCTGGAGCAGCTGGTCCATCTGCGCGCTGATCTGCGCATCGGAGCTCTGCAGGGCGGCGAAGACCGCATCCTTTTCCCCGACCCAGTTCTGCAGCTGGGCGATCTCATCGCCCTGGGAGATGATCTCCTTTTCCAGGACGATCACGGCGTTGAGCAGTTCCGAGATGCGCCGCTCGTGCTCGTCCAGGTTCAGGGACAAGTCGCCCAAATCGCCTCTCTGCTGGGCCATGCGCTGATCCAGCAGATCCTCCAAGCTCTGCAGTGCGCTGTGGTAGGCCGCAAGTTCCCGGCGGATGGCTTCCACCTGCTCTTCCATGGCCACCTGCGCGGCCACCACACGGCTGACCCGTTCTTCTGCAACCAGGGCGTTTTCTTCGACGCGCTTCACGCTATCCCGCAGGCCCTGCTGGTCTGCGTACCAGGTGGCCAGATCCTCTTCAAACCTGGTGCGCAGATCGCCGATGGCCGCCAGATCCCCCGTTGTACCCCTGACCCTGGTCACCTCAATGTCTTCCAGAAGCCTGGCGATGACACTGGCTAGACTGTAGCGGTCAACGGCCCGGGTTCCCTGGAAAGTTCCATCCTCAAACACGGTTAGGTAACCCTTGGACACAACGGTGTTCACCGCGTGATAGGCCCAATGGTCAACGGGAACATCTTTGATCGTGGTTTCCGCAAAGGCGGGGGCTGCCAGGCTGAAAACCACGGCCAGAACCAGTCCATAGAGAACTTTCCTTTTCATGCAAGTGAGCCTCCTCGCTATCTTGGTTGAATCAAAACATCTCTATGTTCCACTTCAAAATACGATGGATCAAGGATGGCTTCCGGGATGATCACCTTCACATCATCGATGCTGACCCGAGCCAGACCGGCCTTTTTCGCCCGGAAGTAGATGGTCAAAAGGGTGCCGTAGGCGTTGTCCAGCTTGCTGGTGCGCTCTGCCTTCAGACCCAGGACTTGGCCGGTGTCGTTGGCAATGAAGGGCATGGTCCAGCGGGTAGTGCCCGGCGTTTCACCGTCGGCCACAAACAGAGTCCCCATGGAGATATCCAGGGTTTTGCCCACGATCTCCAGGCGCTCAGGATCAAAGGACAAATCCAGTTCCACGCCCAGGAAATCCGGGATGTTGGTGGCCCAGATGGGCAGTTTGAAGTACTCGCCTTCCCTCACCAGACCGCCGCCGGCCACCTCCGGCTCACCCACCCAGACCTTGGGTTTGAGCAGGGGGATGATGATGGACATGGTACGCACCGTCTGCTCGCCCCGTGGTGAGGTGATGCGCAGGGAGTAGCCCAAAGGCCCACCGCCGAAGTAACCGGCCTGGGGCCGCAGCACCCACTTAAAGGAGAGCTCTTCCCCGGCCTCAATGGTCCCCGGGAAGCGTTTGGCGCTTTGTCCCGGCAGAAGCTCCAGCATGGGGTGGAGCAGCTCGAAGGTGCCGCCGTAATAGGCGGATCCTCCTTCGTTGCGCAGGAAAACGGTCACGTCGAAGGTGGCTGGGTCAAAGCGTTCGTCTTTCACCCCCAGTGCCGGAGGTGCGCTCACCAAGACCTGCAGCCGGGCCGGGCTGAGCACCTCGATGGTACGGGTTGCCCTGTTGGTTTCACTGTTGGTGGAAGTCACCACCACTTCGTAGGTGTAGACCCCTTCCGCGTTGCTCAGGGCCCGCACCTGCCAGCCGGTCTGCGCGGTCTCGCCCACCGGCAGATCGCCCAAGGCCACCTTGGCCGGGCTGCCCACCAGCTCCAGCTCCCTGGGGAGTCTCAGTTCGGCCACCACATCCAGGGCATCGCCTTCGCCATCATTTTGCACGTAAGCGATGATGGAGAAGGTCTGGAATCCTTCCGTATCGGCAGGTACCTGGGCCGGCGAGGTTACACCCACGATCAGGTCGCCCGCGGCGATGGTTACGCCGCCCAAACCGTAATATGTAACGTAGCTGCGGGATTCACCCGGCGCCAGCACCACTGGGTCCCAGAACAGGGCTATGGCGCTGTCCAGCTCCCATTCCCCGATGCGGGTGTAATCCCGCCCCGGGATAAAATCAAA
>DGEY01000085.1:11528-12278 GCA_002391385.1 Firmicutes bacterium UBA3914 | reverse complement strand
TGGGATCAGAGAGGGAGTCAAAGGCCTGCCAGAATTCGGGCATGTTCTGGGAATAATAGACGGTATCCGTGGTCAGGGCCCGATCCTCCACCCGGAAAGGCGCCCCGTCGTTGGTCCCCAGCATGGTGTCCAGCATGAGCCGGAGTCCCACCATGTGGGCTTCCGTATCCGTGTTTTCCACGTGGTACTCGATCTGGGCCGTATCCATCAGGCCGGTGGTGCTGCTCCGGGTGATGCTGAGCACCTGCCAGACCTGGATGGGCCCCAGTTTCCAGCTGCTCTCGATCTTACCATCCACAATGGTGGGGGGCTGTACCATCTCGCCGTACAAGCCGTCGAAACCCGCCCGGCGATCCGTGGGGTTTCCGTAAATCCAGTTTTGGTTATCCACCTTCACCGTGGTATAGGACGTCCAGGGGTCGTCACCGCCGTAGATCAGCGCTTTGTGATCATCGTTGTCGCGACCGGGGTCGCCCCCCGTCGTACCCACGGAAAACCGGCCGCCGTTGAGCTCCCCGCCATTGACCACGATCCGGATGTACTCATTGCCTATCTCCACGATCTCTTGGGCCGAGGAGGCTGCGGCCACCAGCATCACAAGCGCGAGGGTTAGCAGCCCCAAGACAATCACTGGTTTTTTTGGCATCTGCTCTATCCTCCCGTTAAGGCACGTTCAGCCAGCGGACCTCTCCGTATTCCACACTGGAGACGAAACGGTTGTCCTCTTTGCTGAAAACAACGGCAACTTCC
>DGEY01000085.1:3792-11312 GCA_002391385.1 Firmicutes bacterium UBA3914 | reverse complement strand
TCAAGGCCTGGGTGTCCAGGCGGCTGTCGCCTGAGGACCTCTCCAGGATCACGTTGAGAAGCTGTCCGTCGGCTGACACTTCAATAACCAGGAACACCACACCTTCCACGCCATCGTGTTCGGCGTTCTTGGGATAGGTGGGAATTCCTCCCCCATGCAGGCCCCGGCCGCTGGCCGGCGGCGGTGGCGGAGGTGGAGCGGTCTGCGCCGTTCCCGTGCCGGACCGGGCCTGGCCCGGCTCATCATCGGAACCGCCTGTACCCGTTCCTGAGCCGCTCACGTTTTGGGAAGCGGGTCGCTCTTCGGGTTCAGGGCGCGGCTCAACCGGCGGTTCGATCTCCTCTCTGGCCAGGGGTTCCGCCGTCACTTCAGGTCCCTGTTCACTGCTGATGAGCTCGCCTGCCCCCTCTTCCATCACGGCCTCCCTGGGAGGCTCGGGGCTGGGCAGCTCCTCTTGGGGAGCTGTGGGCTCGGGGTCGGGAGTGTACTCTGGCTCCGGCTGATCGGGGCTGGCCCGCTCCACTAGCGGTTCCTCCACTGCGGGTGCCTGGGGCTGGGCAACGGCCTCTTCCTGCGCAGGCTGATCAGGCAGAGGCCGGGGATCTGTGACCCTGGGTACCGTTCCCTGGGAGAGGGGATCGGTAACCGGCGATGGTCGGGGGTTTGTGGACCGTTCCACATGCATGATCTGGATTACGCCCCCTCCCGCCATACCGGGCACATCCACTTCCAGACGGGAAGCCAGGTCGGGTAAGGTAAAGAACAGGATGGCATGGAGAACTACGGAAATCAACAAAAACCTGTTCAGCCGCGGTTCATCACCATACAGGTTGTGCACATACCTCTCTCCTTTCTCCCTACCTGTCCTGCTCAACTGCCAGGCCCAACCGGTAGCCGCCTACGCTGCGTACCTGGTCCAGAGCATTCACTACGTATTCGTAGCGCACCTCCTTGTCGGCCTTCACAATCACGAACATATCGGGATTGACCCGCAGCCTTTCAGCCAGCACTTGCTGGAGCTGGGCATTGGAAACCCTGCTTCCAGAAACGTACATGTTCCCTGACTTGTCCACAGCTATTTCAAACCTGGCGGCGGCTTGGGGATTGCCCGTTACCGCCCTGGGCAGTTCCACGTTCAGGCCTAAGGGTGCAGTTCTCACCGTGAAAAACACCATAAAAAAGACCAACAGGAAAAAGACAACGTCAATCATGGGAGTGATGTCGGGCCCGCGATGCCGCCCTCGCGTGCGTTGGAAGTTCATTAAAACTCACTCCTCGCCTCGAGAAGATTGAGCAGTTCGGTGGATTTTTTATTCATGTCGGCGATGTTCTTGTCGATGATGGTGTTGAGGTAAGCGTTGAGGGCCATGGTGGGCACGGCAATGGCCAGACCGGTTGCCGTGGTAATCAATGCCTCAGCGATTCCCGCACTCAGCTCCGCCGCCTGTCCAATGCCTTCCAAGGCTGCGATCACGTTGAAGCTTTGGATAATCCCGGTTACGGTACCCAAAATCCCCAAGAGGGGTGCGATGGAGATGATCAGCTCCAAAACGACCATACGCCTTTCCATTTTGTATACCTCATCCCGGCCAACTGCTTCCATGCTCTCTTTGATCTCGGCGCGGTCTTGATCATAGTGGGCTATACCTGCTGCCAAAACGGCGGCCACAGGTCCCCGGGCCTTTTTGGCGATCTGCATGGCTTCCAGCACCTTACCTTGGCCTAGGGACAGCTTGATGTCTTCCATCAGATCATCGGTATCCACCCGTGAACGCAGTAAGTACCACAGTCGTTCCAGGCCGACTGCTACCGCGAAGATGGAGCAGAACAGTAAGGGAATCATTACTGGACCACCGAGTGCGAATATTTTGAGCATTAATACCCCTCCGTTTGCGTGCTAAAGAAATACATGTTCTTGTTTTCGACACAGGCGAAGATAATCCTTTGCTCCATTCCAGTTTCCGTGTATAAGATTCGTGCCGCGCCAGGCGTTCTGGGGGATGAACGAAGAAAGAACCGCAGTGGTGCGGTTCTAAACAGCCCGGGCGGGCTTCTCTTTGCTGAAGTGCTGCCTGGAGACGGCCATGAGCAGGACTTCTTCTTTTCTCTCTCCCCCAAAGGAGCGCTTGAGTTTACCTTCCTTTTTGAAGCCGGCCTTTTCGTAGCAGCGGACAGCGGCTGTGTTGGTGGCGTGGACCCGGAGGTAAACCCGGCGAAGGTTCATGGTCCCGAAGGCATGCTCCAGAAGCGTTGTGACCGCATCGCTGCCAAAACCCCGCCGCCGCTTGGCCGGATCGAAGATGTGAATCTTCAGCTCCGCTTCGCCGCTGCGCCAGGCGATGTGATCCAGCTCCACCTCGCCGATCACTTCGCCCTTAACCAGGATCTGATAGTGCATGCGGCAGCGGCCCGGCGTTTGCAGCTGCAGCGCGATCTTTTCCCCCGTTAACTGCGACATTCCCCCAACTCCCTCAACTTGCAAATTAGCTCAGCGACTTCCCGTTCAGCTCAGGGAGATTCTACTCAAGCTAATTCGAGCCGCAGGGGGAATGCCCTGCAGGGAATAACAGGCAGGGTCCCCGCGCCTTTAGCGCCGGGCGGCCAGATCCTCCAGCCATTGGGCGGGGATGGTATAGCTGCCCAGGTAGATTTGATCCTTTCCACCGGGCCCGTGGCAGTCGGAGCCGCCGCTGGGTAGGAGGCCAAAGCGGCGCGCCAGCTCCAGGTAGTGGGCGGTTTGGGCCTGATCATGGCTGGGGTGGATCACTTCTAAGCCCACCAAGTCCGCTTCCACCAAAAGGGGCAGGACATCCAGGTTGGGCAGAAGGCCCGGATGGGCTAAAACCGGCACGCCGCCGGCTTGGATGATCAGCTCCACCGCCCGAGCCGGCTCGATTTTGTAGCGCGGCACATAGGCGGGGCACCCTTCCCCAATCCAGTGCTGGAAGGCTTCTGCTTTCGTTTCGACTACGCCCTTTTCCAGCAGTACAGAGGCGATGTGGCTGCGGCTCACCACCTCTTCCCTCGCGTATTGAAGCACATCATCAAGGCTGATGGGAACACCTAAGCCCCGCAGCAGCGCCAGGATCTTCTCGGTGCGCTCGATGCGCGATCTTCTGAGGATATCCAGCTGCTCCTGGAGGGCTGCATTGGCGGGGTCGATCCAGAGACCCAAAATGTGTACATCGGCCCCATCGGGCGCCGCGGCGTTGATCTCGATGCCCGGAATCACCTCCAGGCCTGGGGGCGCCTGGCTTTGCGCGGCCTCAATACCCGCGGTGGTATCGTGATCTGTGATGGCGATGGTTGTCAGGCCTCGCTCAACCGCTTGGCGCACCAGTTCCTGGGGTGTCCAAGTGCCATCAGATTCAGTTGTGTGGGTATGCAGATCTACAGACAAACTAACCCTCTTTTCTACAAATCGTGACGCAGTTGGCGGATAATGCGAGCTTCCATGCGCGAAATCTGCGCTTGGGATGTGCCAAACTCTTCAGCCACCTGGCTCTGGCTTTTTTCCGCGAAATAGCGGAGGAGGATCAAACGCCGCTCCTCCGGTTCCAGCTTCTCCAAAGCTTGGCGCAGCAGGAAGTGTTCCTGGCTGTCGGAAACGGCCACCACATCTTCCAGGGCCGGGGCATCATCGTCGCCGCTGCCTAAGGTGCTCTGGAGGGAGTAGACCGGCGCCACTGCCTCCAGGGCACAGACCACTTCTTCCGGCGCGGTGTTCAGCTGCTCGGCGATCTCGGAGATGGTGGGGCTGCGCCCCAGGGACTGCTCCAGGGCTTCCTGGGCCCGCAGGGCTTCGCTGGCCAGCTTCCTCAAGGAACGGGAAATCTTCAGCGGTGAGGAGCTGCGCAGATGCTGCCTGATTTCCCCCATGATTTTGGGGACGGCAAAGGTGGAAAACTGCACATCGAAGCTGAAATCGAAATCCTCAATGGCCTTGAGCAGGCCCAGGGCACCAATCTGCACCAGATCTTCCCACTCCACCCCGCGGTCGGCAAAACGCCTGGCGATATTGTGCACCAAGGGCAGGTTCGCCTCAACCAGTTCACCCCGGGCCTCCACATCTCCCTGCTGAGCTTGGGCAATCAGACGCCTAGTTTGTTCCATATCCATGGTGGATTATCCTTCCGATCGGGGCGGCACTTCTTTGATCAAGATCACCTTGGTCCCTTTCTGTACTTCGGAAACCACCAGCACTTCGTCCATGTATTCATGCATAAAGGTGAAGCCCAGGCCCATCCGCTCCTCGGGAATGGTGGTGTAGCCTGTTTCCTGCGCCTGCTTGACATCGGCAATGCCCTGGCCGTAATCCTCCACCACAATGGTCAGCTTCTGATCCTGGTAGGAAGCCTCTATCCGGACGATGCCTTCGCCCAGCTGGTAGCCGTGGATGATGGAATTGGAAACAGCTTCGGAAACGGCCACCTTAATGTCCTCCAGCTCATCCAGCGTCCAGTCTAGCTGGCTGGCAAACAGCGCCACGGCCGTGCGGGCAAAGGCCACGTTGCGCGTGTCGCTGGGAATCTCGAACTTGACCCAATTGGTGCCTGCCATTAGAGTTGTCCCCCTTCGACCCGTTTTAGCACATCGGCAGTGGAATCGGCGAATTCAGAGATCTTTTGAAAGCCTGACATCTGCAAAACCCGCTTGATGTGGGGATTGGCTTGTACAAAAAAAAGCCGGCCTCCCCTTTCCTCCACATCGCGATAGCGGCCGAGAATCACTCCCAATCCTGAACTGTCGATGAACTGCAGGTCTTGAACATCCATGATTAAGTATTTGATCTGGGGATGGGTGGTGAAGAACTTGGCAAGCTGTTCTTTGAAGTGCGGTGAAGTATGCAGGTCCAGTTCGCCCCCGAGCCTCGCGATGAGTGCTTGTCCCACCGTTTCAAAGCTGTACTGCACAGGCTTCCCTCCCAATTACCATGCTAAAGACTTTTTCGAGGCGCGGCCTGGTTTACCTGCAAAGAAAAGGAAAAAAAGCCCATTTTCAGGCTCAGAAGATGGCCTGGGCCAGGGCTTGGGCCAGGCGGTAGACCAGTCCCGGGAAGGAAAGCCTCTCCACAGGCTGGCCCACGGTGAGGGGGCTGCTGCCCAAAACCTCATCTTGGTACATGACGGTGATGGTGCCAACCGTCTGGCCCTGGGGGATAGGCGGGCGCAGTTCCGTATCTAGCTTGACCACGGTGACGAAGTCAACCTCTTTGCCCCGCTCCACCGTAATGTAAAAATCATGGGGCAGGACCACATCCACCGTTTTGGGCTTGCCGGTGGGGCACTCCAGGCTGCCCACCGCCGCTCCCTTGGGGTAAAGCTGCAGGCTCTGGTATTTGCGGAACCCGTAGTCCAAAAGGGCCCGGGCCGCGCTTTCCCTCTCTTCTTCCGTTTTGTGCCCCAAGGTGACCGCGATCAGGCGCAGCCCATCCCGCTTGGCGGTGGCCACCATACAGTAGCCCGCTTCCGTGGTAAAGCCCGTTTTCATGCCATCCACGCCGTAATAGCGCCTCAGCAGCTTGTTGGCGTTCCAGAGCACGGGGATCTTGGTGCTGTCCGCCCGCATGGTGTACTCATAGGTGGAGACATAGTCCATGAGCAGGGGCACCTGCAGCGCGTGCCGCGCGAGCAAGGCGGCATCCCGCGCGCTCATCAGGTTCGGGGGCTTCCCCTCTTCCGGCAGGCCGGTGCAGTTCACAAAGGTGCTGGCGGTAAGTCCCAGCTCCTTGGCCCTTTGGTTCATCAGTTCCACAAACTGCTCTTCACTGCCGGCCATGTATTCGGCCACCGCCACCGCGGCATCGTTGGCGGAACCCACGGCAATGGCATACACAAGCTCACCTAAGGGCAGCTGCTCCCCCGCCTCCAGCCAGATGCGGGATCCCCGTTTGCTGGCCGCGAAGGGGCTGGCGGTGACCAGATCCGTAAGGGCTAGCTCGCCGCGGTCCACCGCTTCTAAAATCAGGACCAAGGTCATCAGCTTGGAGATGCTGGCTACCGGCAGGGGCTCTTGGCTGTCCTTTTCCAGAAAAACCCGTCCGCTGTAGGGGTCCATCAGGTAGGCGGCCCTGCCCGTGGGCTCCAGGGCGGCGGCCGGCCCCGTGCACACCGCTAAACAGAGCAGGGCAGCTAGACACCTGGCCATCCAGTCTGTGCGCACCGCTAAAGCCCCCCTTCCCCACTACAATAAATATGGGGCCCAGGGCCCCATTATACGTCTTCTGCGGTGATTTTCCGGTAAACCAGGGGTCTAGCTGGCGGCTTCTCTCCGCCCAGGGCAAAGGCTGCCAGGGCTTCCTGAAAAGCGGCCTCCAGGCGGCCTTGGTCGTTGGCATAGATCTCGGCCAAGTCCGCTCCCGCTTCCACGTAGTCGCCGCTGCGGACCTTGAGTTCGATTCCCACCGCCAGATCGATGGTGGAATCCTTGGTTTCCCGGCCGGCCCCCAGGTGCATGGCGGCCAAGCCTAGGGCCAGGGGATCGATCCCTTGGATGTAGCCGGCCCGGGGTGCCTTGAGGCTGGCCCGGTGGCGGGCTTGGGGGAGCAGGCTCAAATCTTCCGCGACCCGGGCATCGCCGCCCTGGGCTGCCACCCATTCCTTGAACTTCTCCAAGGCTGCGCCGCTGAACAGGCTCTCTTCCAGCTTGGCCCTGGCCTCGCCGGCCTGGGCTGCGGCCCCAGCCAGGAGGAGCATTTCGGTGCCCAGCTGCAGGCAGAGCTCGGTGAGGTGCGCGGGGCCCTGCCCCTGGAGGGTCAGGATGGCTTCCTTCACCTCCAGGGCATTGCCGATGCAGCGCCCCAGGGGCTCGTTCATGTCCGTAACCAAGGCCACTGTGGCTTTACCTGCCAAGGTGCCGATCTGCACCATGGCCTTGGCCATCGCCACGGCCTGCTCCTCCTCCTTCATGAAGGCGCCGCTGCCCACCTTAACGTCCAAGACAAAGCCATCGGCACCGGCTGCAATCTTCTTGCTCATGATGGAAGAAGCGATCAGGGGGATGGACTCGATGGTGGCGGTCACATCCCGCAGGGCGTAGAGCAGCTTATCGGCGGGGGCCAGCTCGCCGGTTTGGCCCACCACACCCACGCCGATCCTGTTCACCTGGTCGATGAACTCCTGGGGACTGAGGGCCGTACGGTAACCGGGGATGCTCTCCAGTTTGTCCACGGTCCCCCCGGTGTGGCCCAGACCGCGGCCGGACATCTTGGCCACCGGCACCCCGGCGCTGGCCACCAAGGGAGCCAGAACCAAAGTGGTGGTGTCGGCCACTCCCCCTGTGGAATGCTTATCCACCTTCACCCCCCGGATTCCGCTGAGATCCAGGGTATCCCCGGAACCGGCCATGATCAGGGTCAGGTCCGTGATTTCCTCCGGCTCCATGCCCTGGAAGTACACGGCCATGGCCCAGGCAGCCATCTGGTAGTCGGGGATCTCGCCGCGCACATAGCCTTGGATGAGGAACTCCAGCTCCTCCCTGCTCAGCCTTCCGCCATCACGCTTTTTCTGGATCAGCTCCAC
>DGEY01000085.1:0-3550 GCA_002391385.1 Firmicutes bacterium UBA3914 | reverse complement strand
GTCGGCTGCCGTTTTGGCCACATCGGCAAAGGTGCTGCGCACACCCAGGTTCACCGGCTCCACCCCCTGGCCCACCACCAGCAGGGGCACATACTCCCGGGAGTGATCTGTGCTGATTGTGGTCGGATCGCAGCCGTGGTCCGCCAGGATAAACAGGAGATCGCCCTCCTGCAGGGCGCCCTTGATCTCCGGCAGCCGGGCATCAAACTCCTCCAGGCCCTGGGCATAGGCTTCCACGTTATTGCGGTGGCCCCAGAGCATGTCGAAATCCACCAGGTTCACAAAGATCAGGCAGTCCTCCTGTTTGGCCGCGAGGAGTTCCACTAAGCGGTCCATCCCCTGCTGATTGCTTTTGCTGGGAACCGCTTCAGTGATGCCCTGGCCCGCGAAGATATCGGAGATCTTCCCCACACCGTAGACAGGGATGCCGCTGTTGGTCAAAGCATCCAAGATCGTGGGCCCGAAGGGAGCCACGCTGAAATCCTGCCTGTTGGCGGTGCGCTGAAAGGCGCCGGGCCGGCCCACAAAGGGCCTGGCGATCACCCGGGCCACGGCGTGGGGGCCGGTGAGCAGCTCCCTGGCTATGCGGCACCACCCGTAGAGCTGTTCCAGGGGTACCACCTCTTCATGGGCGGCAATTTGAAACACGCTGTCCGCGGAAGTATAGACAATGGGAAAGCCCGTTTTCAGATGCTCTTCCCCCAGTTCGTCAATGATCACGGTCCCGGAGGCGGGGTAGTTGCCTAAGGTTTTCCGGCCGATGCGCCGTTCAAACTCGGCCATGAGCTCCGGAGGAAAACCGTCGGGATAGGTGGGAAACGGCGCCTTTAGGATCAGACCCGCGATTTCCCAGTGCCCCGTGGTGGTGTCCTTACCCTTGGAGAGCTCCGCCATTTTGCCCCAGGCCGCCTGGGGCTGGTCTGTGGGGGGTACCCCCTTAACTGGGATGATGTTGCCCAGGCCGAGTTTCTGGGCATGGGGCATGTTCAAGCCTCCCACCGCTTCTGCCACATTGCCCAGGGTGTTGCTGCCTTCATCGCCGTAAAGATGGGCGTCGGGAAGCTCCCCCACGCCTACACTGTCTAGAACCAAAAGCACTAGTCTTTTCACTTTTCTTCCCCTTTCCAAGCTCTAGGATGCGCTTGTTTATAAACCTCCCTCAGATGCCCTTTATCCAGATGGGTATAAATCTGCGTGGTGGCCAGGTCGGCATGCCCCAGCATCTCCTGGACCGAGCGCAGGTCGGCGCCGCGCCTTAAAAGGTGGGTGGCGAAGGAATGCCTGAGCATGTGCGGGGTGATGTTCTTTGTGATCCCCGCTTCTTTCGCCCTGGCTTTAATAATTTTCCAAAAGCCCTGCCTGGTTAGGCGCCGCCCCCGCTGATTGACAAAGAGCGCCCTTTCCCGGAAGTTTTTGCACAGCCGGGGCCGGGCATGTTTGAGGTACAGGTCTGTGGCCCTGAGGGCATGGGAACCGATGGGCACGATGCGCTCTTTACTCCCCTTACCGATGCAGCGCACAAAGCCCAGTTCATCAATGTCACCCACATCCAAGTCCAAAAGCTCCGAAACCCTCAGTCCCGAGGCGTAGAGCACCTCCAGCATGGCCCGATCCCGGTAGCCTGCGAGCTTGTCCAGTTTAGGCGCTTCCAAAAGGGCGGCAACTTCCTGTTCACTGAGGATCTCCGGCAGCCGGCGCGGCAGCTTGGGGGTGGCAATGTAAAGGCAGGGATTGTCAGCCACCAGGTCTTCTTCCACCAAATAGACGAAGAAGTTCTTGAGGGCCGAAATCTTGCGCGCCCGACTGCGGGGCGCCAGGTTCTGATCCGCCAGGTGCTTGAGGTAGAGCTCCACCTCGGCGGCATCGGTCTTCTCCAGGGAGCGCCCCCGCTGCTGCAGGAACTCCTGGAATTGGCGCAGATCGCTTAAGTAGGCCTGGACACTGTTTTCCGAGAGGCCCTTTTCAACCCGCAGGTAGGCGGAGTATTCCGCTAGGGTTCTAGACCAGTTCACCAGCGGTCCTCCCTTCAAGCCAAAAAGCCCCGCCCCAGCTGAATGAGGAAGGGGGTGAGATAGGTTTCCACCACCGCAGCCGCCAGAAAGAGCAGCCCGCTCACCAGGGCCAGGAAGGTGGAAGTAGCCAGCTGACCGTGGATCCCCTCTTTGGAGCGGCCCACCAGGGTGCGGAAGGCGCTGCCCGCGAAGGACAGAGCCCCTCCCGCCCCCAGAAGCAGGGCGGGAACCATCAAAGCGTTATGGGGCAGGATGCAGGTGGTGGAGAGAACCAGCCCCTTGACCACCGCGTCCTGCACCAGAAAACCAACGGTAAACCCCAAAACGAAGCCCCGCACAAACACAACGGCCAAAATGAGGGGTGCTCCGATCACCGTCAGGCCCAGGAGGAAGATGAGCCCCGCGGTTTTGATCACGTTGTCCCGGAAACTCCCGTAAAAGAGCTGGGCTTTGTCCAGGGTTTCAGCACTGCCCTCGGCTAAAGTGAGATAGACGGCGGAGATATAACTAGACAGATCCTCCTTCTGAACCGGTGAAAGCTTGTGGGTGGCCAGGGCACCGAAGCCCAGGCCGGTAACAAACAAAAGGATGAGTGCCACATAAAGGGGAAGGTGGCGCCAGAAATAGCGCACGATCAATTCCCACAGGGCTCCCGCTAGAAACACTGCCCCCACTCCCTTGGTTCAAAGCATCATCTAACTTTATGCCCGAACCACAGGGAATATGTTAGAGCAGATGGTAAGTACTGTTGATGGTGATCACCCGCCACGGGCAGGGAGAGCCTTTGGGGCTGTGGGCCAGCTCGGAAATGCCCCCGTTGCTCTGACTCAGGCACTGGGAGCGGCTTAAGGGTATCTCCAGCAGAGCAGCTAAAGTGAGGCGCAGGGCAGCCCCGTGGGAGACCACCACGATGGTTTCCCCCGCATGCCGGTCCACCAGTTCTTCCAAACAGCCCCTAAAGCGCCGGACCACATCCGCCGGGTCCTCCCCACCTGGAATGGGGTGGCTGGAGCGATCCTGCAGGCGGCCGTAGTACAGCTCGGGGTAGCGCTCCGCCACTTCCTTGCGGGTCAGGCCCTCCCACACCCCGAAGGACATCTCCCGGAGGCGCTGGTCTAAGGTGGGCGTGAGCTGGTGATGCTCCGCGATCAGCTGGGCAGTTTGCACCGCCCGCCCCAGATCGCTGGTGTAAACCGCAGCAATCGGGCGCTTGCTGAGAAACTGACCCACCCGCCTGGCCTGAAACAGCCCCAAATCCGAGAGGGGGCTGTCCTCCTGACCCTGATAGCGCTGTTCTAGGTTCCAGGCGGTCTCCCCGTGCCTGACGAGAATAACCGTGGTGGCCACTGCTCCGCCTCCTTCAAACCTTCGTGATCCGGCTGGGTTTTCCTCCCTTTGCCGAGGCAGTGTGCCTTTGAGATACAGTATACAGGATTTCCCTGGGCGTGCCTAGCATGCGCAAGAAAAAGAGCGGGGCTGTTGCAGAATGAACGTTGATTCGTTCATCCTGCACGGCCCTTTGTTGTCTAATAACGAGA
>DGEY01000069.1:6624-7126 GCA_002391385.1 Firmicutes bacterium UBA3914 | reverse complement strand
CTAGTGGGAACATGTGCTGGGGAAAGGATCTGAACCCAAGAAAAAAAGGCTGCCGCAGCAGCCTTGTTTCATTCTTGGGCAGCGTCACCGGACCACAATCACCTCGCCGGCCAGAGCAGCTGCAGGATCATCTGCTGGGCGGCATTGGCCTGGGCGATCATGGCCAGGGCCGCCTGCATGCGGATCTGGGCGGAAACCATGTTCAAAACCTCCAGGGCGATATCGGCATCGCTGATGCGGGATTCCGCCTCGGTGAGGTTGAGGGCCATGTTTTCTAGATTGCTCACGGTGTGCTCCAGGCGCCTCATCTTCGCGCCCACATAGCCCCTCTGGGAAGAGATCTTAGTTAAAACTTCGTCTAGGGCTCCTATGGCCGCATCCGCTTCTTCCTGCGTCGCCACGGAGAGATCCCCCAGGCCCAGGGCCTCCGGGCGCATGTCTCCCAAAGCGATCTCCATATGCTGCCCCGCGTTCGCACCCACTTGGATGATCAGGGGATTGT
>DGEY01000069.1:0-6412 GCA_002391385.1 Firmicutes bacterium UBA3914 | reverse complement strand
TCGCTGAATTCCATCTGCAAAGCGGCCCGGTCAGCTTCATCCAGGGTACCCGTGGCGGCATAGACCGCGATCTCCCGCAGGCGGTGTACGATGGACTGCATCTCCCCCAGGGCTCCATCGGCTATCTGCAGGAGGGAAATGGCGTCCTGGGCATTGCGGGAGGCCTGCCTCAGTCCGCGGATCTGGGCTTTCATCCGTTCGGAGATGGCCAGTCCCGCGGCATCATCCGCGGCGCGGTTAATCCGCTTCCCCGTGGCGATGCGCTCCAGGGAAACGGCGTAGGCTTTAGCAGCCGCATGGTACGCGCTTACTGCGCGCAGTCCGGCTAAGTAAAACAGATTCACCGCGCCACCCCCCTGCTCCGATTTCCCTTCCCTTAATTATCGACCGGGCGCGGCTGGGCCTTTAGTGGATCACCAAAAGTCCCAGGCCGAGCATCACGCCGAAAATCGCCCCCAAGGTGGCGGCCAGGGGAAAGTCCAAGCAGTTTGCTTCCGGGAGCAGTTCGTGGAAGACCAAAAAGAGCATGGCTCCCGCGGCAAAGCCCAAGGTCCCGGCTAAGGTGGTGGGGGTCAGCTGGCCGAAAAGCCCGCCCGCCAGGGCGCCAAGGCCCATGGGCAGACCCGCGGCAATGGTCAAAAGCACAGCGGAGGTTCTGCCCACACCCCCGGCCAGAAGCGGTGCCGCCATGGCCATCCCTTCGGGAATATTGTGCAGGCAGAGGGCCAGGGCGAGACTGAAGCCCAGCTCCTGGGAGGCCAGGTAACCCGCCCCGATGACCAGGCCCTCCGGGAAGTTGTGGGCGGCGATGCCCAGGCCCAAAAAAAGCCCCGTCTGGATCAAGCTGCCCCGACCGGTGGGAAAAAAGAGGGGTTTGAGCAGCGGCAGGGCAGCGGTTCCCAAGACCACCCCGGCAAAGGTCACGCCGGGTCCCCGCAGGGCCAGGGCTTCCGGGAGCAGGTCGTGAAAGACCACCGCGAGCATGACTCCGCTGGAGAAGGCCAGGTGAAAGCTGAGTTCCGCCCCTTGGGGTATGCGGCCGAGCCCCAGGAGAATTCCCCCCGCGCCTGTGCCTAACACTCCCGCCATGGTGCCCAGGAAAACAATTCTAGCCAGCTCCCACATCCCCATACCTCCCTCGGAAACTCCCTCTACATGCCTATTTCCCCCGCCAGAGAATTATTTCTCCTCCCCCGCAAAATTCTTGGGGACAAAGTATTGACATGCACCCCCCCACTCGGTACAATACACTTGTTTAGTGTTGCTAAACTTCAAGTTTAGTATCACGAAACTTAGGAAGGGAGGGACAGGGATGAAGATAGGTGAGAAAATCAAGCGTCTACGCATCCAGCACAACCTGACGCAGGAGGAACTGGCGGACCGCTGCGAACTGTCCAAAGGCTTCATTTCTCAAGTGGAACGTGACCTCACCTCGCCTTCCATCGCCACCTTGATCGATATTCTGGAATCGCTGGGTACAAATCTGCAGGACTTTTTCAAGCAGGACGTGCCTGAAAAAATGGTCTTTACCAAAAACGATGTCTCTGTCAAAAGCGATCCGGAGTTGAAAAGCGAGATCCGCTGGCTGGTGCCTAATGCCCAGAAAAACGCCATGGAGCCCATCGTGGTGCACCTGGAGCCGGAGGGACGCACGCCTTACGACGATCCCCACGATGGGGAGGAGTTTGGGTATGTGATCAAGGGGCAGATCCTGCTGCATTTCGGCTCGGAAGTGGTTAAGGTCCGGGCGGGCGAGTCCTTTTATTTCCCCGCCGAAGCAGGCCATTACATCGCCAACGCGGGCAAAAGGCCCGCGGTTGTTCTGTGGGTTTCTTCACCGCCGAGCTTTTAGTCTTCAAGATTGGAAAGGGGGAACTGTGGTGTCCGAGATCATCGTTCAGCTGAAAGGTGTCTCCAAGTATTACGACGATACACCTGCGCTGACAGATGTGGATCTGTACATCCGCAAGAATGAGTTTGTCACTTTGCTTGGTCCCAGCGGCTGCGGCAAGACCACCATGCTGCGGCTGATCGGGGGCTTTGAGAAGCCCGACACGGGAACTATTACCTTTAACGGTCAAGACATTGGTAATGTGCCATCCCATAAACGCAAAGTGAATACCGTCTTTCAGCGTTATGCCCTGTTCTCCCATCTCAACGTGTTTGAAAACATCGCCTTCGGCCTGCGGATCAAGAAGATGAAGGAGTCGGTCATCCGGGAAAAGGTCTCCCGCATGCTGGAGCTTGTGAACCTGCAGGGCTACGAGAAGCGGGACGTCAACTCCCTCAGCGGCGGGCAGCAGCAGCGGGTAGCCATTGCCCGGGCTCTGGTCAACGAACCCGACGTACTGCTTTTGGATGAACCCCTGGCCGCTTTAGACCTCAAGCTGCGCAAAGAGATGCAGCACGAGCTGAAGAACATGCAGAGGCAGCTGGGCATCACTTTCCTCTTTGTCACCCATGACCAGGAAGAGGCCCTGTCCATGAGTGATACGGTTGTGGTCATGAAGGATGGGGAGATCCAGCAGATCGGCACGCCGGAGATGATCTACAACGAGCCGGTGAACGCCTTTGTTGCCGATTTCATCGGGGAAAGCAATATTGTGGACGGCATCATGCGCCAGGACTACCTGGTGGAGTTTGCCGGCAACCTGTTTGAGTGTGCTGACTCTGGTTTCGCCCGGGATGAGCTGGTGGATGTGGTGATCCGCCCGGAGGACTTGGCCCTCATGCCCCCAGATCAGGCCAAGCTCAAGGGCGTGGTCCGCTCCGTGAACTTTTTGGGGGTACACTACGAGATGATTGTGGAAGGCGCCGACGGCACAGAGTGGCTGGTGCACTCTACCCTCATGGAACCGGTGGGGACCATGGTGGGATTGGGCCTTGAGCCCATGGATATCCACATCATGAAGAAGGTGAGAGCGTAGTGAAGCGGCTTTCCCTCACGCCCTATGTCATCTGGATGGTGCTCTTTACGGTGGTGCCCATGCTGCTCGTGCTGTATTACGCCTTCACGGTTCCCACCGAGGGCGGGACCACCTGGTCTTTGGAGAATTTCACTCGGTTCTTTCAGCCCATCTACCTCAGGGTCTTTATCCGCTCCTTGAACCTGGCGGTGATCAGCACGCTGATCTGCCTGCTGTTGGGCTATCCCGCAGCAATGATCATGGCGGGCAACGCCTTTAAGCGCAAACATGTGATCATGCTGCTCTTTGTGGTGCCCATGTGGATGAACTTCCTGCTGAGGACCTATGCCTGGCTCACCATCTTGGAGCGCAACGGCTTTCTCAACTCTCTATTGACCTTTTTCAGCTTGCCGCGGGTGAACATTCTGTACACCAACGGCGCCGTGGTCCTGGGCATGGTTTACAACTTCCTGCCCTTTATGGTGCTCCCCATTTACTCGGTGCTGAGCAAGATCGACAAAGGGGTTGTGGAGGCAGCGGGGGATCTGGGGGCCAACCCCTTCCAGGTTTTCATCAAGGTCATCCTACCTTTGAGCCTGCCTGGGGTGGTCTCCGGGATCACCATGGTGTTCATGCCGGCCATGACCACGTTCGTCATCTCCAGGCTGTTGGGCGGCGGCCAGTTCACCCTCATCGGCAACCTCATCGAGCAGCAGTTCCTTGTGGTGGGGGACTGGGGTTTTGGCTCTGCCATCTCGGTGGTGATGATCGTGGTGATCCTCTTGAGCATGGCAGTTATGTCCTTCTTTGAAGGGGAAGAAAAGGATGTGGCGCTATGGTGAGGTGGTTGAAACGCAGTTACATTTACCTGATCTTCGCCTTTTTGTACTTGCCCATTGCCGTGCTCATGGTGTACTCCCTCAACGATGCCCGCTCCCGGGGCATGTGGGGAGGATTTACCCTGCGCTGGTATGTGGAGCTGTTTCAGGACCGCACCATCATGAACTCGCTGTACGCCACGCTGATCATCGGCGTGAGCTCAGCCCTAATTGCCACCGTGATCGGCACCATGGCGGCGATCGGTATTCACAATACCCGGGGGGTTCCGAAAAAGCTGATCATGAACGTGACCTACCTGCCCGTTTTGAACCCGGAAATTGTGACTGCCATTTCCCTGATGCTGCTGTTTGTGTTCTCCAGGATGCGCTTTGGGTATATCACCCTGCTGCTGTCGCATATTACCTTTAACGTGCCTTACGTGATCCTGTCGGTGCTGCCTAAGCTGCGCCAGCTGAACAAGCATCTCTACGAAGCGGCGCTGGATCTGGGCTGTACACCGCTGCAGGCTTTGTGGAAGGTGATCATCCCTGAAATAATGCCGGGCATTATCACGGGACTGCTTTTGGCTTTTACCCTATCCATTGACGATTTTGTGGTGAGCTTCTTCACCACCGGTTCAGGAGTATCCACGCTTTCCATCACGGTCTACTCCATGGCTAGGAGGGGAATCAACCCCAAGATCAATGCCCTATCCACCATCATGTTCACCTTTGTGTTAGCACTCCTAATTATCGTCAATGTGCGGCAAGCCCGCGAAGAAAGAAAGGAAAGGAATGGGAGACGTGTCCCTAAAAAAGACAGTCCTTATGATCCTCGGTTTGGTAGTGCTTAGCCTGGTTCTCACCGGGTGCGGCAAAGAACAGCCCGTTCTGTACGTGTACAACTGGGGCGATTACATCGACGAGAGCATCCTCGAAGAGTTTGAGAAAGAAACAGGCATCAAGGTGGTCTACGACACCTTTTCCACCAATGAAGATATGTATGTGAAGATCAAATCCGGCGGCAGCACCTACGATGTGGTCTTCCCCTCGGATTACATGGTCACCAGGATGATCAACGAGGGTATGCTGCTCAAGATCGATCTGGAGAAGATCCCTAACCGCGTGCACATCGACCCCAAACTCATGGGAGCCGATTACGATCCAAAAAACGAATACACCCTGCCCTACATGTGGGGTACGTTAGGCATCCTCTACAACACCACCATGGTGGAGGGAGAAGTGGACAGCTGGGATGTGCTCTGGGATGCCAGATACGCCAAGAACATCCTCATGCTGGACAGCCAGCGGGATTCCATCGGGGCGGCCCTCCTGAAGCTGGGTTATTCCATCAACACCAAGGACCCCCAGGAGCTGGCGGAAGCGGCTGAGCTGTTGAAGCAGCAGAAGCCCCTGGTTTTGGCCTACGTTGTGGACGAGGGGAAAGACAAGATGGTCGCGGGTGAAGCGGCCCTGGCCCTCACCTGGTCAGGGGAAGCCATGTACGCCATCGGCGAGAACCCGGATCTCTCCTACGCCATCCCTAAAGAGGGCACAAACCTCTGGTTTGACGTGATGGCCATTCCCAAGGGGGCCAAGAACATCGAGGGGGCCCACAAGTTCATGGACTTTTTGAACCGGCCGGAAATTGCCCTGCGCAACGCCGAGTACACCGGTTATTCCACCCCCAATCTGGCTGCCTGGGAGATGCTGCCGGAAGAGGTGCGCAACGACCCCCGGGCCTACCCCAGCGAGGAAGTTTTGGCCAATACCGAGGTGTTTGTGAGCCTTGGTGAGACTTTGAAGGAATATGATCGCATTTGGACTGAAGTTAAGGCGTTCTAGGCAATTGGAGCTTCTCCCTCCGGGAGGGGCTCTTGCATAGAAGGCCCTGCCGGCCTTCCTAAACCCCAATCATATGAAAGGAGTGAGGAGGTTGAGCAGACTCTCTAAAGCGCTTTGGGTGCTGGCGGCTTTAGTACTGCTCAGTGCAGTTCTCACTGGCTGCACGAGGGACAAGCCCACCATCTATGTGTACAACTGGGGAGACTACATCGACGAAAGCATTCTGGAAGAATTCGAGAAGGAAACGGGCATCAAGGTTGTGTACGACACCTACGCCACCAACGAGGACATGTACGTCAAGATCAAGGCTGGCGGCAGTTCGTACGACGTGATCTTTCCATCGGACTACATGCTCACCAGAATGATTGAGGAAGGTTTAGTGCAAAAGCTGGATCTGACCAAGATACCCAACGCCAAGTACATCGAACCGCGGCACCTGGGCTGGGACTACGATCCCAAAAACGAGTACTCGCTCCCATATTATTGGGGCACAGTAGGTATTCTGTACAACACCACCATGGTGGATGATCCCGTGGAAAGTTGGGATATCCTCTGGGATCCCAAGTATGAAAAGGAAATCCTCATGCTGGACAGCCAGCGGGATTCCATTGCCGTAGCCCTTCTGAGGCTGGGTTACAGCATCAACACATTGGATGAGAAAGAACTGGAGGAAGCGGGTGAGCTGCTCAAGGAGCAAAAGCCCCTGGTTTTGGCCTACGTGGTGGATGAGGGGCAGGATAAGATGATCGCCGGTGAAGCAGCTCTGGCCGTGGTCTGGTCTGGAGAGGCCACCGTGGCCAGGATGCAAAACCCGGATCTGGCCTTTGCTATCCCCAAAGAAGG
>DGEY01000079.1 GCA_002391385.1 Firmicutes bacterium UBA3914 | reverse complement strand
ACGGTAATCTGGTATTGAGCCATTCAAATTCCTCCTCTTAGAATTCTGGTTTGTCCAACTTCTATTCTAACTGAGGAATTTGTTAATGGCTCTCCTATTTTTTCAGAAAACCATTTTTACACCATTATACGGACTCAACTCGAATTGCGGTCCGCTGTGCGGATCGAGATACATTGCCACCGTGCTTTCTACCTTATGGAACGAGAGGAATCTGGTGCTGAGAGTTGAGCACTGAACTGAGCTCAGCGCCAAGGCAGCAAAAAAGCCCGGCAAAACCGGGCTTCCCTGACATAGTTCACGACAAGAATGTTGTTTTGGGCACTGGAATGCTGCTGGCGCCGTGGCGGGGCCAGAGCCATCTTCCTATTACTCTTTGATCCCTCCCAGGGTCAAGCCGTGGACGAAGTACCTCTGCAGGAAGGGGTATACTGCCACGATAGGTACACTCACAATGATGGTCATGGTGGCCCGGATGGCCCTGGGCGTGACCGTGTTTGTGGTGCCCGCAGCGGCTCTGGACAGCGCCTGGAGCAGCGATCCGGACATGGTGTTCGCGCTCTGCAGGACTTTCATCAGCTCGTACTGCAAGGTGCTGAGCTGAGCGTTGGCGGAATTGTAGAGGAAGGTGTCGAACCAAGCATTCCAGTTGTCCACCGCGATGAAGAGGGCGATGGTGGCCAAGACCGGTTTGCACAAGGGTAGGATGATGCGCAGGAAAATGGTGAACTCACCTGCCCCGTCAATGCGCGCCGACTCCACATAGCTGTCCGACAGGCCAGCGATATAAGTCCGGATGACGATGAGGTTAAAAGCCGAGACCAGCCCCGGGACCACATAGACCCAGAAGCTGTTCACCAGCCCAAGGGAGCGCATGAGGAAGTAGGTAGGCACCAATCCCCCGTCGATGTACATGGTGAGGACGTAGATGAAGGAAACAAGCCTCCTGAACACGAACTCCCTGCGGCTGATGATGTAAGCTGCCATGGCCGTGCAGAAGGTGCCCAAGACAGTGGACAGAATGGTCCTGGCGGCTGAAACCAGAGTTGCATGGTAAATCTGGCTGCGGGTCAGCAGCGTTTGGTAGTTGTACAAAGTGAACTTGCGCGGCCAGAGGGTGATCCCTCCCCTGGAGCTGTCCATGGCGTCGTTGAAAGAGACGGCCAGAGTATTCAGGAAGGGGTACAGGGTGACTACCACCAGGAAAATCAGGCTGAGGTAGATGACCGCATCGATAGCAATGTCCCCCCAGGTTTTGCGTCCAACTCTATGCATGCTTTTCACCCCCACTTTGGTTCCCTAATGATCACTACACCAGCCGCTCCTGGCCCCACCGTTTAGCCAGCTGATTGGCGCTGAACACCAGGATCAAGCTGACCACGCTGCGGAAAATACCGACGGCGGTGGCGAAGGAGTAGCGCATCATCTTGATTCCGTAATCCAGTTCGTAGATGGTGAAGACCCTGGCGTAGTCGATCACTCGTCCGTTCTGGAGCAGATACTGCTGTTCAAAACCGGCGCTTAACACCCAGCCCAAGTTCATGATCAAAAGGACGCTGATGGTGGGCCGGATGGAGGGCAGGGTGATGTACCACATCTGCTTCAGCCTTCCTGCTCCATCGATCATGGCCGATTCATACAAGGTGGGGTCGATGGCCGCAATGGCTGCCAGATAAATGATGGCTCCCCAACCCACTTCTTTCCAGACGTGGGAGACGCCGATGATCCACCAGAACAGAGCCGGTATGCCCAGGAACATGATGGGCTGCTTGATGATGCCCAGGCGCATCAGCACCTCATTGATGATACCTCCATCTGTGGATAGGGCATCCCTCACCAAGTTGGCCGCGACCACCCAGGAGATGAAGTGGGGCAGATAGGATATGGTCTGCACGCTCTTTTTGAACCACATGATCCTGACCTCATTGAGCATGAGGGCCAGGATGATGGAACTGACCGTACCCAGCACCAGCTTGATGATGCTCATGGCCAAGGTATTGCGCAGGACCTGGTAAAAGACGGGGTCGTTAAACAGCAGCCTGAAGTTCTCCAGACCCACCCAGGTCTGCTGCAGGATGCTCTTGCCCGGCCAGTAATTCTGGAAGGCCATGAGCCATCCCCAGATGGGGACATACCTGAAGATAATGACATGAACCAAGAAGGGAATAGTCATGAAAATGAGCATCTTTTGCTGCTTTACTCTATGCCAAAAGGTTCTGCCCCGCGGGACAGCACTTGCTGACGTATTCATGGTTTCTCAACTCACTTGCTTTGGATTTATAGCGTAAAAGGGGTGCCCGAGAGCGCCCCTTTTACATTACAAGAACTCGAAGTCTTACCAGTTCTCCATGCGCCAATCGATGCCCTCTTGATAGACCTTCATCTGCTCAACCATGAGCGGCTTGATATCTCTGACGTAGTTCTCCCAGATGGCCTCGAACTGATCCGGTGAGCTCATCACCAGCTCAGGCACATAGCGGTTGAGGACGTCCTTCATCCTGGTCTCTTCGATATGCGCCGGCGAACCAGCTGGCATGGTGATGGTCCACAGCGGGAAGTACTTCTTGAAGATGGGTTCGTTGAACAGATCCGAGAAGGACTTCACACCGTAGGCATCCATGACCTCTTTCTCCGAATCGGTGCTGTCGGAGTAGATCAGATGCGGCTGCGTATCGGGGAAGAACATGTTGCCGTTTTCGTCAACACCCCTCAGGCTCGGGAAGGCGTTGAAGAAGTACGGTCTGCCGAACACGTTCTGGACCCAGTCGGGATCCCTGAAGAGCTCGAGCTGTTCAGGCGTGCGGTAATAGAGGCCGTTTTCATCTACTTCATAGTGTTCGCCCAGGATACCCCACTGGAGCAGGCGCTGGGTATCTTCCCTGATCAGGTAGTCCAGGAACTTGATGGCTCCCACGGGATCTTTACAGTTGATGGTGATGCCCATGCCCTGCGTGGGCTGTACGTAGGGGATATCCCGCTGCCGTTCTTCAACTAACGGGTCGATCACGATCGGCAGAGGAACGAAGATGCTTTCCGGATTGTCCCTCAACAGGTAGTTCTGAGCTTCCTGCATCTGCCAGAACTGGTTGAACGTGCCCAGTACCCGGCCAGAGCTCAGCTTCTCGATGTACTGGTCGTAGTTGAGGATAAAGGTTTCGGGGTCGATAACACCCTTGTTGTACATCTCGTTCAGCTTCTGGTAGTACCGCTTGGCTGTGGGAGAAGTGTGGTACTCCGTTACCACATAGCGCCCTTGCTGCATAACCGGTACAAACTCACCTTCGTTGGGATAACCCATGAGGTGCTGCGGTACGTTGGTGGTGGCAAAACTGCGCCAGCCGTCGAAGAGGGTGATGTAACCAATGGTGGGTTCGCCATCAATGGTGGGATGTTTGGCCATGTAGTCTTCGATGAGCTGGAAGTACTCGTCCAGCGTCCTGGGGAGCGGCCAGCCATTATCTTTCAAGACCCGCTTGTTGATGAAGAAGCCCAGGGATGGATAACGGGATGTATCGGGGCCGTAGGGAATCGCTTGGATCGGCAGCCAGTACACGTTTCCATCTTCCTGCTTCAGCATTTCCCAATGGTTCGCATACAGACGCTTAATGTTGGGAGCGTGTTCCTCAATCAGGTCATTCAGGGGGATCAATGCCCCGGCGTCCTTCAACAGGCTGGTGAAGTGTGCTGCCACTACCAGGTCGGGATAGTCGCCGCTGGCGATCATCAGTCCGACTTTGGTCTCCAGATCGCCCACTAGGGCTTCCCTGATCAATTTTACGCCTGTTTCTCTTTCGATGATGTCACCGACGATGGTTGAACCGGGGTAATCTGGCAAAGGTTCGCCTGTGAAGACTGTGAATTCCTTGAACTGCTGTGCAAACGCCGTTCCGCCCAAAACAAGAATCAGCAGCAAGGGCAGGAACCAGAATCCTCTTCTCTTCAAAAGTCTTCTCTCCCCTCTAGTCTTAATACCGTGAACAACGCCACTTGCGAGCTTCATTTCAGCGTACTCCCTGCTATCGTCCCCCTTCCCCGGAACTATCCTGATTGGATAATTCTCTTTAATTTGTTAAGTTCCTTTTGGAAAGGCTAACTAGATGCAAACAAATCGGATAAACCCCAGCTAGACCCCTGTGGGTTCGACTAACCCAGCTAGCTCTCCGAATGCTTCAAAAAGAAGCGATCAACCAGAAACTCCATGAGCGGGCTGGGTCCCTGCCTGGCAAACTCCGGCTTGTCGCGGAAGAGCATTCCGAAGGGCTCTTCGTTTGTGTAGGGGGACCAATGGGGCATTGGTTCCCCGGCGGCATCCAGGCCGTTGGGATCGCCGCTTTTGATGAAGTTTGCCCAATAATTGCACATCTGACGGGCCAGATCGTAGTGTTTACCCACAAAGGGCCGCCAGCACTTGGCCAGCGTTTCAAAGAAGAACCACAGGTCCACGGAATGAAAGGCGCCGGGGTTGTCAGGACCCGGAATCTCAGCATCGAAGTTGTAGTAGTAGAAGGGAAGACCACCGCCGTGTTCAGCATTGGCCCGGGCGGCCAGGTGCACCGCGTATTCGATGGTGTTTAACCCCGCCTTTTCCAGAGCCTCTTCCAGGGTAGAGTTGTTGAATTCGATCAGGTCCAAAAACTCCGGCGCCGCATCGGCAAAGAGCTCCTGGGCCAGGTTCTGCAGCTCTTCTTTGGTCTGAACTTGGGGCTTGCTGATGAACTCTGAGGAGGTGTGCCCCGCCAGAACCGGCACCTGCAGGCGCTTGTTTTCCAGGAAGAGCTGGAAGGGATCGCCGGTGCAGAACTGGCCGTCGATCACAGTCCCCCAGAACCGCCCGCACTCCAAGGCCTTGCGGCGGATGAACTCCCCATCCAGCTCCCTAGCCTCCTGCAGCGAAGAGACTCCCAGGTAAGCGAAGAACTCCATTCCAGCCTGTTCCGCTTCCTGGAGGCTGAACCCCCGGGGCGGCCTCCTGTTGTTCGGGTAGAGCGGAGCAAACAGTCCGCTTTGGATAATGGCCCGCTGGCATAGGCCCTGGTTTTGGGGCGAGGTGAGCTGGGCCAGCACACTGCCGCCTCCGGCGGACTGCCCGCCGATAGTGATGTTGGTGGGATCTCCGCCAAAGGCCGCGATGTTTTCCTGAACCCAGCGGACGGCAAACTGCTGGTCCAGGTGGCCGAAGTTGGCCGGTGCCTCCGGCGCCTCTTTGGTGATTTCGGGGTGGCACAGAAAGCCAAACACGTTCAGCCGGTAGTTGATGGTGACCACCACCACTCCCCGGCGGGCGATGCGCTCCCCATCGAATTCCATCTCGGAAGGGTAACCAACTTGCAGCCCGCCGCCGAAGAACCAGACGAACACAGGCAGCCGGTCTTCGGGGCTGGTGGCCGGGGTCCAGACATTCAAGTGCAGGCAGTCCTCGCCCATGGGCACATGGGGATCCACATGCCATTCAAAATCGTAGATATTGTCCTTGTTAATTCCCGGTGTGGCCTGCATGGCGATGGGGCCGAACTGGAAAGCCTCCAAAACGCCATCCCAGTCCGGCGCGGGCTGCGGCGCCCGCCACCGGTTGGGCCCGATGGGCGGTGCAGCAAAGGGAATCCCCTTGAAACTGGTAATCCTGGGGTCGGCCGCGGGCAGGCCCCGCACTAGGCCGTTTTTGATGCGCACTTCCCGCAGCATGGTTTCACCTCTTTCGGGCCCTGGGGCTAATCAAGGGTGAGCAGGATATCCACCGGCTCCGCCGTTTCCACTTTGCCAAAACAGAGCCGGATGAAATTGTAGAATCCGTGGTTCCAGACGCTGAAGTCGTGGCCGCGGCCCTTCAGCACCACTTGGTAGAAGGCTCCCAGGTTATCTCCGGCCGCCTCCCGCAGCCCGTCTGCGGCAGACCGGTAGCTCTGCATGGCAATGGCGTCGGCATCGCCGCAGGTCATGTACAGCAGCTCAATCCTGTGGGGTGAGGAGGCGATGCCCTGCCCCAGGACCGTTCCTGGGCTGGATGTGGGGGCATTGGAAAAGGCACCCACATAGGCAAACAGATCCTGCATACCTTGGGCCAGCACTGTGGGGGCCAGCCCGTTTTGGGGATCACCCGCTGCACCCGTGAAGGCGGCAAAATCATGCCTGTGGCCGCCCAAGGTGAGGTTCAACGCCTGCATACCCCCCATGGAGAGCCCGGCAATGGCCCGGTGCTCCCGGCTGAAGGCGATCCCTTCGGGGGAAGTGTCCGTAATGTCCGCGTAAGTGTTGAAGTTCGCTTCCACAAACGGTATTAAGTCGTGGCGCAGCTCGTAATCGAAGTAGTAAAAGCCCAGCAGGTTGGTCTTCTGGGGATTGAAAGCCGTGTCTGTCCAGTCATGGGCGCTCCTTCCCTCGGGGAAGACCACCAAAAGCGGCTCGATCTCGCCACTGGCGATCAGGTTGTCCAGGACATTGCAGATCACGTACGTATCATGGGCTGTACCGCTGCCCCGCAGCCATTCGTAGCGGGAACCGCCCACCCCGTGCAGCAGGTAGAGCACGTTGTACTTGGTCTCCTGGTCCTCCGGATCATAGCCAGGGGGCAGGTAGATGTAGGCCTGCTTGGTAATGGGCTCGCCCTCTACCGTCTCCCGGCCCGCCTCTTTTGCCTTTAGGCCTTGAGCGGTCACCAGCTGGCGCTCCCTGTTGATATAGTGGCTCACGGGGTAGGAGAATTCCTCCAGGCGGCCCCTCTGCTCCTTGGGGAGAGTCTGCCGGTACTCATAGGGCAGCTGTTTGATCTCGACCATACTTACCACCTCTGCGGCCTGATCCCCGGGGGCCTTGGCGCTGGATTCCTCCAGGCCTGTTTCATAGACCTCCAGCTCGTAAACGTACAGGCTGTAATTGAGCTCCACGGAAGTGGGTCTCGTGACATAAAGCCTGATAAACCTGGCGGGGACGAGGTCTAAAGAACCTTCATAGACGCTCGCGGTATTCCCTTCCACAACATCCTCGTCGCGCCAGGTGATGGCGTCATCGCTCACCTGCAGGCGGAAATCTGCGGCGTTAAACGGGCTTTCTGCCACCTGGCCCCCCAGGGGCCCGCTGCCGTGGAGGCGCACCACCCACCGGCTCAGGAGGAAGTTCCCCTGCAGATCCACCTCCAGCCAGTAGGGGGGCCCTGCAGAAGGTGACCAGCTGGTGAGCCCATCGCCATCCACCGCTCTGGCCGCCCGATCCTCCAGGACGCTGGCCCGTACGGGCTTGTTCAGAGCGATGTTCTTGGATTCAAGGAAGCGGATGGAAAGGGACTTAGCCTCAGCCGCCAGGGCTCTGCCGGGGAAGCTGTCGGTTGTTGTGAAGTGCCAGGCCTCACCCCGCAAGTCTTCCTGGGAGTAGAAGGTGATCAGGTGTTCCCGTTCCACGTCCAGACCAGCCACTTCCTCCAGGGTAAAACCCAGGGCTTCCAATTCAGCGATGCTGTATTCTCCCGGCCTCAAGACACCAAGCCTCTGGCCGGAGCTGCTTAGAAAAGCCACTGCCCCGAGATACTCGGCCCTGTTGGCGTACCACGGTTTTTCCGTATCCACCAACGCCCAAAAGGCGGGTTTGGGCTGCTGGTTGGCATCGAAGAGGAGGGGGCTTTCATCCCGGCGCCAGGATGTGTCGTCGGTAGTTCCCCAGAGGGTGACGCTGGTGATCACATCGCTGTACTTCTTGAACAGCTGGAAAAGCTCTCTGTAGCGCTCAGCCTGTTCCTCTTCGGTAAAGCCCTGCATGCCCACATCCATTTCCGTGATCTGGATCTCCAGTCCCAACTCCGCGTACATGCGGATGGACTGCTCGATCTCGCTGATCCTGGTGTCGTTAACGCTCCAGTGGCCCTGGATGCCCACCCCGTGGATGGGCACTCCCTCGGCCAGGAGCTTCTGCAGCATCTCCAGGGTGCGGGCACGTTTAGCAGGGGCGTCGATGTAGTAGTCGTTGTAAAACAGCTTGGCGTTGGGGTTCACCTCATGGGCCTTGCGGAAGGCGATCTTGATGTAATCTTCACCCAGGATCCGGTACCAGGGGGAGTCCTGCCGGTAGATGCTCCCGCCGGTGTCGGAAACCGCTTCATTGACCACATCCCAGGCGTAGACGGCATCTCCGAAATGGCCCACCACCGCTTCGATGTGCTGTTCCAACCGGTGGATCACCGCCTGGCGATCCTCAGCGGTGATGGTCTCCTTCTCGTAGATCAGCTGGTTGCTGCCGTCCCGGAAAAACCACTGGGGTGTTTGATTGTGCCAGACCAGGGTGTGGCCCCGCACTTTCATGCCGTGTTCCTGGGCAAAGGCGATCATGCGGTCCGCATCGGCAAAGCGAAAGGTGCCAGGCCAGGGCTGGGTGGCGTCGGGCTTCATCTCATTCCCAGCGGTTAGACTGTTGAAGTGGTGGGCAAGCAGCTCACTGTGCTTGTCCAGGGTTTGGTCGGACCACCCGGCGATGCTGACCGCGGCGCCGAGGTCGAAGCAGTCTTTGTAGATCTCCCGCAGCGAAGGCAGCTCACTGACCTGGGCGCGGGCCGGCAAAGTGCCCACAGCCCCAATCAAAAGCAGCAGCAATGCGGCAATAGTCGTGAACTTCCCCTTCAATCGCTAAACCCCCAGTCTTTAGGTTCTAGAGCCCGCGATGCGGAAGTAATCGAAGTCGGCGTAGCCGCCGGCGGTTTCGGTGGCGAAGTTAAAAAGAGCAAACCGATACCCCATAAAGTGGGGGAGGGTGTACACCATCTGCAGAGGGCGCCCCAGGGGGATCCACTCCTGGCCGTTGGTGCTGTAGGAGAGATAGGCTAGGTCTTTTTGGTCCTGGAAATCACAGCGGATCTGGAAGTAGAGGCGGGTTTCGTGGACAGGGATGCGCTCCACCTCCACACACGAGCCGGAGCTGGCCTCGGCCATCACCACAAATCTATCGGTGCCGCACACCTTGACCCCCACAAAACCGTATTTCTCCTGCAGCACCGCAAGGCCGGCGCAATCACCGCTGCGCATACCGGCGGTTTCCACTGCCACGGTCCCTGAGCACTCAGGCCCGAAGGTCCTTTGGGTTAAGGTGTTGCGGGCATCGGTCAAGCCCTTGCTGAGGCGTCCTGTTCGCAGTCGGAGGTAACCTGGGCGCTCACTGAGGGACCAGTTAGCGTTATCCGGATTGTGGTTCCACTGCCAGGTTAGGCCCAGCTGGGGACCGGCAAACTCATCTGAAGAGACGATCTTCAGTCCCAGGCTGGGGCCGATCCCTGTATCCACAGGCACCCGGCCCTGCACTCCAAACACGGGCCAGCCCTCTTCCCAGTGCACAGGAACCAAGTAGGGGATGCGCCCCACCGCGCCGCGATCGCCAAAGAGCAGGGCATACCATTTCCCTTCCGGTGTATCAACCAGCCCGCCCTGGGCGATGCCGGCATGCTGCAATACGATGCGGCCTTCCCAGGGACCCAAGATCTTCTTGGCACGGTAGCAGAGCTGTGTGCGCATGCCTCCCCTGGGCCAGGTGATCAGGAAGATATAGTACATCCCGTTAATCTTGTGGATGTGGGCGCCCTCCGCGGGGAGGGCGATCTCATCCCCAGCCACAGCACTGCTGTTGGGGATGATCACCTGGTTCAGGCCCCCTGGCCTTACGGCGCTGCAATTGGAGGTCAGCTCCAGGATTCGGATGTCTCCGCTGCCGTGAACCAGGTACACTTTCCCATCATCGTCAAAGAGCAGGGACATGTCGTGGAGGAAGGGCAGGGTGTGCTTTTCCCAGGGACCCCCCTGGATATCCCTGGTCTGGAACACAAAGGTTTTCTGCTCTGTCTGGGAACTGAAGACCACATAATAGGTGCCGTTGTGGTGGCGCAGACTGCTGGCCCAGGACCCCTTCCCGTACTCATCCTTGCCGTTTTCCAGGCACTGCTCGTCCTGTTCACCAAGGACATCGTAAACGTAGTTCACGATCTCCCAGTTCACCAGATCCCTGGATTTCATCACGGGCACGCCTGGGTTCATGTGCATGGTGGTGCTGGTCATGTAGTAGGTATCTCCAACCCTGATCACGCTGGGGTCTGGGACGTCCGCCCAGATGATGGGGTTTTTGACGCTCTCCATGCTCTGGTCAGCTCCCCCTCCGCAGGGACAGATCGCGGATCTTCAAACCATTGGCCTTGGCAGATCTGCACCAGCCAACTTCCGCCGCCAGTTTGTAGATCAGCTTGGGCATGTTCATCGTGGTAAACACGTTCTCGCCGCCGAAGCCTTGGCCCACGGAGGAGGCCAGCTGCCTGAGGGCTTGGGCCAGATTCCTTGTGGGGCCAGCACCCAGGGGCACATTCTCGATACTGAGCAGCACGCCGCCTGCTCCAAGTCCGATGCCATAGCCCCAGCGGAGCCCGGCGCGGTGGCACCAGTTCTCCAGTATGTTCAGGGCCCACCTGGCTTGGTGCCCTTCGTAGAACCCGCAGTTCACGATGGCATATACACCCATCTTTCCCCCGGATCTCGCCAGGCTTTCCTCCAGCTGCAGCAGGCAGCTGACCAGATGCGAGGGCAGGCCATCTACATAGAGCGGAAGGGCGAAAATCAGTGCATCACAATCGCCTATACCCTTGGCATCCTGGGGAGCCAGCTCTGGCCTGCCCAAAGAAAAGGCTGCTGTGACATGGCCCTCCTGCTCCAAAAGGGGCTGGAGATACTTCAGGATACAGCCGGAGGCGCTGCGGTGCCGCTTGGGGCTTCCATTGATCAGAGCGACTTGCACGGCAGCCGGCCCTCCATTTCCTCGGGAATCTGGAAAAACTCAACGCCTGCGGCCTCCCACCACAGATTGATGGTGTTGGCCTCAACTAGGCCCCGAGCTGTATGTTTTTCCTGTTCGGTTGTATCACCGTAGAACCAGACCTCAAGGCGGGCCCGGTTGCTGTACCGCCGCCTGTGATGCATTTCCCCGTTCTTGTTTACAAAGAAGGGGTGGATGTAGGAAATGCTGCGGTCCAGGACATTTTTCACGAAGGGGCTGAAACCGCCGTAACAGCAGCGGCTGATGATCAGTACCTCCTGGCATCTGGCGAAAAGCTCACCCAGATCGCCATAGTGATCCCGGATGACACAAGCACCGGGCGTTTTGACCCAACAGCCGAAGCAGCCCAGACAGTGGTGGATGGGCGCCTCGGGGGAAATGATGTGCAGATCGCCAAGCTGCCCAGGAAAGAGCTGCTTAAAGCAGTCGGGTTCCAGATCGTGGATTACTAAGCGCATCACTCCACCGCCGTTTTACATAACTGCGATCCAATCGCCGCTTTACATCATAAAGATTTTCTCAAATCTTCCACCGCCTTCCTTCCAACCGGACACAAAAAAGAACCGCATCCCTGCGGTTCTATCCATCTTCTACCAAAGGATTTTAGCCCTCAACTCCGTCCCACCCAATGAATCATGCTCCAGAAGCGGATCATCCATCGCCCACTGCAACGACTGTTTTGTTTCAACTTTCTCATCACCAAGACTGGAGCACTGGAGACGGTTGGGCGAATGTTAAGTGCCGATCCGCAAAAGGGT
>DGEY01000087.1 GCA_002391385.1 Firmicutes bacterium UBA3914 | reverse complement strand
GGGTCATATGTGTATAAGAGACAGGGGTCAAAAGGTCCGCCGCAGTTTGTTTCGCGGGAAAAATCACATAAGTTAAGAGGAAATTAACAGGCCGGAACCGAAGATATCCATAAAACAAAAACAGCGCAAAACGAGGACAAGGGGTAATGGCCATGAGCAACCAGTCTTATCAGTTGGAGGATCTGGACTTGCAGAGCGCTCAGGAGAGAATCCGGGAGCTCGAAGAGAAGCTGGCCTGGGAGCGGAAGCTGCTGCGCACCATCATCGATAATCTACCCACTGCCATCTACGCCAAGGACACCGAAGGACGGAAGATCCTGGCCAACCGGGTGGACCTGGAAAACCAGGGCCTCACCGATGAGTCACAGGTTCTGGGCAAGACCGATTTCGACTTCTACCCGCGCCACATTGCTGAGCAGTTTTTCCGGGACGATTCCATTGTCCTGAAGCAGGGCAAGGCCATCATCGACCGGGAGGAGCTGATGGCTGAACAAAACGGCCGCGAGCGCTGGCTGCGCACGTCCAAGCTGCCCATCATCGCCGAGGATGGGAAGATCTTGGGCTTAGTCGGCTTCGGCCAGGACATCAGCCTGGAAAAACAGCTGGAGAAGGAGAACGCCGAGGCCGCCGCCCGCATCAAAGAGCAGGAAGAGATGGTGGAGGAGATGATCGCCGATCTGGAGCAGATTCCAGAGAAGATCGGCCAGCTGGTCAACTCCATCACCTATATCGCCCGGCAGACGAAGATGCTCTCCATCAACGCCACCATTGAAGCGGCTCGGTTGGGTGATTTGGGCCGGGGCTTTGAAGTGGTGGCGGAAGAAGTGGGCCAGCTTTCGGATCGTTCCAGCGAGGCGGCCACCCAGGTTAAGGAGGCCATTGCAGAAGTGGAGACTTTGGTGGGCACCATTTTAGAAGTGTGGCGCACCCGGACCCAGGTGCGGCCCTGATCCGCTTCTGCCGGAATATACAGCTGAAAAGAGCAAGAGCTCAGGACATCTGAGCTCTGTGCTGCGCTACCCGGCGGTTCATGTCCAGCCACTTCCACAGCTTGACTGGGACCCGCCGGGGTCTTTTTTTGCTGATTTTGATGGAAAGATAGGGGGCCTCGCTTAAGCCCAGCTCACCTGAGCACTTCTGGCAGTAGCTTAAGTGTGAACGATTCACTGTGAGGCAATCATGGCAGATTCTCATGCAACCATCTCCTTCCGCTTGTGTTCTGCGAACAAAAAAACGCATGCTTCTCCAGGAGAAAACATACGCTTGGTCGGCTCCTACGGGGTTAGCTGACGGGTTAGGGCTACCAAGCTGCCCCTCCTGCCCTGCCGCAAGCAGGATTCACCCCAAAAGAGATGGTTCCCCCGCTGATACTGTTCGGAGCTTTCATCTAATTGCGTTTATATTATACCCCACTGCGCGGGCAAAAGCAAGGAAGCTGGGCGTTTCCTAATAGAAGCTTCACAGATCTCCCCCAAAGATTTGACCTTCGGGCCGTTGACACCCTGGCAGCGGCCCAGTATAATGAACATGATCGTGAAAAAATTAACGAAGTCCACTGGGGGAGAGCGGCTATACCTCGCCCATCTGCCGTAATTGGAAAGATGATGTTCAGGAAACGTTACGATATCAGCAAAGGAGGGTTGTCTGGAGGATGCATGCCCGCCGCAGTTTTCTGGACAGACAAGTCAGGACGAAAAGGTAACTCAAATGGTAACTGGTGGAGCTGAAGAAGGGGCAGGATTGTCAGCACAGTTTGCGTAATGCTTGGTAAAAAAGATTTGATGAATGCACCTGTTCAGGAGAAAACGCGCAAAAGGGGTTGGAAGCATGGGATGCATATGCACTGACGGGAACCGGGAGATGCAGATCGATCTTGCACCGCTGGAGCAAATCTTAGCAGGCTACGCCAGGGAGGAGCGCTGGCTCATACCCATTCTGCAGGACGCCCAGGACGTATACGGTTACCTGCCGTTTGAGGTACTGCAGGCGATCGCCCGGCATGTGCAGGTCTCTTTCAGCAAGGTGTACGGTGTGGTCACCTTCTACACCCAGTTTCACTTAAAGCCACGGGGCCGCAATGTGATCAAGGTCTGCACAGGAACTGCCTGCCATGTGCGGGGCGGCGGCGAGGTGCTGGCGGCCCTGGAGGAAGCCCTGAGGATCAAGGCCGGGGAAACCACGCCGGATCTGGAGTTCACCCTGGAGACCGTGGCCTGCCTGGGGGCCTGCGGGCTGGCGCCTGTGATCATGGTCAATGAAGATACCCACGGCCGGGTGAATCCCGACAGCATCAAGGCGATTCTGGACAGCTACAGAAAGACAGCTCCCAGGGAGGTGGCCGCGGTATGAGTGCAGTGGCGGAGCTGAGGGAGCTGGGGAACCGGCTGAGACAGCAGTTCTCGCAAAACGGCCGGAGCAAACCCAGGATCATAGTGGGCATGGGTACCTGCGGGATTGCCGCGGGGGCCCGGGAGGTTTTTCAAGCGATTATCCAGGAAGTGGAAAACCGCAGGCTGGATGTGGTTGTGGGACAGACCGGCTGTATCGGCATGTGTCAAAAGGAACCCCTCCTGGATGTGCAGCTGCCTGGTGGCCCCCGGGTTACCTATGGCAATGTCGCGGTCAAAGACGTGCCCCGCATCATCGCCAGCCACGTGCTGAACGGGAAGATCGTGGCCGATTTGGCCGTTGCTTACTTCGCCGACGGAGGGTTTCACCTGGAAGGCATCCCCAGCTATGATCAACTGGACTTTTTCAAGAAGCAGCACAGGATCGCCCTGGCCAACTGCGGCCACATCGATCCTGAGAGCATAGATGATTACATCGCCGCAGGAGGCTACGCGGCCTGCGCCAAGGTCCTGACCGAGATGACCCCGGAAGAGGTCATTGCCGAAGTCAAAGAGGCGGGTCTGCGGGGCCGGGGGGGTGCCGGTTTTCCCACGGGCTTGAAGTGGGAGCTCACCCGCGGCACGCCCAGCGACAAGAAGTACGTCATCTGCAACGCGGATGAGGGCGATCCCGGAGCGTTCATGGACCGCAGTATCCTGGAAGGTGACCCCCACCGAGTCATCGAGGGTATGATTATCGGCGGCTATGCCATTGGAGCTAGCGAAGGCTACATCTACGTCCGGGCGGAGTATCCCCTGGCCATCAAGCGTTTGGAGATCGCCCTCCGGCAGGCCAGGGAACGGGGCTTTTTGGGCAGCAGCATCTTCGGCAGCGGCTTCAACTTCGATCTGCAGATCAAAAAGGGAGCCGGAGCCTTTGTCTGCGGAGAAGAAACTGCCCTCATGGCCTCCATTGAGGGACGGCGGGGCATGCCCAGGCCCAAACCGCCCTTCCCGTCTGTTTCCGGCCTGTGGGGAAAGCCCACCAACATCAACAACGTTGAGACCCTGGCCAACGTCGCGGAGATCATCCGCCGGGGCGCCGGGGAGTTCAACAGGATCGGTACCGAGGGGAGCACAGGCACCAAGGTGTTTGCCCTCACGGGGAAAATCGCCAACACAGGTCTGGTGGAGGTGCCCATGGGCAGTTCCCTCAGGGAAGTGATCTACGAGATCGGCGGAGGTCTGCCAAGCGGCGCCGAGCTGAAGGCGGTGCAGATCGGCGGACCCTCCGGGGGCTGCATCCCCGCGCACCTGCTGGATCTGCCCATCGACTACGCATCCCTCCAGGAAGTGGGGGCCATGATGGGTTCCGGCGGCATGGTGGTCATGGATCAGGCCACCTGCATGGTGGACGTGGCCCGCTTTTTCCTGCGCTTCACCCAAAGCGAATCCTGCGGCAAGTGCACTCCCTGCCGGGAAGGTACCAAGCGCATGCTGGAGATTTTGGACCGCATCTGCTCCAAGCAGGGGCGGGAAGGCGATCTGGAGCTCCTGCAGGAGCTCGGGGAGCACATTCAGGACACCTCCCTCTGCCAGCTGGGCGCCTCAGCCCCCAACCCGGTGCTCAGCACCCTCCAGTATTTCCGTGAAGAGTACGAAGCGCATATCCGGGACAAGCGCTGCCCGGCCAACGTCTGCGCCGGCATGCGCGCCCCCTTCGAAGTGGACCTGGCAGCGTGTATCGGCTGCGGTCTGTGCGCCAGGCTCTGTCCTGTGGGCGCGGTGAGCGGCGAACGGCGCAAGCCCCACAGAATCGATGCGGAGCTGTGCATTTCCTGCGGAGCCTGTGCCGAGAAGTGTCCGGTGCGGGCCATTGCCCAGGGCGCTTAGGCTGGAGAAAGGAGTAGTGTCATGAGCAAGATCAGCTTAACCATAGATGGTTTGACCGTTGAGGTGGAGCAGGGGACAACCATCCTGGAGGCGGCCCGGTTCCTGGGCATCGAGATTCCCACCCTCTGCTACCATCCGGATCTTTCAGTACACGGTTCCTGCCGGGTCTGTATGGTGGAAGATGTGCAGACGGGCAGACTCCTCGCCTCCTGCGCAGTGGAGGCCGCGGAGGGGATGGTGATCAGCACCCGCAGCAGCCGGGCCCGCCGGGCGCGCCGGCGCAATGTGGAACTGATTTTGGCCAACCATCCCCAAGACTGCTTAAGCTGCTACCGCAGCGGCAGCTGTGAACTGCAGGAGATCTCCTACAAGCTGGGGGTAAACAGTGAAGATGTGGCCAGGATCCGGGGGGAAAACCGCAGCCTGCCCCTGGACGAGCTGGGCCCAGCCTTAAGGAGGGACCCCAACAAGTGCATCCTCTGCGGGCGCTGCGTGCGGGTGTGCGAAGAAGTGCAGGGCGTATCGGCCCTGGCCTTTGCCGGCCGCGGCTTTTCCGCCACAGTGACCACCGCCTTCGATCTGCCCATGGCGGAGATCAACTGCGCCAACTGCGGCCAGTGCGCTGCCGTATGTCCGGTGGGCGCCATCACCGAAGTGAGCGAAATCGACGCGGTGTGGCAGGCCCTGGAAGATGAGGACAAGTTCGTGGTGGTGCAGACCGCCCCCTCCATCCAGGCCACCATTGGAGAGGAGTTCGGCCTGGAGCCGGGGACGGTGGTCACGGGCCAGCTGGTCACCGCCCTGCGGCTGCTCGGCTTTGACCGGGTCTTTTCCACGGAGTTCAGCGCCGACCTCACCATCATGGAGGAAGGGCGGGAGTTCGTGGCCCGGATCCAGGGAAACAAGCGGCTTCCCCACATCACATCCTGCTGCCCGGGCTGGGTGAAGTTCGCGGAGCACAACTACCCTGACCTTTTGGAGCACCTATCCTCGGCCAAATCCCCGCAGCAGATGTTCTCCACCCTGGCCAAAACCTATTACGCCCAGAAGATCGGCATCGACCCTGCTAAGGTCTTCACCGTGTCGGTGATGCCCTGCACGGCCAAGAAGTTTGAGAAAGACAGGGAGGAGCACCGCGACAGCGGCTTCCAGGATACCGATGCGGTGCTCACCACCAGGGAACTGGCCCGCATGATCAAAGAGGTGGGCATCGACTTTGCCAACCTCCCTCCCGGCGCCTACGATTCCATCCTGGGCAGCCAGTCGGGTGCGGCTACCTTGTTTGGCACCACAGGGGGCGTTACGGAAGCGGCCCTGCGCACGGTGAAGGAACTGCTCACCGGCGAACCGCTGGAGCGGTTGGAATTGGGCTTTGTGGGCATCAAGCGGGCCGAGGTGGAAATCGGCGGCCGCACGTTCAAGATCGCCGTGGTGAGCGGCTTGGCGGAGGCGTCCCGGCTCCTGGACGAGGTGCGTGCCGGCCGGTCCGATCTGGACTGGATCGAGATCATGGCCTGTCCCCACGGCTGTGTAGGGGGAGGGGGACAGCCCCTGCCCAACAGCCAGGAGAACAAGGACAAGCGGGCCCGGGGCCTGGCCCAGATCGACCGGCACCAGACCATCCGCAAATCCCATGAGAACCCGGAGATCCTGGAGCTGTACCGGGAGTTTCTCGGCCAGCCCTTAGGCGGTACCTCCCACGAGCTCCTGCACACCAGCTACCAGGCGCGGGCCAGATAGGAGGGAGCCCATGATCAGGCGCAGATCTGCCATCCTGTTCTTCGCGTTCCTTGCCATGCTTTTCCTGCCGGGGAACCTGGCTGCTGCCGAGGCCGGCGCGATCCGCATCCAGGGGCCCCCCGCGGTGGGGCTTCTGCCCCTGCTCTGGCTGGAAGAAGAGGGCCTTTTAGACGCCGTGGACCTGGAGATCTTCATCTCCCAGGACCACCAGCGGGGTATTGCCCTTGTGGCCAGCGGCGATCTGGATTTCCTGGTCACCGGGGTCAATGTGGGCGCCAAGGCCTATAACCGGGGAGTGGACCTCCAACTTGTCAACACCAACACCTGGGGCATTGATTACCTCCTCACCGCGGGCTTCGCCCCGGAGGGCTGGGCTGATCTGGAAGGGAGGACCCTCTGCCTGCCCCTGCAGGGGGGACCGTTGGACTTCCTGGCCCGCTACCTTCTGGTGCAAAACGGGGCGGAGCCTGGCAGGGTGGAGTTTGTCTACCTTCCCTCCAACAATGGGGCCAGAACCTTCCAGCTGGGCCGGGTGGATGCCATCATCCTGCCGGAGCCGCTGGTCACCATCACTTTGAACAGCTTTCCAGAGGCCCATCTCTCCTTTGACATGCAAAAGGAATGGGGAAAGCTGCACGGAGATGAGCGCATCCCCTTTGTGGGACTGTTTGTGCGGGGCAGCTTCGCCCGGGAGCAGCCGGAGCTAACTGCCCAAATCGCCCGCCTCTACCGGGAGGGGGTGGAGTGGGTGCAGGCCCATCCCCTGGAAGCCTCCGCCCTGGCGGAGCGGCATTTCGGCCAGAATGCGGCGATTTTCCGGCAGTCACTGGACCGCATCCACTTCCAGGTCTATCCCCGGGAGGAGGCCCGGGACCTTATCGAACTGTTCTTCGGCGAAATCATGGATTTCTTCCCCGAGATGATAGGTGGTCAGCTGCCCGATGACAGCTTTTATTTCTAAACACCGGCAGGAGCTGAGAAGAATACTCGCGGGGCTTTTGGGCCCCGCCGCCGTGCTCGCGCTCTGGAGCGGCCTGGCCCGGTACTACCATCCCATGATCCTCCCTTCGCCGGGGGAGACCTGGCGGGCGCTGGTGACCCTCTGGCGGGAGGGCAGCCTGCTGGGCAACGTTGCCATCACCCTGCGCCGCACGGTGTGGGGCTATGCCCTAGCGCTCTTAGCCGGCTTCAGTCTGGCCGCCCTGACCAAAGGGACAGCTTTCTGGCGGGCGCTGCTTCGGCCCATCCTGGCCATCGTGCAGATCATTCCTCCGGTGGTCTGGACCATTCTGGCGGTGATCTGGTTTGGAGTGGCCAGCCAGAGCGCGCCCATCTTCCTCATCTTCATGGTCACCCTGCCGTTGAGTTTTGCCAACACCGCGGCGAGTCTGGACAGCATCGACGGCCGGCTGGTGGAGATGGCCCAGGTGTACCGCTGCAGCCGGCGCCAGATCGTCACCCAGCTCTACCTGCCTGCCCTTCTGCCCCAGCTGGCCAACACGGTGAGTGTGGGCTTTTCCTTTGCCTGGAAGGCCGCGATTTTCGCCGAGTTCATGGGCAGCACAAGCGGGGTGGGCTTTCTGCTCAGCACCGCCAACAGCAACCTGGAGACGGAAAAGGTGTTCGCCTGGGTGCTGGTCCTGATCGCCGTGATGCTGGTGTGCGAATACGGGCTGCTGCTTCCCTTGAAGCACCGCGCCGAGAGGTGGTGGGCATGAAACAGACGGTTCTGGAGTTTCACGGGGTGTACAAGGAATTCACCTCGGCGGGGGGCAGGCTCCAGGTGGTGGAGGATTTTTCCCTGGCCCTGGCGCCGGGGGAGATCGCGGCCTTGGTGGGGCCCTCGGGCTGCGGAAAGACCACCCTGCTCAACCTGGCCGCGGGAATTCTCCGGCCCACCAGGGGCAGGGTAAGCGTAGGGGCCGGGGTGCGCCTCGGCTACGTGTTTCAAGAGCCGCGGCTTCTGCCCTGGAAGACGGTGGAGGAGAACATCCGCTTTGTCCAGGAAGGCTTGTTTCCGGGCAGCAGAGGTGCAGCTCTGCGCCGCCAGATCCTGGAGCAGGTGGGGCTGACCGTTTTCCGCGGGGCCTATCCCCGGGAGCTCAGCGGCGGCATGAAGCAGCGGGTGGAGCTGGCCAGGGCCCTGGCGGTCCAGCCCGATCTTCTGCTTTTGGACGAGCCCTTCAAGTCCCTGGATGGAGAGGCCAAAGGCGAGCTGCAGCAGCTGCTTAAGGCCGCGCATAGGCAGGCGGGCTTTGCCGCGCTGCTGGTCACCCACGACCCGGACGAGGCGGTGCTCCTCGCGGACCGGGCGGTGGTGCTCTCGCCCCGCCCTGCCAGGACTCTCCAGGAGCTGGATCTGCAGGCCTCCAGGGGAAGGAGCGGCTGGGAGGTGGCCGCGGCCATCCGGGTGCTGCTGGACCAGGCGGGGTGAGGCCCGCTGCCTTTCCCTTCCGCATATTATTCTCCCCAGCTGGGAAACTACTAGGGAACAACCTACGCGGAAAGGGAGGAAGACTATGCCGGAAAACCTGCAGCCGCCTACACCTACTATGCAGGATATGGAGATTGTTTCCCAGGACCTCAAGGCCTTCGACGGCCGGTTCAAGCTGGATAAGTACGGCTTTGATCCCCAGATACCTGGGCATGCCACCGAACACCAGATGATTGTGCGCCAGCAGCCCCGCACCGCCAAGAAGGTGGGCTGCGGGATCAGCCTGCCCCTGGAAGTGCGGCAGGAAATAGCTCTTATGCTGGATGAACACCAGTGCGCGCTCACTGTGGCCCTCCACCAGTACAACAAGCACCACTGGCTGAGCGAGGGGGCCGAAGGCTTCATCAGCCTGCACCACCTCCTGGAGGAACACATTGAAAAGACCATGAAGCACATCGACGATGTGGGTGAGCGGGTGGCCCGGCTGGGTATGGTGCCCACCGCCCATCCCGTGGCCCAGCACGAGCTGTCCTACATCAAATGCGAACCGGAGGGCAGGTATTCCATCCGGGACTTCCTGCGCAACGATCTGGAACACGAGCTGAAAATCCAGCAGATGCTGCGCAAGACCATTGAGCGGGCCCACCAGCTCAAGGACTACGGCACTGTGGAGGTCCTGGAAGATATTCTGGTGGAACGGGAAGATTTGGGCTACCACCTCTACAGCGTGCTGGAGGATGATACACTGGTGAGGGGCATGGAGCATCTGATCTTCCAGTCGGGGAACATCGCCGGTGACCGCCCCATGGATCCCCGCACACCCCTCCAGTAGCGAAGCAGTCAACTAAATAGAACAGAGCTGGCAGGGCCGATCTTCCCCAGGGAGACCGGCCCTTTGCCGCGCCCGGCTTTCCTGGACGGGCCTGAAACATTTGAAACAAGGCAGGAAAAGGGGGTTAAGCACAGAAGAACTTTAGTGAAAGAATGTAAACTGTTGAGGAGGAGCCTATGGTTACCATGAGGGATATCGCCCAGCGCGCGGGTACTTCCCTGGCCACGGTGAGCCGGGTCCTGAACGGGCATCAGACGGCCAACGCAGCAGTGGCGGCCAGGGTTTTGGAAGTGGCGGCGGAACTGGGCTATGAGAAAAGGACAGGGAAAAAGCTGAAACAAACCTTGGCTGTACTGGTCACTTGGCCCAGCACCTCGCCCACCCAGACCCTGCGGGACAGCCAGTACGCCATGATGTTCCTGCATCCCATCTACGTGGCTGCCGAACGCCTCGGTTATCACCTGGTCCTTCATTTTGGCACGCCCGAAGGGAAACTTTCCTCCTTCCTGCGCTGGGAGATAGCCACCAAGCAGTTTGAGGGTGCCCTGATTGTGGGCAGCTACTACGACATGGAGCACACCTACGTGAAGCACCTGCGCACCGCGGGTATCCCCTTCTTCCACCTGACCATGCCCCCGGTGGATATGGAGGGGCCCTTCAGCTATGTGGCGGTGGATGATTATGCCGGAGGCTACCGGGCAGGGGAGCACCTGGCCCGGCTGGGCTGCCGCAGGGTGCTGCATATTGCCGGGCCCAAAGACTCCCGGGATGCCCTGGAACGGCAGAAGGGCTTTCTCCAGGCCTGCCGGGATCACGGCCTGGAAAACCGGCAGATCATAGTCTATCAGGGAGATTTTCATGAACCCGCCGGCGAGCGCTGCGGCTACTACCTGCTCAAGCAGGGGCAGATGCCCGACGGCATTTTCGCGGCCAATGACATGATGGCCATCGGCTGCATGCGGGTTCTGCAGGAGGCGGGGGTGAAGATACCGGAGGATGTGCGCATGGTGGGCTTCGATGATATTGTCCTCGCCTCCTACGTTGAGCCGAGCCTCACCACCATCCGGGTCCCCTATGAAGACCTGGCCCGCATAGCCACGGAGGAGCTGGTGAAACAGATTGAGTATCCCATGCGCAAAACGATCAAGGTCCGCCTGGAAGCGGAACTGGTGGTCAGGCGCTCGTGCGGTGGAAAAGGCTAGGGAGGTGGTTTAAGCTACACTGACTCTGGCGGCGCAGCCGCAGATGACCTGGTTGTCCTGGAGGAGCAAGTTCTATGACAGCAGGCCCTGAAAGGCCAGCCTGCGGGAGAAGGAGGAAAAAGGTGAGAGCAAAGCTGATCAAGGAGGAACACCTGGCCAGAGCAGAAGAGTTGGTGCAGCAGATGACCCTTGAGGAAAAGGTGGCCCAGCTGGGTTCCTTCGGGCCCCAGCAGCTGCTGGAAAACGGCCGCCTGAGCCAGGAGGGGAAAAAACTTCTCAGCCGGGGCATCGGCCAGATCTCGCGCCTGGCCGGCGCCAGCGACCTGGGGCCGGAGGAAGCGGCCCGGGCGGCCAATGAAATTCAAGAATATCTGCTGAAGGAGACCCGTTTGGGTATCCCCGCGCTCATGCATGAAGAATGCCTTTCGGGCTACATGGCCAAAGGGGGAACCACATTCCCCCAGAGCATCGGTATGGCGGCCACCTTTGACCCGGGTCTGATGGAGCGGGTTACCACCGTGATCCGGGAGCAGATGCGGGCTGTGGGAGCCCATCTGGGGCTGTCGCCTGTGTTAGATCTGGCCCGGGATTTCCGCTGGGGCCGGGTGGAGGAGACCTTCGGCGAAGACCCCTACCTGGTTGGGGCCATGGCTGCGGCTTACGTGCGGGGCCTGCACGGGCCTAACCTGGCGGAGGGCATCGCCGCTACCTTGAAGCACTTCGCCGGCCACGGCGTGTGCGAGGGAGGGCGCAACCACGCCCCGGTGCACCTGTCTGAATTTGAAATGCGGGAGCAGCACCTGCTGCCCTTTGAGGCGGTGGTGAAGCACGAAGGTGTGCTCTCGGTGATGAACGCCTACCACGACTGGGACGGAGTGCCCTGCGCCGCGTCCCGCAAGCTGCTCACGGAGATCCTGCGGGATGAGTGGGGTTTTGAGGGGGTTGTGGTTTCCGACTACTGGAGCATCCCCATGCTGAATACGGACCACCGCATCTCGCCCGATGAAAAGATCTCGGCCCTGCTGGCCCTCGCGGCGGGGCTGGATGTGGAACTGCCCCACACCCAGTGCTATGGGGAACAGCTTATCCAGTCTGTGCAGGAGGGGCTCGTCTCAGAAGAGCTGATCGACCTGTCGGTGAAGCGGCACCTGGCCGTGAAACTTGCCCTGGGCATCTTCGACAGGCCCATGGTGGCCGCAGTGGTGGAGGCGGAGCAGTTTGAAACGCCGGCCCAGCGGGAGCTGGCCAGGGAAGCGGCCCGCCGCTCCATGGTGCTTTTGAAAAACGAAGGCGGGCTTCTGCCCCTGCGCAAGGACCTGGCTTCCCTGGCGGTGATCGGCCCCAACGCGGCTTCCACCCGCAACCTCTTGGGGGACTACGCCTACAGCGCCCATGTGAACAGGGCCGAGGATGCGGTGCGCATCGTGAGCGTCCTGGAAGGGATCAAAGCAGCGGTGAGCCCCGAGACCCAGGTGCACTATGAGGAGGGCTGCACCATTTTGGGCCAGGATCGCTCCGGTATCCCCAAGGCGGTGGAGGCGGCCCGGCAGGCGGATGCGGTGATTTTGGTTGTGGGCGGCAGGTCCGGCCTATCTGGTGTGAACACCCTCAGCGAAGACGAACGCTACATGAGCGGCGAGCTGTCCGGTGACCAGCTGGATTCCGACGGCGAGTTCCAGGACCGCACCGATTTGGATCTCCCCGGCGTCCAGCGGGAGCTGGTGGAGCAGGTGCTGGCGGTGGGCAAGCCCACGGTGGTGGTCCTGGTGAACGGACGGCCCCTGGCCCTGCCCTGGCTGCACAAGCAGGCGCCGGCCATCCTAGAGGCCTGGCTGCCTGGGGAAGAGGGCGGCCATGCGGTTGCGGACATCCTGTTTGGGGATTACACCCCCGGCGGGCGCCTGCCGGTATCCATTCCCCAGGATGTGGGGCAGCTGCCCGTGCACTACAACCGCAAGTACATCTCCAAAAACCGCCACTACCTGACCATGAGCAGTAGACCCCTGTATCCCTTCGGCTACGGTTTGTCCTACACCAGCTTTGAGTACGGAGACTTCGCCGCGGCCTTCCAAGGTGAGGAACTGGTGGTATCCTGCAGCATTACCAATACCGGAGACCGCGGGGGACACGAAGTGGCCCAGCTGTACGTCGCGGACCGGGTGGCCTCCCGGGTGCGGCCTACCCTGGAGCTGAAGGGCTTCCAAGCGGTGTACCTGGAGCCCGGGGAGAGCAAACGCCTCACCTTCCGGGTGCCCCTGGAGCTGCTCTCCTTCTTGAACGAACTGGGGCAGTGGATCACCGAGCCCGGTGAGTTCTGGGTGGCGGTGGGACGCTCTTCGGAAGAGTTCCCCTTGGAGACGGTGCTCACTTTAGAAGGCGGACTCAGGCGCTATCCCCAGCGGCAGGTCTTCTTCAGCACCTGCACCGTGGAATAAGCTGATTCTTGCTGGTAGCGGTCCGCTCCCCATGGGGGGCGGGCCTCCATTTGTTAAGCGCATGTTAGGGAGAAGTGGGTGGCGAACGGTCCCGGAAAGGGGAGATGGAACCCTGGCGCCCGCTTCAGCAGGCCTTTCCCCCGGTGCAGGGGATGTTTGTAAAAGGTTTCACAAAAATGGCCGGGAAGCATTGACATAAAAATTTCTAAATGATAGGCTGGTAGCAGATGGAACGGCTTTGGGAAGGAGGCGATAGCGTGGGGAGGATTGGCATCGGTGAGCTGATCCTGATTCTGGTGTTGGCTCTGATCATCTTTGGACCTGCCAAACTGCCTGAGATCGGCAAAGCGGTGGGCAGGGGTCTGCGGGAGTTTAAAAACGCAGCTAAAGGACTTGATTCAGCTGGGGAAGAGGACAACAAAAGTGCCTGAAGGCTTAAGTTCGGTGGATGTCTATGTTCAAGCGGCAGAGAAGTGCGCATAGCGACGGAGCAGGCATGACCCTTGTGGAGCATTTAGCGGAGCTGAGGCGCCGCATCATCATCAGTGTTCTGGCTCTGGCCCTGGGCGTGGTGGTGGGTTTCTACTATTCCTCCCCCATGGTCCAGTTCCTCTTGCGGCTCCCGGGGGAGCTGGTCTACCTCTATCCCGGTGAAGCCTTTTTTGTGCACCTGGAAGTGGCTTTGGTGGTGGGGATCGTCCTCAGTTCACCGGTTGTCCTCTACCAGGTGGTCCGCTTTATCGCACCCGGGCTTTTGGCCCAAGAGAAGCGCATCCTCCAGGTGGGCCTGCCCGCGGCTTTGCTGATGTTTGCCGGGGGTACAGTCTTTGCCTACCAGGTGATCCTTCCTTTGGCCTACAGGTTCTTCCTGGGTTTTGGCACCGAGTCGCTGACGCCCATGATCTCCATCGGCAATTACGTATCCTTCGTGATCCGTTTAGTTCTCCCCTTTGGACTGGTGTTTCAGCTGCCCTTGATCGTACTCCTCTTCACCAGCATCGGCATCCTCAGCCCGGAGATCCTGGTGAAGTACAGGAAGTACATCGTTTTGGTTGTTTTCATCACTGCTGCTGTGCTCACCCCGCCGGATGTTATCTCCCAGACGTTCATGGCCGTACCCATGGTGCTGCTTTACGAGGTGAGCATCCTCTTGGCTAGGATGGTGGTGCGCCGAAGGAAGGCCCGCCGGGGCTGAGTAAATTTTTGACGAGGTTTGTGAACGTCAGCACTTTAGCGTTCTGCAACTAACTGGGGAATCTTTGAGTAAGATTCAATACATACATATGGAGGCGGATGCAGATGGAAGCAAAGAAAAAACTACTTACCCGGAGAGACTTTTTGGTCAGTGCCGGGGGAGCCGCGGCCGGTTTGGCCCTGGCCACCAGCGGTCTGGGGATCCTCACGCCCAAGGCGGAAGGAGCTATGGTGGATCTGCCTGAATATCCCTGGACTGAGTACTTCAACAAGCCCCTGGATGTGGAGCGGGTGCGCCATTTAGGTGCGGAAAACTACCGGGCCGGTCAGGGTTGCTGCGAAGGGGCGTTCCGGGCCCTCCTGACAGAGCTGGGTGAACCCTTCAGCTTCATACCTCCCCAGCTGATGAACTTCGGCAAGGGCGGAGTCGTGGCCTGGGGAACCCTCTGCGGAGCGCTCAACGGTGCCTGCGCCGCCGTGTCCCTGGTGTACGGCGGACAGCCCATGACCCTCATCGTCAACGAGCTTATGGCCTGGTACAGCGCAACTCCGCTGCCCTTGGAAGCCGAACACCGCAGCGTGGCCGGCAATCCGCTCTGCCATGCGTCCATCGCCAATTGGTGCAAGGTTTCCGGCAAGAAGGCCAGCGAGAGGGGACCGCGCTGCGCAGCCCTCACCGGTGATGTTGCGGCCCAGGCTGCCCTGTACATGAACCAGATGCTGGAGGGCACCTTTGTTCCGGTCTTCGCCATGTCTGAGGAAACCAAGGCCTGCTACGACTGCCACGTAGGCGGCTTTGCCGACGACACTCTGGGCAAGATGGACTGCAAAGGCTGCCACGAAGGCCACTAAGGCTTTACGAGCGTACTTCTGGGGAGAGCGTCTCGTACGCTTTCCCCAGTTCACTTCTTTGATGTGGAGTAGGTGCTATGGCCAAGAAGAAACTGCGGGTTGTGATCTTTGCACTTATACCGGTGCTGGTGTTGGTGCTGCTGGCCTTCCGGGCCTTTGAGCATTCCGCCGCTTATTACTACACCATCTCTGAAGCCAAGGAGCTGCAGGCCGAGGCGCAGAAGCTGCGCATTAAGGGCCAGGTGGTGAAGGACAGCGTCCATTACGATCCCAGTATTCCCCTTTTGGAGTTTGCCCTTGCGGATCAAGCTGCCCAGATCGATGTTATTTATGGGGGAGTGCTGCCGGACAATTTCCACCACGCCCAGGAGGTGATTGTGGAGGGGAAGTTCACCTCCGGGGGGGAGTTTATGGTGAGCAAGCTGATGCTCCAGTGCCCATCCAAATATGAAGGAGAAGAATAGTGCGCGACCTAGGACTTATTTCCCTTTATCTATCCTGCGCGGCAGCCCTTTGGGCAGTCTATGCCGGGGCCCGGGGGGAGGCCAAGGCTCGCCGGGTAAACCTAGTTTCCATTCTTACCGCGGGCCTCAGCACCCTGACTTTGGTGTTCTGCTTTTTGACCGATGATTTCCGGCTGGCCTATGTGGCCCGCAACTCGGCGCGCAGCCTGCCGGTGCTCTACAAAATCAGCGCCCTCTGGGCCGGCCAGAGCGGTTCGCTCCTTTTGTGGCTTCTGATCCTTTCCTTCTATTCTTTCGCCGTGCAGCGCAGCCGCCCGCTGCGGGAAGGGGGGCTGGATCTTAGGGTGAACGCCATCCTGGGCGCGGTGAGGGCGGTTTTTGCTCTCCTGCTGCTGTTTGTCAGTTCGCCCTTTGAGCTCCTGGCTGACCCGCCCTACAGCGGCGCGGGGCTCAACCCCATGCTGCAGAGTCTGGGCATGGTGGTCCATCCCCCGCTCCTTTTTGCCGGCTTCAGCGGCTTTGCGGTCCCCTTTGCCCTGGCCGCCGCGCAGCTGTGGCCCGGGGACAGCTCCGGGCGCTGGCTGGAATTGGCCCGGCCCTGGGCCCTCACGGCCTGGCTCTTTCTGACCGCGGGCATAGTCACCGGCGGCCAGTGGGCCTACAGCGAACTGGGCTGGGGGGGCTACTGGGCCTGGGACCCGGTGGAAAACGCCTCCCTTTTGCCTTGGTTCACCGGCACAGCCTTGGTGCACACCCTGCTTTTGGGTAGGGGACAGCCCGGCGGTCAGTGGTGGGGTTATCTGCTCAGCGCGCTCACCTTTGTGCTCACCATCTTCGGCACCTTCCTCACCAGAAGCGGTGTTTTGGATTCGGTGCACGCCTTTTCCGGAGGGGTTCTGGGATCCATCTTCCTAGGGGTCTTGGGGGCCCTGGCGGCTTTTGCGGCTTGGCTGGCCTGGGTCCGCCGCACCAGCCTGCAGGGTGCAGGGCCTGGGGAAGAGCGCCCTGCGGCGCTGGCTTCCGGCATCAAGCTGGGGAACTTCCTGCTCCTGCTCCTTGCGGGGGCGGTCTTTGCCGGCACCATGTTTCCCGTTCTCTCCCGGGTCTTGGTGGGGAGGGAGATCGTGCTGGATGAGGGGTTTTTCAACCAGGTGACCGTTCCCCTCTTTTTACCGCTCCTCCTGCTCATGGGCTCAGCTCCCCTGCTAACCCCACATACAGCAGGCTTCTTGGGGATTCTGCGGCGCGCCTGGTTTCCTGCGCTCTGCGGCGCTTTGACCGGGCTGGCGGTGCATTTTACCCTGGGGGGAGGATCAGCTCCTGCCCTGGCTTTGGCCGTGGCCGCCTTCGGTCTGGTGACCCACTTGGGAACGCTGCTTAGGCGGAAGGGCCCCCTCAAACCCGGGAGCATCCTGGTGCATGTGGGCGTTCTTCTCATGCTCATCGGCATTGCCGGCTCATCATCCTATACCGACAGCCTCTATGTGTCGGTGGAGCCCGGGGATGAGGTGGCCTTTGCCGGATACATCCTGACCTATCCTGGGCTCAGGGCCCGCTACGGCGCTGACCGCTACACCGTGGGTACCACCCTGAGCATCAGCAAGAACGGCCGGGAAGTGGGCCAGCTCACCGCGGAGAAGACCTTGTGGGAGAACCGCAGCCAGCCCTCGACGGAGGTGGGTATTTTCAGCCGCCTCAAGGAAGATCTCTATCTTAACTTGGCCGGCTGGCAGGGCCAGACCGTACAGCTGCACCTGCAGCGTTTTGCCCTGGTGAGCTGGATCTGGTTTGGTTCCTTTGTGGTCTATCTCGGTGCCCTAGGGGCGCTTTTGGACAAGCAGGTGAAGGTGTGGCAGCGAAGAACGTTTTAACAGTCAGGAATCTCCGCAAACAGCTGGGGGCTAAAGAGATCCTCAAAGGGATCTCCTTCCAGGCGGCCTCGGGAGAACTGGTGGCGGTCACCGGCCCCAACGGGGCGGGGAAGACCACCTTGCTTCGGCTCATCGCGGGGCTCATGCCCCCAAGCGGCGGTGAGGTCCTCTGGAACGGAGCGCGCCTGGGGCTGGAGCACCGCCTGGTGGGGTATGTATCCCATCAGCCCATGCTCTACGGCAGCCTCTCGGTCCAGGAGAACCTGGCCTTCTTTGGCGGGATGTACGGCACCCTAAGCCAAGACCGGCTCCAAGAGCTTCTGGAACTGGTGGGGCTGTGGCGCTACCGCTTGGAACCGGCCGCGGTTTTGTCCCGGGGGATGCAGCAGCGCCTGGCCATTGCCCGGGCCCTCATGGGTGAACCTGCCCTGCTGCTCTACGATGAGCCCTTTACCAGCCTGGATGTGGATGGGCGCCAGATCCTGCGGGGGATTTTGGAGCACAGGCGGCCCCGGGCTCTCCAGCTTCTGATCACCCACGAACTGGAGCACCTGGCGGGTCTGCCTTTCCGGGAAATCAGGTTGGAAGCTGGCCGCATTGTACCAGGGGGGGATGCCAGTGCTTAAGTTTGGCCGCCGGATCCTGCTCATCTACCGCAAGGACCTCCAGGACGAGCTGCGCAGCACCGACCATCTGCTTTCCACTTTGGTGTTTGGCACCATGCTCGTTTTCGTGTTCAGTTTCGCCTTGGAGCTGGCGGATGTCGGCACAGAGCAGATCTTCCCCGCGGTGCTGTGGGTGAGCATTTTTTTCATGTCCGTTTTGGCCCTGCAGCGCTCCTTTGCCAAAGAGCGGGAGTACGGTGCCCTGGACGCCCTGCTTTTGGCCAGCGGCGAGCGGAGTGTGCTCTTTTACGCCAAGTTCCTCTTCAGCCTGACCGTGCTGCTCCTTTTGGAGCTGGTTGTGGTCCCCCTCCTTTGGATCTTCCTGGACGTGGGGGTGGGCAGCGCCAGCCTCTGGTTTTTCCTCGCGGCAGTGCTGGCCGGCAGCTGGGGCCTGGCCGCGGTGGGTACGCTGCTCAACGGGATCACCGTGCAGCTGCCCGGTGCGCGGCTGCTCTTTCCCATCTTGGCCTTCCCGCTGTTGATCCCCCTGCTCATGGGCGCTATTCTCTGCACCCAAGGGGCCCTGAGCGGGCAGGTGCAGGCGGTTTTAGGCTGGTTTTACCTGCTGCTGGTTTTCGATCTGCTCTTTACCGTCCTGCCGCTTCTGCTTTTTGATTACATCCTGGAGGGTTAGCCCATGAAAGATGCGCTGAAGAGCCCCTTCTTCTGGGGTTTCACCCTGCTCATGCTGCTTGCGCTGAGCGTGATCGTCTACTACGCCCCTGTGGAAAGGACCATGGGCCTGGTACAGAAGGTCTTCTATTTCCACGTGGCTTCGGCCTGGGTGGGGCTTGTGGCCCATACGGTGGTCTTTGCCGCCAGCATACTCTACCTCTGGAAGCGCAGTGGAGGCAGCGACCGGCTGGCCCGGGCTTCCGCGGAAATTGGTACAGTGTTCATCAGCTGCACGCTGCTCACGGGGCCCCTCTGGGCCTATCCCATCTGGAACACCTGGTGGACCTGGGATCCCCGGCTCACCACCACGCTGGTACTCTGGTTCATGTACGCGGCCTACATTGCCCTCCACGGCGGGGGTGCAAGCGAAGCCAGGAAGCGCCTGGCGGCTGTGTACGGCATTATCTGTTTTATCAATGTGCCGCTGGTCTTCTTCTCCACCCGCTGGTGGCGCTCCATCCATCCCGTGGTGATCTCCAGCGAGGGCATCGCCCTCACCCCCAAGATGCGGGTGGCTATGTTTGTGAGCGTGGGAGTCTTTTCTGTTTTATACTTCTATCTTCTGCGGCTGCGCATGAAGTCGCTGGAGCTGCAGGAGAGGGTGCGGCACCTCAAGGCGCAGCTTTTAGCCTAGGTTTCTAGTCCTTTGGGAAGGTGGGATCGCAATGGCATTTTTCGTGGCAGGCTATCTGGTGGTGTGGGCGCTGGTTTTCCTCTACACCTCTTTTCTCTACAACGGCCAGCGCAAGCTGGAACAGGAGCTCGCTTTCCTGGAAGAGCTGGTTGGGAAGCAGGCCGACCTCCCCTGTTGAGCATTCACCGGCTTTGTGGTAGGATAATCTTAACTTGCTCCATAATTTACTAAGGGAGGTTGACCCATGCCGTGGCATCCGTCTTTGTCCGTGGGAATTGAGCTCATCGACGAGCAGCACAAGGAATGGTTTAACCGGGCAGAACGTCTTTTTGATGCGGGTAAAAAGGGCCAAGCCAAGGAGTACATAGGTGAGCTTTTGGAGTTCTTGGACAGCTACACCAAAAAGCACTTCGCCGACGAGGAAAGGTACATGCGCCAGCTAAACTACCCCGGCCTGGAAGAGCAGAAAAAGGCCCACGCGGCCTTCATCGCCCAGCTGGCCAAACTGCGGGAGGACTACGACGCCTCCGGGGGCAGCATTTCCGTGATCATCAACGCTAATAGGATCGTCATTGACTGGCTCACCAAGCACATCTCCAACATGGACCGGCAGATCGGGGAGTTTGTGCGCAGTAAGTGAGTTCTGCAAAGAGGGAACGCTTTTGGGCGTTCCTTTTGCGGTGCGCCCGGCATGT
>DGEY01000083.1 GCA_002391385.1 Firmicutes bacterium UBA3914 | reverse complement strand
AGATGTGTATAAGAGACAGCTCCAGGAACTGGAGGACTATTTAGCTGATCTTTTAGCCAAGCGCACCGTGGAAGAGCAGCTGGAGCAGAAAGTCAGTGCCAAGCTGCAGGAGCGGCACCTGGAGTACCTGAAGGAAGTCCGCATGCAGGTGCTCAAGGAAACGGCGGGACCTGATAACGCCCAGACTTTGAAGAAGTACGCGGAACTGGAGCTGCTGGAAAAGCGCAGCCTGGGCAGGGGGACCGCCGATCTGATGCGCCCCCAGCGGTTGGAAGAGGTGGTGGGGCAGGAGGAGGCGGTGAAGTCCCTGCTCACGAAGCTGAGCTCGCCCTTCCCCCAGCATGTGCTGCTCTACGGACCTCCTGGGGTGGGCAAGACCACCGTGGCCCGCTTGGCCCTCCAGTATGCGAAGGAGAGGGAATATACGCCCTTTAGCCCCGGTGCCCCCTTTGTGGAGGTTGATGGAACCACCCTGCGCTGGGATCCCCGGGAGGTGACCAATCCCCTCCTGGGCTCGGTGCATGATCCCATCTACCAGGGGGCCAAACGGGATCTGGCCGATGGGGCGGTGCCCGAACCCAAGCTGGGCCTGGTGAGCGAAGCCCACGGCGGCGTGCTTTTCATCGATGAAATCGGAGAAATGGATCCGGTCCTGCAGAACAAGCTCCTCAAGGTGCTGGAGGATAAGCGGGTGGTCTTCGAGTCCTCATATTACGATCCCCACGATCCCAACATCCCCAAGTACATCCACCAGCTCTTCACCAACGGGGCACCCGCGGATTTTGTGCTCATCGGGGCCACCACCAGGGATCCATCCGAAATCAGCCCGGCCCTGCGCTCCCGCTGTGCGGAGGTGTTCTTCAATCCCCTCACGCCCCAGGATATCGTGGAGATCGTCCGGGCCGCAGCTGAGCGCCTGGGGGTAAAGCTGGCTCCAGGCGTAGCGGAGCTGGCCGCGGAGTACACCATCGAAGGCCGGCGGGCAACCCGCCTCTTGGCCGATGCCCTGGGTGTAGCCCTCTACCGGGGCGGAGGCGGCCGGGGCGAAGCTGTGATCACCAAGGAAGACATGCAGGAAGTGATCCAGTCGGCCAGGCTCAGCTCGTACGTTTCCACCAAGGCTTCTGCCCGCAAAGAAGTGGGGCGCATTTTGGGCCTGGGCGTCAGCGGCTATGTGGGCTCCATCCTGGAAATTGAAGCGGTGGCCTTCCCCAGCAGGGAGCCGGGCAAGGGCCAGGTGCGCTTCAACGATACGGCAGGCAGCATGGCCAAGGATAGCGTGTTCAACGCGGCCTCGGTTTTCCGCGCCCTCACAGGCGAAGAGCTGAGCAGCTTCGATCTCCATGTGAATGTGGTGGGCGGCGGGAACATCGATGGACCTTCCGCTGGCGTGGCCATTTTGGCTGCGATCATCAGCGCGGTGAAGGGGCTGCCCATTCCCCAGGATATTGCGGTGACCGGGGAGGTTTCCCTGCGGGGCAAGGTGAAGCCCGTGGGGGGACTCCACGCCAAGATCTACGGAGCCAAACAGGCCGGTGTCAAGCGGGTCTTTGTGCCCAAGGAAAACCTGGACAACCTGCCCCAAACAGTGGAGGGTGTGGAGATCATCCCCGTAGAACATGTTCTGGACTTTTTGCAGGAGATTTTTCCCCAGGGCTTTCAGGCCAAACCGGCCTGGCCCTTGGCCAATTGAACCCAATACAAAGCACCCGGCTGAGATGAAATTTTCGTAAACGGCCGGGTTTTTTTCTGGGCCCCGAATTGCAGGCCCCGCTGCCTTGGTGTAGACTAGGGAAGGGTAGACTACATACGAAGGGGGGAGAAGTGAGTGGACAGTGGCTGGCGAAGTATGGAAGCGAGCAGTGACCCAGATGGGCGGCCGCGAGGAGTGAGCCCGCGCTCATTTCTCCCCAGTGCCGCTTCCTGAGCATGCGCTGCTCGTTTTTATACTCCACCATGAAAAATGGAAAGGAGGATAAAAACAATGGCAGTAATGATTGACCTTCGTGATCTGGAACGCTTGATTGCCGAGAGAAACCTCAAGGCTGTACGGGCCGAGCTGTCTGGGCTGCAGGATGCAGACATCGCGGCTTTGATGGAGGAGCTGAAGCGGGAGCATGTGGTCATGCTGTTCCGCTCCCTGTCCAAGGACCGGGCCGCGGAGATCTTCTCCTATCTTTCCAGCGAGATGCAGCAGTATATTGTGGAAGCCATCACCGACCAGGAAGTGGGCTCCATCATCAACGAGCTCTTTTCCGACGATGCCGCGGACTTTCTGGAGGAGATGCCCGCCAATGTGGTCAAGCGCGTGCTGCGCAACGCTTCCCCCGATGTGCGGGAGCTGATCAACCAGTTCCTGAAGTATCCTCCCCACTCCGCAGGCAGCATCATGACCGCGGAGTTTGTCGATCTGCGGAAAACCATGACGGTGGCCGAGGCCTTCCAGCGCATCCGGCGCACCGCGGTAGACAAGGAAACGGTCTATACCTGCTATGTCATGGACGATAACCGCCATCTGGAGGGCGTAGTCACCGTGCGGGAGCTGTTT
>DGEY01000063.1:8551-12376 GCA_002391385.1 Firmicutes bacterium UBA3914 | reverse complement strand
GCGAAGTCGGCACCGAACTGCTCCACGGCAAAGCGGTTCGCCCCCCGCCCGATCTCTTCATCGGGGGTGAAGGCGATTTTGATCGTGCCGTGTTTGATGCTCTCATCGGTGAGCAGGATCTCCGCCATGGTCAAAATCTCGGCGATGCCGGCCCGGTTATCCGCGCCCAGCAAGGTGGTCCCGTCGGTCACCACCAAATCCTTGCCCACATAATCCCGGAGAACGGGAAATTCAGCGGGGCTGAGCACGATGTTCTCCTCGGCGTTGAGGAGAATCTCTCCACCGTCGTAGTTCTCCACCACCCGGGCCTTGATGTTCTGGTAAGGTACATCCCGCACCGTGTCCATGTGGGCGATAAAGCCGATGACCGGTCCCTCCCAGTTGGGTATGTTGGCTGGCAGGGTGCCGTACACATAGCCATGCTCGTCCACGTGGGCATCTGCAATGCCCAGGCCGAGCATTTCCTCAACCAGAGCCCGGGCGAAGTCCAGCTGCTCCGGTGTGCTGGGGCAGCTGGAGCTGGTGCCATCCGATGCTGCCGGGTAGTTCGTATACCGCAAAAGCCTCTCGTAAGCCCGCATTGTTCTTCCTCCCTTTACTACGCAGTACTCTCAGTGATTCTTCGAGGCGGCCCGCGCTTTACCTGCCGCCCTGCCAGTTTTTCAAGGCCGCCCGGATGGAACGGCTCATCTCCTGGGCAAAGGCACTGCCCGTCTTGCGGGCATACATCAACTGGCCGAAGTTGGCCGCGCCGAAGCGGTTCTTGGCGGGAAAGTCCTGCTCCACCCCTGCGAACATCTGCCGCAGCTCAGCCCCGGCCAAGCGGCGGTAGCCCTCCCGGTGGACGATGTACTCCTGGGCGAAACGGGGGCGCGGCCTCCGCTGATAGTCGTGGGGATAATAACCCAGGCAGAGCATGGCTGCGGGAAAAGTGTACTCAGGCAGGTTCAAGAGCTCCCTGTGCACTTCATAGTTCTCCATGATATCCCCGATATAGCAGCTGCCGATCCCTAGGCTTTCCGCGGCCAAGACCGCGGTCTGCGCGGCGATCAGCGCATCATCCAGGGCAATAAAGAGCTCGCCCACATCAGGTTCCCGCCAGCTGAGTCCTTTCTCGGCACAGAACTTTGGAACTTGGCAGAGGTGGAAATAGTCGAACCACCGCTGGTAGTCCGCTAAGAACACGAGAATGAGCGGCGCCTTGGCGATGAAGGCCTGGTTATCGCAGGTTTGGCTCAGCCTTTCCTTGGTGGCCTGATCCTCGATCACCAAAACGGAGTAGAGCATCATGTTGCCCGCAGTGGGGGCGCGCAGCACAGCTTCCAGCAAAACTTGCAGGTCTTCGGCGCGAATGGGTTCATCCCGGTACACCCGCAGGGAACTTCGCCCGTGAATTGTCTGGAGGACTGGGTTGATGGTGAACAGCTCCTTTCGTGAGAGTGGACTATCAAGGTGGGAATTCGGGGCCGCTGCGCCACTTCCTCTTCGTTCCTCGGGAAGAAGATGCGCACCCAGTGTACTTTTCTGCAGGGTAAGGTGATCTTTGGGGCGAATATGGGCAGTGGTGTATATTGTACCATCAGCCGAAGGACTCGGCTATTCCCAACAGAAGGGGATGACGTCGTAGGATGAAGACCTAGCGGTTAAGCAAAGAGTTGCGGTTAGCGTCAGTCGGAGTGCATCGTCTCAAACGGAGGGATAAACATGAACTGGTTTGCCATATCGGTTGTTGTTGCTCTGCTGTCGTTTGCCACCGCTGCTTGGTTGTACACCTGGGTGAGCAGACAGAATCCCGGTACCAAGAAAACGCAGGAAATCGCCGCGCTGATCCGGGAAGGGGCTAATGTGTTCTTGGCGCGGGAGTATCGCTTGCTAAGCTACTTCGTGCTGATCGTGGCGGTAGCTATTCTACTCTTCCTGCCCCAGCCCATCTGGCACGGGGAACCCAAACGGAACATTTTCATGGCCATAGCTTACATCGCCGGTTCCGTGTTTTCGGGTCTGGCAGGGAAAATTGGCATGAATATAGCCACCATTGCCAACTCTAGGACAGCCACCGCAGCTACCGAAAGCATGGAAAAATCCTTTATGATCGGCTTTAGGGGCGGAGCGGTCATGGGCATGGCCGTGGTCGGCGCGAGCCTCCTCGGTGTTACGGGCATCATGATCTTGACTGGCGATGCGGCCATGACCTTGGGCTTCAGCTTCGGAGCCTCTTCGCTGGCCCTCTTTGCCAAAGCGGGCGGCGGCATCTTCACCAAAACCGCGGATATCTCCGCAGATCTCGTGGGTAAGGTTGAACTGGGCATCCCCGAAGACGACCCGCGCAACCCCGCGGTTATCGCAGACAACGTAGGGGACAACGTGGGGGACGTGGCTGGCATGGGCGCAGACCTCTTTGACTCCCATGTAGCCTCCCTCTCCGCAGCTGTGGTGCTGGCCTTGGCCCTAGATGGGGGAGTTGGCAAATTCACGCAGATGGTCTTCTGCTACGCAGCATCTGGCCTTTTAGCCTCCATCATCGGTGTACTGGTGGCCAGGATCAGCAAGGGCGCCGATCCCACCGCGGCTTTGAACAAACTGACCTACATCACCACCGCGGTCTTCGTGGCCATCACCGGTCTGGCCACCGCCATCTTCGACTTCAGCTGGCGTTACTGGGCAGCAGCCATGCTGGGACTGGGCGTAGGCGTAATCATCGGTATTGCCACCGACTATTTCACCAACGACCTGCGCAAGCCGGTGCAGCAGGTGGCTTCCGCGTCGCAGTCGGGACCTGCTTTCACCATGATCTCCGGTATGAGCTACGGCTTCTTGAGCGTTTTCCCGGCCCTGATTGGCATTGCCGTCTCCGCCCTGGGTGCCTTCCTGATCACAAATAGTGTGGATCCCACCACCATCACCGACGCGCTGTTTGGGATCTCGGTGGCAGCGGTGGGAATGCTCTCCATCGTGGGCATGATCATCTCCAACGACGCCTACGGGCCCATTGTGGATAACGCCCGGGGTCTGGTGGAAATGGCTGACCTGGGTGAGGAAGCGCTGGACATCACCGATGCCCTGGACAGCGCGGGCAACACGGTGAAAGCCATTACCAAGGGTTTCGCCATTAGTGCCGCCGGTTTGACTGTGATCGCCCTGTTGGGCGCGTTCCTCTCCGAGGCCAACGAAGTTCTGGCGGCCAGGGGCCTGGAGCTGCTGCAAGGCTTTGATGTTATGGATCCCCTGGTCTTCTTCGGCCTGATTGTGGGATCCGCTGTTCCCGCCGTCTTCTCTGCCCTGCTCATGCTGGGTGTAAACCGCAATGCGGAACGCATGGTCGCGGAGATCCACAGACAGTTCGAAACGATGCCGGGCATTAAGGAGGGCAAAACTAAGCCGGACTATGCCCGCTGCATTGATATTGCCACCACTGGCGCCTTGAGGGAGCTCATCCCCGCGGGGCTGATGGCCATCCTGGCCACCCTGGCGGTGGGCTTTATCGGCGGTGTCCGAGCCATTGGCGGGTTCCTCGCCGGCAATATCGTTAGCGGCCTGCTCATTGCCTTGTTCATGAGCAACTCCGGTGGCCTGTGGGACAATGCCAAAAAGTATGTGGAAGCAGGCAACTTCGGCGGCAAGGGCTCCGCGGCCCACAAAGCTGCGGTTGTGGGCGACACGGTGGGCGACCCGTTTAAGGATACAGCGGGCCCATCCATCAACACCCAGATCACCGTCGTCTCCCTGGTCTCCTCCCTGGCCGCAGGGCTGTTTATCCTCTTTTCCATCTTCTAGAAGTGACGGAGGCTGGCCCGCATAGCGGCCAGCCTCCCTTTTTCGTCCTCA
>DGEY01000063.1:1864-8319 GCA_002391385.1 Firmicutes bacterium UBA3914 | reverse complement strand
CCCCAGGGCCCTGATGCGCTGACCCAAGGTGGGATGGGAAGCATACAGCAGCACCGAGAGGGGGTGGGGATTGAGGTTGATCAGATTCTCCCGGTGCATGCTCTTCAGGCCGGAAATGGTCCACTGGGGATCGGTGTTTTCCGCGGCAAAACGGTCGGCCCTGTACTCTTCCCGCCTGGAGAAGTAATTGCCCACAATGCCCCAGACCAGCCCCACCGGAACAAACAGGATCTGAAAGAGAACGACGGCCAAGCCGAAATGGACTTCCGGCCAGCCGAAACCTTTAAACAGGCCAGGGCTGCTGAGCACAACTCCCATACCCAGCGCGTACAGCGCCGAGCCCACCCCCAGCCGCACCGCACGCCCCAGCATATCGCCGTGCACCGCGTGGCCCAGCTCGTGGGCGATGACAGTTACGATCTCGTCCTCGGAAAGCTTGTCCAGGAGTGTGTCGAAGAACATCACTTCCCTGGTGCGTCCCAAGCCTGTAAACAGGGCATTCAGTTTGCTGGAGCGGGTCGAGGTGTCGATCACCGCGATGGATCTAGCGTTAAAACCGTGGGCCGCGGCCAGCTCTTCAATTCTGCTGCGCAGCGTACCTGGGGGCAGGGGCCTGGGCTTGTAGAAGAGCCGAATGGAAATCCTGCCCCAAAAGGCCCGGGCCAAAAGCAGCACCGCCAAGCTGGCCGCCCCGAGCACGAGCAGAAATGTCCAAAGCCGTCCACCAAAGCGCAGGTACAAGCCATGGGCCCCACCCACCAGCACAGCACCTAGGCCCAGGGAAGCGGCATAGCTCACCAGAAGATCGCGGACATACATCTTGACGGTGCGGCGGTTAAAGCCGTGGCGTTCTTCGATGGAAAAGATGCGGTAGGCATCCAGAGGAATGGCCAGAGCAGTGGTGAGGGTGTAGTAGATGCCCAGAAAAAGCAGGGACTGCCAGATGGGGTGGACATTCAGCCGGCCTGTCCAGTGGCTGAGGGGTTCAGCCAAGACCAGGAGAAAGGCCAAATGCACCAGCAAATTGACAGTGCTGCGCACCAAGGCGAATCTCTGGGTCTCGAAGAAATAGGACTGCCAGCGCCGGTACAGCCCTTCATCGTAGACATCCCGCACCTCAGCGGGGAGCGGCCTCTGGCTGTACCCGCGGTTGAGCACGATCAGCGCCAGATCCAAAAGATAACAAGCCACGGCGATGGAAGCAACCAGCCACTTCATGTTTTCACCTCACAGAGAGCCAAAAGCGTTGAGCACCCGGTACCGTTCCACCGCCAAAATCCCCTGCCAGTACCGGCGGGCCACGGCAAACTCTTCCGGATAGTGCTGCCAACCCCAGGTGATATCCCAGATCCCGTCTTCATCCCGATCCCGCAGATAAACGCGGAGGTTTTCCTCCACCAGAGGCTTAAGTTCTGGATAGAGGGGGTCAGCGGGACTTTTCACAAAGTCCAGAGGTAAGGGCTTGTAGCTCTTTCCCCAACTGGCCAGATCACGATCGATCACTTCCAGGATCAGAGCCCTCGCCTGCGCTTCCACTTCCCCAAAGGAACAGCCCACCTCCCCGGGGAACCTCTCCTTGAAGGGCCGGAGCAGCTTCAGACACTGCCAGTAGTTTTTCAAGCCGTGCCACTCCACACTCTCCGCTTCCAGCAGGTACTCACAGGCCGCCCCCAGAGAGGACCAGCCGAGGTCAGCTTCAGGTCCCTCCCCGCCGGACCAGTGGATCAGAAAGGCTGCCAGCTCCACACTGGGGTTAAACATCCAATCCTGCTGGGCAGCTTCCGTCCACTCCCACCAGGGAGCGTGGGGATAAGCGTTGTTTTCCGGAAGAACCGAGGGCCACATACCCGGCTGTACCTGTTTGGCCCCGAGGAGGTAGTCCCGGAGCCTGCGCACAATGCCCTCCTCGGGGTCAGCCTGGATATCCACTAAGATCTGGCCAGCCATCCAGCTGGCCATGGGTGAAGAGCGGGGCAGCCAAAAGTCCGGCTCTAGGCCGTGCCCGAATCCCCCATCCGCATTCTGAAAAGCGGCCAGACACCTGAGCACATTCTCCTTGGGGCCGCCGCTGAAGAAATACTCCCACAGGGCAAGCTCCAGCGGGCGGCCGTAGCGCCGCAGCCATGCGTAGGCCCGTTCCATGTTGTTCTCCTCCTTAAGCTAAAACTCTGGCCACTGCCCGCACGGGGCAGCCCTCCGCGCAGATCTTGAGGGGAAAGGCTATCACCTCAAAGCTGGACAGCTGCTCAAGCTGTTCCAGATTGGTTAGATTCTCCAACAGGGGAATTCCCGCACCCAGCAGGGTCTTGTGGACCAGGAATGGAGGACCATCGGGGGAAGGCAGATCCATGCCTAGAAGCTTGATCCTGCGCTGAACGAAAAAGCGGGCCAGTTCTTCGTGGACCGTGGGGTGCTGCTGGAAGTAAGCTGCTGTACCCCAAGCTGCGCTGTGGCCGGTCCAGAGCAGGACAACGTCATCCTCGCCAACTAAACTTCCGTACTCAGCCCGGTACCTGATGGGATCCTCACCCCGCACATCCAAAAGGCGCCCTCTGCCTGCAAACAGATCCAGGGGCAGATCGGCAATCATCCTGCCCTCGGCTAAAAAATGCAGGGGGGCATCCAGGTGAGTTCCGGCATGCAAGCCGGTCTGGAGGGCATAGAGGGTGTACCCGTCTTTGGCCGCGCTGCGCTTTTCCCGCAGCACAACCGGATCGTCCCCTGGGTAAACCGGCATTTGGTGCTGATAGGGATGGCTGAGATCGTAAATCCTAGACACGGCATCACTTCCTATCTGGCAGTTTGGCTAAATACTCCACCAATTCTTGGCGGCTTCCATGGGCGATGTGGGAATAGTCCATGCCCTGGGGATTGATCAGGTTGTCGGTGACCAAGAACAGCTCCATACCCAGCTGCACAGCGGGCAGATCTTCCACCAGATCGTTACCCACCATCAGGCACTCCTGCCCCTGGGCACCGATCACCTCCAGGATCTCCAGGAAGTAACCGGGGTTGGGCTTGGTGAAACGGCAGTTCTCGAAGGTTGTGATCAGCACAAAATCCGCCGGATCTAAACCTGCCCAGGCCACCCTCTCCAGGGTAGCCATCCGGGGAAAGAGAGGATTGGTGGCCAGCACTAAGGGATAGCCTTTGGCCTTCAACAGCTGCACTGCCCGGCGGGCCCAGGGGCAGGGCTGGACAATCCGGGCCAGCCCGCGAAACTCGTTGCGGTAAAAGTCTTCAAACATCTGGAGATGGTCCTCCTGCTCCCCGCCGAAACGGGAGAGGAACAGCTGCCAGAAGCGCTCTTCGTTAGTCATGGACCCATCGTTTGCGATCATGGCTTCCACCCCGGCCATGACCACATCCACCAACTTATCAGGTTCATAGCCGCAGGCGGCGGCCTTCAGGGCCAGCTCTCCCAGGTATTCCTGGAGGAAAAGATCCATATCCATGGGCAGCAAAGTTCCATCCAGATCAAACAGCACCGCTCTCAAGCTAATCCACCTCGCCTAAGCCGGCGGCCGCCTCCGCTCCAGACTTTGCGGTCAGATTCGCCATCACCTCGGCGTACACCTGCTCCACTGGCCAGCGGTCCCGCACAGCTGTGGAAAAATAACCCTGGGCAAAAAGATCCCCTCCCACCTGCACCCCCGCCGGGCAGTGGGCGCGCCAGGCGCCCAAGGTCCTCTGCTGCTTGGGGTGCTGTCGCTCCAGTTCAAAGGCGGTGGAAAGAGCGATTTGAAACACTTCCAGGGGAGACTCTTCCCAAAGCAGAGTGATCCGCTTACCCACCAGGTAAGGCGTTGCCCTGCTCAAAACCGCCGAGCCAGCCACGCCATCCCGAGCTGCGTAGCGAACCTGTTTCAGGCCCGTCATGGCGATGGCACCGAAACACATGGGACAGGGCTCCAGGGTGGTATACAGTGTGTAATCAGTGGTATTATGCTCAGCTATCCTTAATCTGCTCAAGGCCACCATCTCCGCATGGGCCAGATCCGTTCCGGCTAAGGGAGTAACGGTATGGTCATCAAAGATGGCGTTTTGACCCCGGGCCACCACCTGTCCAGCTCCATTGACAATCAAGCAGCCCACAGGGACATTCCCCCGGCAAAAGGCCTCCCAGGCCAGGGCAAAGGCCTCCCGCCAGAGGGGATCGATCTGCATAAACATGACAAGACCCCCTGCCATGCGTTCTTTCCAGGCTACTTCGACCCCGAACGGCTGTTTCCTGTTTTGTGCACCGACGATTTTCGAAAGAAAGATCTCCCCTTGTCCCCAGGGTCCTTTCCCCTGTTGTTACAATAGTGTATAATGAAGTTAACAGGATGTAATACGGAGGGGAAATGATGACCAAAGAGTATGAGATGATGGGTTTTTCCACCAAGGCCATTCACGGAGGACAGGAGAAAAATGCAGCTGGAGCGCTGGTTACCCCTATTTACCAAGCTTCCACCTTTGTGTTCGAATCCGCCCAGCAGGGAGCAAGAAGGTTCGCGCTGGAAGAGGAGGGTTACATTTATACCCGCTTGGGTAACCCCAACGCCGCGGAGCTGGAGCGCAAAGTCGCCCTGCTGGAAGGGGGTGAGGCGGCCCTGGCCACCGGCTCAGGGATGGGTGCCATTACCTCAGCCCTCTGGACCGCCCTGGAACCGGGGGATCACGTGGTGGCGGGCCAAGCGCTTTACGGCTGCACTTTTGCGTTCTTAAGTCACGGGGCCAGCAAATACGGAATTGAGACCACTTTTGTGGATGTCTCCGATCTGGAGGCGGTGCGCAGGGCACTGAGGCCTAATACTAAGGTAGTCTATCTAGAAAGCCCGGCTAACCCCACCATGACCATCGCCGATATCGAAGGCATCAGCCAGCTGGCCCATGAGATCCCAGGCTGTATGGTTTTTGTGGATAATACCTACTGTACACCTTACCTGCAGAGGCCCCTGGAGCTGGGGGCAGATGTGGTGCTGCACTCCGCCACTAAGTACCTAAATGGCCATGGTGATGTGATTGCCGGCCTCGTTGTGGGCAGCAAGGAGTTCATCGATCAGGTCCGCTACTATGGGATCAAAGATATAACAGGCGCGGTACTCAGCCCCTTCGATGCCTACTTGGTCTGCCGGGGCCTGAAGACTTTGGCCCTGCGCATGGAGCGGCACTGCGCGAGTGCCCAGCAGGTGGCGCAGTTCCTGGAAAGCCACCCGGCTGTGGGCGCGGTTTACTACCCGGGGCTGGCCAGTTTCCCCCAGCGGGAGTTGGCCCAAAAGCAAATGCGCCTGCCCGGCGGCATGATCTCCTTCGAACTGAAGGGAGGCGTGGAAGCGGGGGTGACCCTCATGAACAACGTCAAGCTGTGCACCCTGGCGGTGAGCTTGGGCGATACGGAAACCCTCATCCAGCACCCAGCCTCCATGACCCATTCCACTTACCCACCGGAGGAACGGGCCAAGTGCGGCATTTCCGACGGCCTGGTGCGGTTATCGGTGGGCCTGGAGGATCCGGAAGACATCATCCGGGATCTCCAGGCGGTCCTGGATACCCTAGCCTAAAGAGCGACACCACCAGCACAAAGCTGGTGGTGTTTCTACACTAATAATAGTAGTCGCTGTATTAGATGCAAGGGAGGTCCAGAGACAGGAAATCTATCGCCTAGGATGGACTTCCCGGGGCCTTCTCTTTGGCCCTACACGGCAAGCGGCGGTGGCGGCGCTTCCACCAAAGCGGCGATGTGCTGGCAAGGAATGGCCACCCTCTGCCACCCATCCAGATCGGCCACTGGACGCCGCAGCACGAGATAGGTCTCCTGCACCTGCCTCAGCTGCCATTGAGTATCCATCAGAAACTGATCATCATTGGTGAGCAGTACAAAAACCCAGCGGTTGATGAAGTTGGCCCACGCTTCTGGGCAGCGACAGCAGAGATTTCTCACACCCATGCTCATCCCTCCTTCTTCCCCACTATATGAGCGGGGCCGGTGGAGAGCCATGGCCCTGGAGTACTGATTGCAAAGCCCACCGGCGAGAATCGGGAACGGTACGCTAGGGCAGCCCGCCGGCTGGACAGTACTATGGATCAATTAAGCTCCTTGGAGGTACTGCCATGGCTGAACAAAGGCGCATCGGTCTGCTCACTCCCTTTTTCCAGCCCATCCCCGCCTATGGGGGGCCCGCATCGAGACTCGGCGTGGAACTGGCCATCGTCACGCCCCGGCGCATCAACTGGTCAACTGAAGAGGTGGAGGCCCTGGTTTGGGATGGTGCCAGCTGGCAGCTGGCCACTGTGCCCCTGCCCAGGGCGTTTTATAACCGCTTCTACGGCCCCAAGCCCCAAGTGGTAAACCGCCTGGAACTCCTGGTGGGAAAAAACAAGGTCTTCAACCATGTCACCCGCTTCGACAAACTGACCATTCACCAAGCCCTAAGCCGCTCGCCACTCCTGCCCCACCTGCCCCGCAGTCA
>DGEY01000063.1:1124-1631 GCA_002391385.1 Firmicutes bacterium UBA3914 | reverse complement strand
GGGAAGAGGGTGCTGGTGCACCACGGCACCCAATCTCCCATCGCGACCTTTGGGGGAGTAGATGAACTGCTCACCTGGCTGGAGGAGGCGGCCGACAGCGGCTGGCTGATCCAGCAGTTTATACCAGCAGCCGCCATCGACGGCCGGATCTTCGATGTGCGCATCTTGGTTCAGAAAGACGCGGCCGGCACCTGGCAGCCCTCCGGTGCCCTCAGCCGCGTGGCCCTGCGCTACTCCTATATCACCAACGTCAGCCAAGCCATCCTGCCGGCCGCCAGGGCTCTGGAGCAGGCTTTCCCAGAAACGTCCTTCCTCCCGCAGCTGGAGGAGTTGAGCCTCAAGGCCGCCCAGCTGGCGGAGGGGGCCCTGGGTTCCCTGGGCGAAGTGAGCGTGGACTTCTGCCTGGACACAGCCGGAAAGATCTGGATTATTGAACTAAATGGCAAACCGATGAAAAGCATGTTTGGAGCATTGGGTGCTACCGAACTTGTGAAAAGGGTTTACGAG
>DGEY01000063.1:472-852 GCA_002391385.1 Firmicutes bacterium UBA3914 | reverse complement strand
GCACCAAGGGGGTGATCGCTGCTAGCGAGTGTCGGGGATTGTCGGAATCGTGTTCATCATAATTTCAGATAAGGAAGGTGACCTGTATTGTTCAAGCGGAAGACAACCTTTGTGTTGTTAGCGGTTGCATTAGTCTGCATCCTCTCCTTCGGCGCCTTGGCCCAAGAGAAGAGGATGGGAACCTGGGTAGATGAAGTAATCATTGTCGAAGAGCCGAACATCAACACCGCTATTTCCCGTCTGCAAACTGGCGACCTCGATATCTATGCATCCACCAGCTCCGAGGCCGTTCCTTTCCAAACGGTCATCGAGGATCCGAATCTCGACTACTATGTAACCTTCGGTTCCTACAGCGAGCTCACCTTTAACCCGGTGCTGCA
>DGEY01000063.1:0-162 GCA_002391385.1 Firmicutes bacterium UBA3914 | reverse complement strand
GCATTACAACGACCAGCCCATCGAAATCATCATCCTGGCCCGTATCGAGGACCAACGCCGTCTGGTGGGCGACTATGTATCCGAGCAGCTGAGCAAGCTGGGCTTCGCCACCAGGGTAGACTACCGCACCAGTGCTGAGGCCTCCCCCATCTGGCTGTTGGG
>DGEY01000056.1 GCA_002391385.1 Firmicutes bacterium UBA3914 | reverse complement strand
GGTCTTGCCCACCTACTTGGTGGTCCGGAGCAGTACCGCGCCAGCCCCCAGGGCAGAATTCGGTCAGTAGAAAGGAGCTGTTCCCATGGCCAAAGAGCTGCCTGCCGCAGAAGACAGCTGTGTTGTTCGTATGAAGGGCATCAGCAAGGCCTTCCCAGGAGTTCGGGCCCTGGATGGGGTGGACTTCGAGCTGAGGGCTGGCGAAGTTCATGCCCTGGTGGGGGAGAACGGAGCCGGGAAGAGCACCCTGTCTAAGATTTTAACCGGCGTGTACACCAAGGATGCCGGCGAGATCCAGGTGCGGGGCCAGTCGGTGGAAATCCAAACCCCCCTGGATGCGCAGCGCTTGGGCATCCGCATTATTCACCAGGAGTTCAATTTGATCAACAACATGACCATCATGGAGAACATGTTCCTGGAAACGCTGGGGAACAGACCGTGGGGGTTGGTCCCCTATGGCTGGATGCGCCGCAGAGCCCAGGAGGTTCTGCAGTGGCTGGGGCTGGACGTGTCCCCGGACACACTGGTCAGAGAGCTGAGCGTGGCGGAACAGCAAATGGTGGAGATTGCCGCGGCCCTGTCCAAGGACGCCGACGTGATCATCATGGATGAACCCACCGCTGCCCTCACCGATGCAGAAGTGGAGCGCCTCTTTGAGCTTATTCGCCGGCTGCGGGACCAGGGTACGGCCATCGTCTACATCTCCCACAAGCTGGAGGAAGTGATGGCCATCGCCGACCGGGCCACGGTGCTGCGGGATGGCCGCCTGGTGGGCACCAAGCCCATCGCCGAGCTGACCAGGGATGAGATCGTGCAGATGATGGTGGGCCGTCCCCTGCGCACCATGTATGTGCGCACCCGCAAACCAGACCAGGAGTTGGTGCTGGAGGTGGAAAACCTCACGGTGCCCGGGAAAGTCAAGGGTGTCTCCCTCACGGCGCACAAAGGGGAAGTGGTGGGTCTAACGGGCCTGATGGGTGCGGGACAGCATGATGTGCTCCGGGCGCTGTTTGGAGCTCTATCCGCAACAGGCGGCACCATCCGCCTGCGGGGCCGGGAAGTGGTGATCCGCTCCCCTTGGGATGCTATCAGAAACGGCATTGGCCTGCTCACGGAGAACCGCAAAGAGGAGGGCCTGGTGCTGCCCCTTTCGGTGATGTTCAACATAAGCCTGTCCTCTATGGACAAAATCACCCGCTTGGGGGTCATTGCCCACGGACGGGAACGGGGGCAAGCCGAGCATTATGTGCAGCAGCTGCGGATCCGCACCCCCGACGTGGAGCAGCAGGTGGAATACCTCTCCGGCGGCAACCAGCAGAAGGTGGTCCTGGCCAAGTGGCTGGCCACCGAACCGGAGATCATTCTCATGTCAGAGCCCACCCGGGGCATTGATGTGGGGGCCAAGGCAGAGGTGTACCGCTTAATCGATGAGCTGGCTGCCCAGGGCAAGGTCATTATCTTGGTATCCTCTGAGCTGCCGGAGATTATCAACTTGAGCGACCGGATTTATGTGATGTACGAGGGGCGGGTGGCAGCTGAACTCGATGCTACGCAGACGTCCCAAGAGGAAATCGGTATGTATGGAACGGGAGGATATACGCGATGAAAGCAGGCAAACGACTGGGCGTGGCTCCTCAGGATTTGATCAGGCGTTACGGTATGCTGCTGGTTCTGCTGGTTATGGTGGCCTTTGCTTCCCTTTTAAGCGACCGCTTTTTCACCACCGCTAATCTGCTCAATGTGACCCGCCAGGTGGCCATCAATGCGGTGCTGGCCGCGGGTATGACCATTGTCATTATCTCCGGCGGTATAGATCTCTCCATTGGATCGGTTGTGGCCATCTCTGGGGCATTGGGAGCGGGCCTGATGGCCGGTGGGGCCGGTTGGTTTGCAGGAGTGCTTGTCACCCTGCTGGTGGGCCTGGCTCTCGGCATCACCAACGGCCTGTTCATCGCCTACGGGCAGCTGCCTCCCTTCATCGTCACACTGGCCACCATGGCGCTGGCCAGGGGCTTTACCCAGGTGTACACCGGAGGGCGGGCCATCCATGTCACAAACCAAACTTTCCAGTGGTTTGGCCATGGTTACCTAGGTTCCATCCCCGTCCCGGTGATCATCATGGTTGTGGTTTACATCCTCGGCTATCTCTTCGTCAAGCACACAAAGCTGGGCCGCCTGGTCTATGCCGTGGGCGGCAATGAACAGGCCTGCCGCATGGCGGGCATCAGGGTGAATCGCGTTAAGGTGGCCATCTACGGCATTAACGGGCTTTTGGCCGGCTTGGTCGGGGTCATATTGACCGCCCGCCTGTTTTCCGCACAGCCCACCGCTGGCGTGTCTTACGAAATGGATGCCATCGCCGCGGTGATCTTAGGAGGCACCAGCCTGTCCGGTGGCAGGGGGAACATCGGGGGAACGATCATCGGAGCTTTGATCATTGGTGTTTTGGGCAACGTCTTTAACCTGCTCAATGTCTCTCCCTTCTACCAGGATGTGGCCAAGGGCCTGGTGATATTGGTGGCTGTCCTTCTCGATCGTTTGCTGCATGCCGGAGGACGTACTTTCCGAAAGGAGGTGGAATCCAGCGGAGATAAGCAGGGACCCAGTGCGGATCCAGCACAGACCGCACAAGTGTAGTGATAACCGTTAGCGAGGGTAGCGAAACCTGAGCATGTCCATAAAAACCAAAGGAGGATGCTTCATGAGGAAGTCACTGCTTGTTGCCTTGAGTGTGCTGCTGACGCTGGCTCTAACCAGTGCGGCTGTATCGGCCTACACCATCGGCTTTGCCATTTCCACGCTGGATAACCCGTTTTTCGTTGACCTGAAGGATGGGGCAGAAGCCAAGGCTGCTGAACTCGGTGTCACCCTGCGCGTGCTCGATGCCCAGGACGACCCCGCGCGCCAGCTGGCGGGTATCGAGGATCTCATCGCCCGGGGCGTGGATCTGATTTTGGTGAACCCCACCGACTCGGCGGCGGTTGTACCAGCTATTCTAGCAGCTAATCGCGCCGGTATTCCCATCATCACAGTGGACCGCGCCGCCGAAGGCGGAGAAGTGGTAACCCACATCGCTTCCGACAACGTATTGGGCGGGCGCATGGCCGGCGAGTTCATAGCCGAGCTTTTGGGCGGCAAGGGCAAAGTTGTGGAACTGGAAGGCATTCCCGGCACCAACGCGGCCAGGGAGCGCGGCCAGGGCTTCAACGAGATCATTACTCAATACCCTGAGATCGAAGTTGTGGCCCGCCAGGAGGCCGGTTTCGACCGCGCCCGGGGCTTGACGGTCATGGAGAACATCCTGCAGGCGCAGCCGGAAATCGACGCTGTCTTCTGCCACAACGATGAAATGGCTCTGGGTGCCATCATCGCCATCGAAGCCGCCGGCAGAGCCGCTGAGATCCAGGTTGTCGGCTTTGACGCCACCGACGACGCCGTCAAGGCCGTGCAGGAAGGCCGCATGCTGGCCACCATCGCCCAGCAGCCCCGCCTCATGGGACAGCTGGGTGTAGAGTACGCCGTGAAGGTTCTGCAGGGTGAAGCGGTGGAGAAGTTCATTCCTGTAGCTCTGGAGCTTGTGAAGTAGGCGCGCTGAAGAGCCGGGAGTCAGGGGGAGCGGGGCCTGGAAGCCTTCCGGCGCCCCGCTTCCCATCAGTTGGGAACTGAAAGGAGGCACTTTATGAAGAAAACCGGAGTTCTGCATGCCCAGCTTTCCCGGATCATCGCCGCCATGGCCCACGGGGACATGCTGGTGATTGGCGACGCGGGCCTGCCCGTGCCCCCGGGGGTAGAGTTCGTGGATCTGGCCTTAAAGGAAGGCGTGCCGGGTTTTCTGGAAACAGTGGAAACGGTCTTGACTGAACTGCACGTGGAAGAAGCCATCATCGATACTGAGCAGGCAGAAGTTTCACCGCAGATGTATAAAGACTTCACGGCCATGTGGCCCCACGAGATTCCCTTGCGCACAGTTCCCCATAGCGAATTCCAGGAGCTGTGCAAGGGCGCCAAGGCGGTGGTCCGCACCGGCGAGTTTACTCCCTACAGCAACATCATCCTGGTGGCGGGTGTGCTGTTCTAGGCAGTATACCGGCCTGGGCACTGGACGAACGCTGGAAATCTCTCAGTTTCTTGGGCAGGAATTCCCAGGTTGGTATGGAATCATCCAATTCACCTAACGTATGTAACATCAGCCATTTGGGAGATTGGCAAAACACTGGGTGTTTCCCACCGCGATCGTCTCCAGGGCCTTGAACAAGATGGGCTCTGGGGCGCTGAGTTGGTGTAGGAGGGGATTCCCAGTATTAGGAGTGTTTGTGCATTCGAGGGAGGTGATGCGCAGGAGTCAGCCGCAGCTTTGTTCCGCCAAGAGTCTGAGCTGAAGAATAAATGCGAGGAGGATATGCCGTGAATAAGAAACTCGTAGTGGTTTTCAGTCTAGCTTTGGTTCTGCTGATGCT